>JBPCQX010000163.1:0-4923 GCA_050997675.1 Solirubrobacteraceae bacterium
GCACTCTTCGCGACATCGCCGATGCTGTGAAGTTACGCGCTAAATAGCGCGTCAAAAGGCCCGCCATTTAGCGTGCAACTTCACACGTCGCGCTTGCCGAGCAAATGCGCGTTGAAGTCACGTTTCCCACCATTAACGTGACCCATACGCAGGGGTTGGGCGGCGGTTGAGCGTAAACGTGACCCGGTTGCATGAGAGGCCGCCAGCCGACGCTGTGACTTTGATCGCTATCTGGCCGGGTTCTTTGGGCGCTATCTGGCCGGATCGTCGTAGGCGCGTGCAGCCGGTGCGGCACCTAGGGCCGGGACGTCGATTCGAGCGATAACGATGAACTCGTGGCCTGGGTCGTCGCGGGGATCGCCCGCCACGGCGGGGAGGCGGGGCCGCGGTTGGTGCGATAACGGTCCTTCTCGCAACGCCAAGGTCGGCCGCAGCCGAGTCGCGAGACGGCCGCCTCGGCCAGCCCTGACCCGCCATATAGCGATCAAAGATTGCCGCCATTTACCGTTGAAGATCACACCGATGCTGGGCTCAGCGGTACTTGTCAACGGTCTCGCAGGGTGGGACTCTTCGGGTCTGTTTGAGCGATTCACAGAGCGAGCCCGCCAAGTCGTCGTGCTGGCCCAGGAGGAAGCGCGGACGCTCAAGCACAGCTACATCGGCACCGAGCACATCCTCGATGGATGTAGCGATGGATGTAGCTCTGCTCGGGCTGTTGCGCGAGCAGGAGGGTCTGGCAGCGAGGGCGCTAGAGGCGCTCGGCGTCACGATCGGGCACGTTCGTAGGCAGGTGACGCGGATCGTGGGCGCGGGGAAGGAGGCCACCTCCGGCCAGATCCCGTTCACCCCGAGGGCAAAGAAGGCGCTCGAGCTGGCGCTGCGCGAGGCGCTGAGTCTCGGCCATAACTCAATCGGCACCGAGCACATCCTGCTCGGGCTGGTCCGGGAGAACGAGGGGGTCGCCGCCCGGATCCTGCTTGACTTCGACGCCGACTCCGAGAAGGTCCGCAACGCGGTGATCCGGATGCTATCGGGCCCCAGCGCCCGATCGGCGGAGGTCACAATGATCGGCGAGCAGCTAACCCGGCGGGGTTATGACGTGGCATGGCTAGACGGGATGGAGCCGGTCCTGGACGGTTAGCGGCAGAGATTCGCGGCAAGCTCGGTCGTGATCCCGACGCCGGAGATCTTCTGCTCGCGCTTGCCTGCGCACCGGACACGCTGCCCGCTCAGGCGCTCGGCGAGCTGGGGGTTGACCTTGACTTGCTGTGGGGCATGATCGAGCGCGCCCGAGAGCAGGCCTTACGTGCCCGGGTGGAGACCGCGCGTGCTGATGAGCAGCTCGCACAACAGATCCGGGAGCTGCGTCGCGCCAAGCAGCAGGCAATCGAGGCGCAGGAATTCGAGCGCGCGGCGGGGCTGCGCGACTAGGAGCGCGAGCTCGTGGAACAGGCGCACGCCCGTACGGACCTGCAGCCTGAGGTGCTGCAGGAGATCACCAGGCGCCTCGGCATTCCCCGGACCGACAACCCACCGCAAGCGCCAGAACCAAGCTAGGAAGCGAATGGGCGTTGTCGAAGGGGTATCTGCGGCGGTCCGCCGCAGGCCCTACATTCGCCGCAGAGGGCTGCGCTGCAACGCGCGCTAGCGCGTAGCGTGCCGCGGTCGACACCGGCGCGCATCGCCTCATAGGTCATGCATGCCGCAAGCGTCGGCGGCCTCACGGATTGTCAAGGTCTCCATGAAGCTGACGCACGCGCCCGGTCGGACCGCGGAGGTGGACTGGGGCGAGGCGGACGTTGACCTCGCGGGCGCGGTGACGCGCGTGTATCTGTTCCATATGCGCGCGTGTTCCTCGGGCGCGGTGTTCAGTATTGAGTCGCCGGTAGAGACGCAGCAGGCATTCCTCGAAGGACGGGGTTCTAACGGCACGGCAAGTTAGCTTCTGAGCATTTAGCACGATATAGCGCTACACGACTACGAGAGATCGTGTAGTGTCAGACGGGCACGCGATCCTGCTCTTCGGAGGGAGCCATCAAGTGTCTGGTGATCTGACGCGGGCCAAGGCCTGTAGCGGCGCGCCTCTCGGCATCCCAGCCTTCGTGCGTTTGTTGGCGACGTCGTGGTGAGGACCCCGACCTCCGATCCCTCGCCGCCGCGGCTCGCCTTGAGCCGTAATGATGCGGCCACTTCCCTAGGAATGTCGCTGCGGCACTTCCAAAGGCACGTCCAGCCGCACATCGGCTGCATCTACTCAGGCCAGCTGCGCCTTTACCCAATCGCCGAGCTCGAACGATGGGTGACCGAACAGGACTGGCGGCGCGGCACCGCAGCGTAGACAATCCCGTTGATGGCAAGCAAAGACACCAAGACGAGGTACAAGGACACGAAAACGAGGTACCAAGGCGTCTACGCCCGCCACCAGACCAGCTGCCCGGTCGGCGAGAGCAGCCGGTGCCGCTGCAAGCCGACGTACTACGGCGTCGTGTACGACCGGCATGTAAAGCGGCAGGTGAAGACCAAGCGGATGGCGACGGCCGAGGCCGCACGGAACGCGCGCACCGACCTGATGGCGCAGCTTGAGCGCGGCGAAGCGCGCCGGGGCGGCAATCTCAGGCTCGCCGAGGCGCGCGAAAACTTCGTCAGGTCGGCCCGCGAAGGGAAGGCGCTGAACAAGCGCGGACACCGCTACAAGCCCCGATCGATCGACGACATCGAGGAAGTCCTCCGCGTCCACGTCGAGCCCGCGCTTGGCGGAGGCTGTCGGGCAAAGGCGTGCTATCCGGACGGTTTAAGAGAATCCGCGCATGCCTCAGAACTTCATTGCGTGTGATCGCGGACAGGTGTTCTTGATGCCGCCGTCGGTGGTCGATTGGGTGCCGGAGGACCATCTCGTGTGGACGGTCCTGGGTGCGGTCGATCAGATGGATCTGGCCGGGTTCTATGGGGCGTATCGCTCCAACGGGCAGGGGCAGTCGGCGTATGACCCGCGGATGATGGTCGCATTGTTGCTGTACGCGTATTCGCGGGGAAACCGGTCCTCGCGGGGGATCGAGCGGGAGTGTCGCGAGGACGTTGCGTACAAGTTGATCACCGCGCTCAGGGTGCCGGATCACTCGACGATCGCGGAGTTCCGCCGCCGGCATGAGACCGCGCTGGCGGCGGTGTTCTCACAGGTGCTGGGGTTGTGTCGGGAGGCGGGGTTGGTGAAGGTCGGGGTGATCGCGGTTGATGGAACGAAGGTCGCCGCGAACGCGTCAAAGGAACGCAACCTCGAGTACGAGCGCCTTGTTCGGGAGATCCTTGCCGAGGCGGACCGCCTCGATCGAGAAGACGACGAGCAGCACGGCGACAGGCGCGGTGATGAGCTGCCCGAGGAGTTGCAGACCGCCGCCGGGCGTCGCGCGGCGCTGCAAGCCGCGAAAGAACGGTTGGAGCGCGAGCGCGAGCGCGACGATCAGCAGTCGATCGGCGAGGAGGCATCGGCGGGGCAGGAGCCTGGGGGCGAGTTGGTGTTGCAGTTCGACGATGAGACGGTCGAGCGGGCGTCGGGTCGCGGGCGACGACGGTGGTTCGTGGAGGCTCGCAAGCAACTCGACGAGCATCGACGTCTGCACGGCACACGGGTCCCTCGGTCACGCGCTGAGCGGTTGCTTGAAGCGGAGCGGCGGTTCTGCGATCAGGTGACGGTCGAGGCGGACGCGAACCAGGCCTATGAGACGTATATCGCCGGTGGTGTCACCCCAGCAGGCAAACGGTTCCGTGCACTCCCGGGTCCGTACGTGCCGCCTGAGGAACCGGAGGGGAAGTTCAACACGACCGATCCGGACTCCCGGGTGATGCAGACCACCACGAAGGGATGGATCCAGGGTTACAACGCCCAGGCCGCGGTCAACGAGAACCACATCGTGATCGCCGCGGAGATCACTGTTGAGTCACCGGACTTCGGGCACCTCGACCCGATCGTCACCGCCGTCGAACGAGAGCTCCAAGCGGCCGGCGTGAGCCAAGCGCCCGAGGTGATCGTCGCCGACGCCGGCTACTGGCATCAGGAACAGATGATGAAGATCACCGCGCGCGGGATCCCGGTGATCATCCCGCCCGACGCGAACACCCGCCAAGGTGAGCGACCCGGCTGGACCGGCGGGCTCTACGCATTCATGCGCACGGTCATCCAAAGCCCCCACGGTGGACCGCTCTACCGCAAACGACAAGCGCTGATCGAGCCTGTGTTCGGTGACATCAAGCACAACCGCAAGATCGACCGGTTCCAGCGACGAGGCCGCGCCGCCGTCCAATCAGAATGGCGACTCATCGCGGCCACCCACAACCTCCTGAAGCTGCACACGCACTGGATAGCCACCGACACCCGGTGACGGGACCGGACGGGGCCCGGCCCCGCCGGCTCCCGTCCACGCGCTCCGCGGGAGCATTGACCGCAACGTTCCCGCGAAAACGCCCAAGCGCCCGGCGCGCTCAACCCGAGCGCCACTGACCTCGCGATGTTCGCCCGACAGCCTCGGCGAGGAGCAGGGCGCTGTCGCCACTGCTCCTCCATCGCCATGGCGCCGCGGGAGACAGCGTCGCCGGGCACGTCGCTGCTGCTCGTGAGCACGAGCACCTGTCTGGCGATCCCCGACCGCAGAGGTGTCGATCAGTAGCGCAGCTCGTCCATCTGAGACGAGACACGCACGCCCGGGCCGGTGGCTGCTCCTATCCAAGCCGAGCAGGAGTGTCGACGCTGGCCAAGCCCCGGGAGCCAGCAATCTGCGAGCACGTCGTACTCCTGGTTCGCTCCGGCGACGGTCTCGCCCTCGCCGCAAGCCACGTGCTCGTTCGGCTTTGGTCTGGCTCGGTCGCACAACGCCGAAGTGGCGTCGGTCGAGTCGCTGCGGGTGTTCGAGCTTGGCTTCGGCCCCAAGG
>JBPCQX010000172.1:0-6195 GCA_050997675.1 Solirubrobacteraceae bacterium
CTTCAAGCCTTTGCGCGTCGACCTTGAGCGCAACGAGTGGGTGGTGCTCGCGACGTTCAAGCCGGGCGCCGAGATTCAGTTGCATTACCACACCGGCCCGGCCGAGGTGTACACGCTGCAGGGACGCTGGCAGTACAAGGAGCACCTCAGCCAGCCGCAGACACCGGGATCGTACCTGTACGAGCCCGGCGGCTCGGTCCACACGTTCTTCGCTCCAGCCGAGAACACCGAGGACACGATTATCCTCGTCCGCGTTGCGGGCGCGAACATCAACTTCAACGAAGATGGCAGCTTCCACTCGATTCTCGACGCGCTCTCCATCCGACACCTCACAGGCGTGCTCAGCGCAGAGCAGGGCCTAGGCGAGCCACGTTACATCGGCGGCGGCGAGGCCGCCTACACAACCGCCCCTCGCTAGACCGCCCGGGCTCCACGGCAGGCGGCACTTGCGGACGCTCGTACCTTCACGAGCAACTCCTGAAGTTCAGCGCCCGCTACTGCGCCGACTCCACCCGCAAGAGCATCAACGCCACCCAGTCGCGGCCAAAGTCAAGAAGCACCCCACCAATAAGAGAAGAAGTAACCACACGCCAGCCCGCTCCCGGGCTCGGTTGTGAATGGCAGCTTGCTGCTGGGCGCGATTCGCAAACCGGGGACCGGGGATCTGCCTTCCGCTAAACCCCTAACGTCCAACCACCCAGCCGCTACTGTTGAACGCATGGCCCAGGCCGCCGAACAGATCACCACCGACACCGCTTCGAGCAACGCCGCCGAACCCCGCGACATCCTCCTCCTCACCCGCGCCCGCAGCCCCACCGAGCGGCGCCTGATCGACGCCTGGGCCGATCGCGAATACCCCCACGCCCCGATCGTCGACCGCGAGGATCCGAACCTCGCGGCGCTCCTCTCCAAAGCCGGCGACCCGGAGGTCATACCGGTCCGCGTCACGTGGGTCCCGCGCGAGCGCAATGGCGAGCGACACATGCGCCTCGCCGACCTTCTGGCACTGACGAACCCGCGCCGCCCGCCCGCCTGGCTCCAGCCGCGGATCGCCGAGCGCGAGCCCGATCGCGTGCACGTCGTCGCCGGCGAGGGCGCGAAGGTATCGGCCCTTAGGCGTCGCTTCAACAAGCAGTCAGGCAAAGACGGAACCGCGCACGGATTTGGCGCGTTCGTCGCCCGCCAGGCGGTGATCGCCTGTGATCGGGCGGACCGGGCGATCATCGGCGACCGCTACAAGGTCCCGCGGCTCGTCGCGGAGCAGATCACCGCCAGCGCTGCTTTCCGCGGCGAGATCGACGCCTTGGCGGAGAAGGAAGGGCGCTCCGCCAACGCCGTCATGACCGAGGCGGTCGCTGCGCTCCGGGAGCTCGCGACCGTCCAAAGTCCGGTCGCGATCGACGCGTTCCGGCTTCTGCTCTCGCCGATGCACTCCCGCGCCTACGACGTCGAGGTCGACCTGGAGGGACTCGAGAAGCTCCGCGCCCTGAACCGCCGTCACGCCTTGGTCTTCCTGCCAACGCACCGCAGCTACACCGACCCGCTCGTCCTCGCCGAGGTCCTCCACGACAACGACTTCCCGCGCAATCACCTGCTCGGCGGAAACAATCTCGCCTTCTGGCCGATCGGCCCGCTCGGCAAGCGCGCGGGTCTCGTCTTCATTCGCCGCAGCTTTGGCGATGACCCCGTCTATAAGCTCGCGGTGCGGGAGTTCCTTGGCCACCTCGTCGCCAAGCGTTTCAACATCGAGTGGTACCTCGAGGGCGGCCGCACCCGGACCGGCAAGCTGCGCCCTCCGAAGTACGGGCTGCTCCACTACCTCGCCACGGCGATCGATCGGGGACGGACCGACGACGTGATGCTCGTGCCCGTCTCGATCAACTACTCGCGCCTGCACGAGGTCGCGTTGATGGCCGAGGAGCAGACCGGCAAAAAGAAGAGTGCCGAGGGCATCGGCTGGCTCGCCGGCTACATGCGCGCGCAGACCCGCCGGATCGGCAACGTGCGGATCGACTTCGGCAGCGCGATCTCGCTCCGCGACGCGCTCGCCGAGGCGGGCGAGGGACGCGCTCGACTGGAAAAGGTCGCCTTCCGGATCTGCGACGGGATCAACCGCGTGACCCCGGTGAGGGCGCCGTCGCTCGTCACCTTCGCGCTGCTCGGCACGCCGCGGCGCGCGCTCACGCTCGAACAGGTCGGGCGCATCCTTGCGCCGACGATCGAGTACGTCCGCTCGCGCGAGATTCCTGGAGACGTCGACGCGCTGTGCAAGCCGGCCGTGCTGCGCGCGGCGCTCGATCAGCTCGTCCAGGCCGGTGTGGTCACCTGTTACGAGGGGGGCATCGAGCCGGTCTGGTCGATCGCACCGGGCAACCACACGGTCGCGGCGTTCTACCGCAACGGTGTGCTGCATCACTTCATCAACCGCGCGATCGTCGAACTCGTGCTGCTGGACGCCGCGCGTCACGCGCTGAGCGGCGACGCGCTCTTCGACGCCGCCTGGGAGCAGTCGCTTCGCATCCGTGACCTGCTGAAGTTCGAGTTCTTTTTCGCCGACAAGGAGAGATTCCGCGAGGAGCTTCGCCTGGAACTCGAGCGCACCGACCCCGACTGGCGCGCGCACACGCAGAGCCCGGAGGACGCCGGTGCGCTGCTGCGCAAGTCGGGACTGCTGGTCGCTAACCGCGCGCTGCGCTCGTTCCTCGACGCCCAGCTCGTCGTCGCGGAGCGCCTCGCGGCACGCGACCCGCGGGAGCCGGTGCAGCGCGCAGCGTTCCTCGCTGAGTGTCTCGGCGTCGGCCGCCAGATGCTGCTCCAGGGCCGCCTGCACAGCACCGAGTCGCTCTCCCAGGAGCTCTTCGCCTCCGCTTTGCAGCTCGCGGCCAACCGCGACCTCGTAGATCCCGGCCGCGAGGAGGTGCGCGCGGCACGGCATACCTTCTTTGAAGAGATCTGCGATGTCGTCGCGCTCGTCGAGCAGATCCGCGCGCTCGACGAGCGCCTGATCGAAGAGGTGCTCGATGCCGAGCTCCCGTGAGCGTCGCCCCGCGGACCTGCGGCGCGCGCTCGACGCGATTGCAGACTCCCAGCCCGGCTCGGGGACGGGTGCGTTCTTTGACTACGACGGAACCGTGATCGGCGGCTTCTCCGCCGGCGCCTTTTATGAGCACCGCATCAGGCACCTCGAGATCGGACCGGTCGAGCTCGCTCGCACCCTGCTCGCGCGCCAGCGCGGTATCCACTCCGACGCGGACTTCGCCGCCTTCCTCGAGATCTCGCTCGGCGCTTGGCGCGGGCGCCCGGAGGAGGAGCTCGAGGAGCTTGGCCAGTCGCTGTTCAAGCATGCGATCGCCTCGCGTCTGCATCTCGAGGTGTGGGAGCTGATCGAGGCACACCGCGCGATGGACCACACGATCGTGCTCGCCTCGTCGGCGACGCGTTTCCAGCTCGAGCCGATGGCGCGGGAGCTCGGCGCCGCACACGCGCTCTGCACGCCGGTCGAGGTCGTCGATGGGCGGCTCACCGGCCGCACCGCCGGCGAGCCGCTTTGGGCCGGGGGCAAGGCGCGCGCAATCGTTGCCCTCGCCGACGAGCACGAGCTCGACCTCGCCGCCTCATTCGCCTACTCCAACGGCGCCGAGGATGTCGAGTTTCTCGCTGCCGTGGGCCGCCCGATGGCGGTCGAGCCCGAGGACGCACTGCGCGCCGAGGCCGAGCGGCGAGGCTGGCCGGTGTTGCGTTGCGCGTCGCGCGGTGGTCGGCCGGGGCTGCTCGACATCGCGCGCACCGGCGCCTTCTACGGCGCCTTCGGCGGCGCGGCGGTCGCGGGTCTCGGCATCGGTCTGCTCAACCGCTCGCGCGAGACGATCGTCGAGATCGGCGGCGGCGTTGGATCCGATCTCGGTCTCGCTCTCGCCGGGATCCGCGTCGAGGTCGTCAGCGGCACCGAACACCTCTGGGACGTGCGGCCGTGCGTCTTTGCCTTCAATCATCAATCGAAGCTCGATCCGATTGTCCTTATGAAGCTGCTCCGCAGCGGTTTCACCGGCATAGCCAAGGCCGAGGCGAAGCATGTGCCCGGCTTTGGGCAGTTCTTCCAGCTCGCGGGCGTCGCGTTCATCGAACGCGGCGACACGGGGCAGGCCAAGCGCGCGCTCGAGCCCGCAGTCGCGAAGATCCGCGACGAGCGGATCTCGCTTGTGATCGCCCCCGAGGGGACGCGTTCGGCCACGCCGCGGCTGGGCCGTTTCAAGAAGGGCGCCTTCCACATCGCGATGCAGGCCGAGGTGCCGATCGTGCCGATCGTGATGCGCAACGTGGGGGAGGTCATGTGGCGCGGCGCGCAGATGCTCTCGCCTGGCACGGTCGAGGTCGCCGTGCTCCCAGCCGTGGACACGAGCGACTGGCGGCGCGAGTCGATCGACGAGCACGTCCGCGAGGTTCGCGAGCTGTTCGTGCGCACGCTCGCCGACTGGCCGGGCGACGCCCGTGCGTTGCCCGCGACGGCGGAGGCGCTCAGATGAGCCGTGCCGTGAACGTCACGGTGCTCGGCGGCGGCTCATGGGGCACCACGGTCGCCTCGCTCGCGGCTCGTAACACGCCGACGATGATGTGGTCGCGCCGGCAGGACGTCGCCGAGGAGATCACCGCTCAGCACACGAACTCACGCTACCTCGGCGATCGAGAGCTCCATGCTGAGCTCACGGCGACCGCTGATCTTGAGCAGGCGCTGAAGAGGGCCGATGTGCTCGTCGTCGGCGTGCCCTCCCACGGCATCCGCGACGTGCTGGGCGAGGCGGCTGCGTACGTGCGTCCCTGGGTCCCGGTGCTCTCGCTCGCGAAGGGGCTCGAGCCGGGGAGCGGCCTGCGGCCGACCCAGGTGATCGGCGAGGTCCTCACCGGTCACCCCGTCGGCCTGCTGGCCGGCCCGAACCTCGCGCGCGAGATCCTCGACGGGTTCGCCGCGGCGGCCGTGATCGCGATGCGCGACGAGTCCGTCGCGTGCTCGCTGCAGCCGCTGTTTCACTCGCCTCGCTTTCGCGTCTATCGCAACGAGGATCTCGTTGGCTCCGAGCTCGGCGGTGTGCTGAAGAACATCATCGCGATCGCGATGGGCATGGCCGATGGGCTCGGCGTGGGGGACAACACCCGCGCGATGGTGCTCGCACGCGGCCTGGCGGAGATGACGCGCCTCGGCGAGGCGATGGGGGGTGACCCCCGCACGTTCGCCGGGCTGACCGGCCTGGGAGACCTGATGGCAACGTGCTCGAGCAGGCTATCTCGCAACCGCCGCATCGGCGAGGAGCTCGCGCGCGGCAAGACGCTCGAGGAGGCCACGGCAGAACTGGGACAGGTCGCCGAGGGCGTCAAGAGCGCGCGCACGGTGATGGAGCTCGCCGCTGAGCACGACGTCGAGATGCCGATTGCCGCCGAGGTTGACGCCGTCGTCAACGAGGGGCGCCATCCGCGCGAGGCATATCGTGGCCTGATGCGCGTCACCGCCGAACATGAACTCAACGAAGTCGCATGAGCGGCGTGACCGATCAGCACCGCGCTCCCGGCTCGGACCCCGAGCGCGACCGGCCCGTCGCCTGGGGAGCGCAACGCGACATGAACGCACTCGAGGCGCTGATGTGGCGCGCCGAGGCCGATCCGCGCCTGCGCTCGACGATCGTCGCCGTCGAGCTGCTCGATCGCCTCCCCGATTGGGATCGCTTCCTCGCCGCGCATGACTGGGCGACGCGACTGATTCCCCGCTTTCGCATGAAGGTGACCGAGCCGTTGATCGGCGTTGGGCGCCCGATGTGGACGGTCGACGAGGACTTCGACCTGCATTACCACGTGCGGCGCATCGCGCTGCCGGTCCCCGGCACGTGGACCGACCTGCTCGCCTCGGCCCAACAGATCGCGATGACGCCGTTCGACAAGCACCGCGCGCCGTGGGAGTCGGTGCTCGTCGACGGACTGCCAGATGGCCAGGCGGCGTTCATCCTCAAGCTGCACCACTCGACGACCGACGGCGTGGGTGCGACGCAGCTCCTCGGCATGCTCCACTCGCGCACGCGCGAGCCGAATTTCGAGAAGCCCCAGCCCCTGCCGCCGCCGCCCGACGCGACCTCGCAGCTCGATGCGGCTCGCAGGCAGCTCGCGGGTGACGCGCGCGCGATTGGCGGCGTCGCGGCGAGCCTGTTGCGG
>JBPCQX010000023.1:0-4226 GCA_050997675.1 Solirubrobacteraceae bacterium
TAGGCCCGCCCGGCACTGGGATGACCAAGGGGGTCGGGGCGACCGCGGCCGGGGTCGGCGTTCCGTCCGTGAGGTAGCCGCACAGCAGGTAGCTGCCGTGCGCGGGGGCTGGGAATTGCGAGGTGAAGGGGCCGAAGGGCCCGGCTGCGGTCACGGTGTGGGTGGGCAACGGTAGAACCTGGCCAGTGCCGAGTCGCATGTCCTCAAGGGCGGTTGTGTCGGCGCAGCTGCTGCCGCGGTCGAGATAGATCACGACGGTTCCGGGACTGGCGGCGCTGCCCATGGACGTGACCGCCCCCAACCCCCCGGGCTGCGGCGCTCCCGCGAGCGAGAGTTGCAGCGACGGGGGGGTCGGCGCTGGAGCTGCGGCGCTGCTGGCGCTTGCTGCGCCGGTTGACGCCAGCGCTAGCAGCAGGATCGCGGCCACCCGTCTCCGCGGGCTTGCGGACTTTCTCAACATGGTGCCTCCGGTCGATCTGGATCGTCGCGCGCGACTAGATGACCCATTCCATTGTGTCGCAGTGATCTCCAACTGAGCATAGCGGGGCCGACGCCCCCGCACCGCCACACGTCGCCCGCCGCTCGCTTGGGCGCCGCGACGGCAAGCACCGTCCGCAGTCGGCTCGTCAGGAGTTCTCGCTGGCGCCATCTCCCAGCAGCTGCTCAGCCATCGTCGCCTGGTCGAAGTAGATCCGCTCGCAGACGATTCGCTCGCCGGCAGGCTCGAACAGGAAGAGGGCGCACATACGGCAGCGAAAGCTGCGCCCAGTCGGTGCCATCCCTCGCAGCTCGCCCTCCATCGTGCCGAGCAGGTCGAATTCGACGATCACGGCGTCCTCGGCCTGGTGCAGGACGACGCGCTCGTTGCGCTGGTCGGGGAACGCGGCGCGCGAGGCCTTGTAATAGGCCGCAACCTCCTCGGCGCCGTCGTAGACGTCGCCTGTCGGGATGATCTCGTAGCGCGGGTGCTCGAACGTCTCTAGCGCGTCATCGAAGCGGTGCTCGTTCTCACTCTGCATGTGCTCGCGGACGATCGCCTCGCGACGCTGCGGCAGCGTCAGGGTGCCTTCAGACACGATGCTCTCCTTACTCTCGGCTCGCATTGCGACACGATCGCAGGTCCGCGGACGCGCCCACAGCGACGCCGCGCCGACCACTGAGTTCTCGGGCTGTGCATGCACCCGAAGCCCACCCACCCGGAGCGCCCCACGTTCCCCCACTTCCGGAGACATTCGTTTACTTGACTCGATCAATTTTGGTGTAGGCTGGGGCCGTGGCTGCTGCGAGTGCTCCTGACGGCGTCGCCCTCACGGACCTGCGGGCCATGGGCCTGCGCGTCACGGCCCCGCGCCTGGCGGTGCTCGCAGCGGTTCGACAGGGCGGACATCTGGCGGTCGAGGAGATCGCGTTCCGTGCCCGGCGACACCTCGGCTCGGTCTCGACGCAGGCCGTCTACGACGTCCTGCGGGCTCTGGACGAGGCTGGATTGGTGCGTCGCATCGAGCTTCCCGGTAGCCCGGCGCGCTTTGAGTCGCGGGTCGGCGACAACCACCACCACCTGATCTGCCGGGACTGCGGCAACGTGCACGACGTCGACTGCGCAGTGGGGCACGCCCCGTGCCTCGAGCCGTCCGCGGCGCCGGGGTACGCGATCGACGAAGCGCAAGTCATCTACTGGGGCGCCTGCCCCGCCTGTCGCGTCGCCCGCGGCAACTCAACCCCCGGAGGAAAGAGAGAGCAATCATGACTGACCCGACGCCGCCTGCGGGCAAGCCGCGTCCGACCACCACCGACTCAGGGATCCTCGCTCCGAGCGACGAGTTCTCGCTGACGGTTGGCGCCAGCGGCCCCACCGTGCTGCATGACCACTACGTGGTGCAGAAGATGCAGCACTTCAACCGCGAGCGCGTGCCGGAGCGCGTGGTGCACGCGAAGGGTACCGGCGCGCACGGCTTCTTCGAGGTCGCCGAGGACGTCACGCAGTTCACCAAGGCGAGCCTGTTTGCGAAGGTGGGCAAGCGCACTCCTGTGTTCGCTCGCTTCTCCACCGTGGCCGGCGAGCAGGGCTTCCCCGACACGGTGCGCGACCCGCGTGGCTTTGCGCTGAAGTTCTACACCGATGCGGGCAACTATGACCTCGTTGGCAACAACACACCTGTCTTCTTTGTGCGCGACGCGACGAAGTTCCAGGACTTCATCCACTCACAGAAGCGTCTGCCCGAAACGGGGATGCGCTCGAATGACATGCAGTGGGACTTCTGGACCCTCTCACCGGAGAGCGCCCACCAGGTCACGATCCTGATGTCCGACCGTGGCACGCCGAGAACGCTGCGGGAGATGAACGGCTACAGCAGCCACACGTTCTCCTGGATCAACGAGGGGGGCGAGCGGTTCTGGGTCAAGTACCACTTCAAGAGCGTCCAGGGCACGGCGAACTTCACCGATGCCGAGGCCAAGGCGATGACCGCGGAGGATCCTGATTTCCACCGCCGCGATCTGCGCGAGGCGATCGCTCGCGACGCGTGTCCGGAGTGGCGGCTCGAAATGCAGATCATGCCCTTCGAGGACGCAGCTGACTACCGCTTCAACGCGTTCGATTTGACGAAGGTCTGGCCGCACGGGGACTACCCACCGATCCAGGTCGGGCGCCTCATGCTCGACCGCAACCCCGCGAACTTCTTCGCTGAGGTCGAGCAGTCCAGCTTCTCACCGGCGAATCTCGTGCCAGGCATTGGACTGAGCCCGGACAAGATGTTGATGGGGCGGATCTTCTCCTACCACGACACACACCTACATCGGATCGGCGCGAACTACGAGCAGCTGCCGATCAACGCTCCCAAGGTCGAGGTCCATTCCTACAACAAGGATGCGGCGATGGCCTACCACCACGCCGGGGCCCAACCCGTCTACGCGCCGAACAGCTACGGAGGCCCGGAGGCCGACACCAATGGCGGCGCTGATCTCGGCTGGGCGGTCGCGGCCGGTGAGCTCGGTCGCTATGCCTACGAGAAGCACTCCGCCGACGATGACTTCGGCCAGCCGGGTGTGATGTACCGCGAAGTTATGAGCGACGGCGACCGCGAGCATCTCGCGGCCAACATCGTCGGCCACGCGAGCGACGATGTCAGCGCGGAGGTGCAGCTGCGGGTGATCGCCTACTGGGCCAACGTCGATCCGCAACTCGGTGCGCAGGTGGCCGCCGGTCTCGGGCACGCCAACGGCGCCGCCGATGGCAGCGCTGCGGCGCGCGCCGCCGACGTCGTGGCGGGACGCGCGAACCGCGCCTGAGCGACGAGGGGGGGTGCAACCCCCGGGCGGCGACCGTGGTTTCAGCAGCTGGTGTGCGATCGTAGGCAGCCCGCGCCGACCCGCGGTAGCCGCCCTGCGCCGACCGCGATCGGCGTGACTAGAAGCAATTCGACAGGAGGAGCCGATGGCGCAGTCCGATCAGAACGTCTCAAACCACATCGAGCAGCTGGTCGCTGAGGAGCACACACTGCTCGACCGCGGCGGCAGCGAGCAGGGTCTCGACGCTGACGGCCATGCCCGCTTGGAGGTGGTCCGCGTCGAGCTCGACCACCTGTGGGACCTGCTGCGCCAGCGGCGCGCCCGGCGCGATGCGGGCCTGGATCCCGCGGGCGCCAGCGAACGCCCTGCCGAGACGGTCGAGAATTACGAGGGCTGAAGTAGGGCGTCTGGTCTGAGCGCTGTTGGGATGCGCGCATGCGAGCGACGCGCGCGCCGATGGCGCCGCTAGTGTGAGCGGCTGTGTCAGAGCTCGACCGGCTACGAGCCGAATACGAGAGCTCGCTGTCCTGGCGGATCACGCGACCGCTGCGTGTCCTGAGACGAAACATGCGCGAGCTTCACCCTGCTGCGAGCGCCGCTCGGGCCGCGGGCTACGACTCCTGGCTCGAGCACTACCACGGGCAGGGCTTGGCGAAGATCGATGCCGCGTGCGCCGATCGCTCGCCTCAGCGGTTGAGCTTGTTTCGCGAGCTCGACGTCGATCTCTGGGCCATGCTGCTGAGCCAGGAGTACGCGCTGTACCCACAGATTCGCGCGCTCCTTCCCGCCGTCCCCGACGCTTCGCTGCAGGAGCTGTGGAACGGCGCCAGCGGCGCTCGTCTCGCCAACCAGAGCAAGACCTTCTATGACAAGGTCCTGGCGCGATACGCCCAACACACGGGCGCGGCGCTCGCGCCGTCGGCACGGGTGCTCGACTA
>JBPCQX010000093.1:0-24899 GCA_050997675.1 Solirubrobacteraceae bacterium
CGGCTGCTGCTGCGCCGGAGGAGGCGGCTGCGGCTGCGCCGGAGGAGGCGGCTGCTGCTGCGCCGGAGGAGGCGGCTGCTGCTGCGCCGGAGGAGGCGGCTGCTGCTGCGCCGGAGGAGGGGACTGCTGCTGCCGCGCCCGCCGTTGAAGCTCCGCCTAAAGAAGCCGGCGCTGCTGACGGCGCTCCCGCGGCGGAGAGCGCGCCGCACGCTGAGCGTGAGCAGAGTCCGGACGCGCCCCCAGCAGAGCCGGCCAAGCATGACTGACATCACGGCGGCAGACGTCAAGGCCCTGCGCGACCGCACCGGCGCAGGGATGATGGACTGCAAGAAAGCACTGATGGAGTCCAGCGGCGACGTCGAGCAGGCGATTGAGCTGCTTCGCGTCAAGCAGGGCAAGAGGATCGAGGACCGCGGCGAGCGCCAGGCCTCCGAGGGCACGGTGCAGAGCTATGTGCACTCAAACGCCAAGGTTGGCGTGCTGGTGGAGATCGACTGTGAGACGGACTTCGTCGCGCGCAATGCGGATTTTGTCGCGTACGCAAAGGATGTCGCGCTGCACATCGCAGCCGCAGCGCCGCTCTACGTCACGGTCGAGGACGTCCCCGACGAAGCGCGTGAGCGTGAGCTGCGGGTGTTCGAGCAGGAGGCTGCGAGCAAGCCCGAGAACGTGCGCGCAAAAATCGCTCAGGGCAAGCTCACGAAGTGGTACGAGGGTGTCGTGCTGCTCAAGCAGCCGCATGTCAACGGCGACAAGTACGCCGGCAAGACAATCGGCGAGCTGACGCAGGAGCTGGCGGCAAAGACCGGCGAGAACGTGGTGGTGCGCAGGTTCGCACGCTTTGCGGTCGGAGAGTAGGCGGCCGAAGTCGCCTCGTGATCCCATACGATGACGCCCGTGACTGAGCCGGTCTTCAAGCGCATCCTGCTGAAGCTCTCCGGTGAGGCATTGATGGGCGAGCTCGACTACGGCACCGATCCCGATCGGCTCGCTGCGATCGCGCGGCAGGTGCGCGAGGTGCGCGACGCCGGGGTGGAGCTGGCGGTAGTCGTCGGAGCGGGAAACATTTACCGCGGGATGAAGGGTGCAGCGGCCGGGATGGATCGCGCGACGGCGGACTACATGGGAATGCTTGCGACCGTCCTCAACGCGCTTGCGCTCCAGGATGCCTTTGAGCGTGAGGGCGTCCACACGCGCGTGCAGTCGGCGATCACGGTGCAGGAGGTCGCCGAGCCGTACATTCGCCGGCGCGCCATGCGACACCTCGAGAAAGGGCGCGTCGTGATCTTCGCCGCGGGCACCGGCAACCCGTTCTTCACGACCGATACCGCGGCGGCGCTGCGCGCGAGTGAGATCCACGCGGAGGCGATCCTGATGGCCAAGAACGGCGTGGAGGGGGTGTTCAGCGCGGACCCCGCGGTCGATCCCGGGGCGCAGTTCATCTCGCGGATCACCCACATGGAGGCCGTCCAGCGGCGCCTCGGAGTGATGGATGCCACGGCGCTGACGTTGTGCATGGAGAGCGAGCTGCCGCTGTACGTTTTCAACATGGACGACGAGCGCAACATCTCCCGGATATTGTGCGGCGAGCAGGTCGGAACGCTGGTCGCCACGACATGATTGAAGAGATTCTCCAAGACGCCAACGAGCGCATGGGCAAAGCTGCCGAGGCCACCGGTCACGAGCTTGCGAGCGTGCGCACCGGCCGCGCGAGCCCTGGGCTGCTCGATCGCATCGTCGTCGACTACTACGGCGCTCCGACGCCCCTCAAACAGCTAGCGACGATTTCCGCACCCGAGGCGCGAACGCTCACGGTGCAGCCCTACGACAAGACCTCGATCAAGGCGATCGAGAAGGCGAT
The DNA here is from genome assembly GCA_050997675.1 of Solirubrobacteraceae bacterium. Classification (GTDB taxonomy): domain Bacteria; phylum Actinomycetota; class Thermoleophilia; order Solirubrobacterales; family Solirubrobacteraceae; genus Palsa-513. The sequence goes on from JBPCQX010000093.1 coordinate 1,862, forward strand.
CAACGAGTCTGACCTGGGGATGAACCCGTCCAACGACGGCAACCTCGTCCGCCTCAGTGTGCCGGAGCTCAACGAGGAGCGCCGACGCGAACTGGTCAAGGTCGCCCGCCACATCGTGGAGGAGGGTCGCGTGCGGATTCGCAACGTCCGTCGCGACGTGATGCACGACCTGCGCGAGCTCAAGGAGGCCGGTGAAACAGGCTCCGACGACGAGCACCGCGCAGAATCACAGCTCCAGAAGCACACGGACACGCGAATCGCCGAACTGGACGCACTGCTCAAAAGCAAGGAAGAAGAGATCCTCGAGGTCTGATGGCCGGCCGCCCAGCAGCGGCGCCGCGCTATGTCGCCATCATCACCGACGGCAACGGTCGCTGGGCCAAAGCCCGTGGCGAGCCGGTGCTCGCCGGTCATCGCGCAGGGGCTGATGTGGTGAAGGAGCGTCTGCGGGACGCCGCGGAGTTCGGTGTGCGCGAGCTTTGCGTCTACTCCTTCTCGACTGAGAACTGGTCGCGCTCGCCGGATGAGGTGGCGGGCCTGATGGAAATGTTTGGCGAGCGGATCGAGCGCGAAACCCCGGAGCTGCACGAGGAGGGGGTCCGGATGCGCTTTGTCGGGCGGCGCGAAGGCATCGAGGCCGGACTCGTCGAGCGAATGCGCTGGGCGGAACACACGACCGAGGCCAACGAGCGGATCACGCTGTTCGTGGCGTTCAACTATGGCGGGCGGGCCGAGATCCTCGACGCCGCCAGGCGCTTCACTGGCGACAGCGAGGAGGACTTCAGAGCCCTGCTCTACGCCCCGGAGATGCACGATCCGGACATCGTGATCCGCACCAGCGGCGAGCAGCGGCTGTCGAACTATCTGATGTGGCAGTCCGCCTACAGCGAGCTGGTTTTCCGCGACGAACTCTGGCCCGACTTCACCCGCGAGTGCTTCGCCGAGGCGCTTACGGAGTACGGCGCGCGCAAGCGTCGGTTCGGACGGCGCTGATGGCTGGGAATTCGGCCCGCCGGCGTCCGCCTGCGAGCCGCCCTGGAGCCGGGCGCGCGCGGCGGCGAGGCAACCGCAGCGATCTGCGCGCGAGGCTGATCGTCGCGTTGCCCGCGATCGCCGTGGTGGTGATCCTCATCGACATCGGCGGGCTCCTCTTCACGCTCGCGATGATCGTGCTGGGGTGCCTCTGCCTCGATGAGCTGTACCGGTTGCTGGAGCGCGCCCACGCCGTGAAGTTGGCCGGCTATCTCGGCGTAGCCGCGCTGCTGCTGTCTGCGTACTACGGCTCGCAGTTCCAAATCCTGCTCGCATCAGTTGCGCTCGTGCCGGTGATTTTCGGTCTGACCGTCGCGGCGCCGCGGGGAGGTGTGCCGGGTATCGCCGTGACGATGCTCGGCGTCTACTGGATCGGCTTCGCGCTCGCGCATGCCGTATTGCTGCGTGGCCTGCCGCACGGGGAGGGGATCGTGATCGACGTGCTGGTCGGCACGTTCGTCGGGGACACCGGCGCCTACCTTGGCGGCCGGATGTTCGGGCGACGGCCGCTGGCGCCGCGGATTTCGCCGAACAAGACGCTCGAAGGGCTTGCGATCGGGATGCTCACATGCATCGCATCGGTCTGGTTTGCCTCGCTGTACCAAGACTGGTTTCACAAGGGCGACGCGCTGCTGCTCGGGCTCGCGGTCGCGATCGTTGCACCGATTGGCGACCTGTTCGAGTCCTACATCAAGCGCGAATCGGGCGCGAAGGACACAGGGACGCTGTTCGGGGCCCACGGCGGCGCGCTCGACCGCGTCGATGCAGTCCTGTTCAGCGCTGTCGCCGGCTACTACGTCTGGCAAGCGATGGTGTGAGCACGGGGGCGGGCGCGGCGCTGCGCCGCACAGCGCCGCTGCGTGCGGTCTGGCACGCTTGAGCGCATCGCCCGCCGCCGCCTCCTACTGCTCGGCTCGACCGGCTCGATCGGCCTCCAGGCGCTCGACGTGCTCTCGCGATCGCGCGGCTCGGAGCTCGAGCTGGTCGGATTGTCAGCCCAGCGCTCGTGGCAGGCGCTCGTCGAACAGGCTCGCGAGCACGGTGTGCAGCGGATCGCGCTCGACGATCCTGAGGCCGCTGCGCGGGCCGCCGAAGCGCTCGCCGGAAGCGACTGTGAGGTTCTCGTCGGGGCCGAGGGTCTGGTCGAGCTGATCGTCGAGTCCGGCGCCGATCTTGTGCTCAACTCGCTGGTCGGCTCGGCTGGGCTCGGCCCGACCGTCGCGGCGCTTGGCGAGGGGATCGACCTCGCGCTTGCCAACAAGGAGTCGCTTGTCGTCGGCGGCGAGCTGGTGATGGCGCTCGCCGAGGCCACCGGCGCGCGTGTGATTCCCGTCGATTCCGAGCACTCGGCGCTGCATCAGTTGATTGCCGGCGAGGAGCCGGGGACGGTCGAACGACTGGTGCTCACCGCCTCGGGCGGCCCGTTCCGCGGCTGGGACGCCGCAGAGGTTGCCGAGGCGTCCGTGGCGCAGGCCCTGGCCCACCCGACGTGGGCGATGGGAGGCAAGATCACGATCGATTCGGCGACGCTGATCAACAAGGGCCTCGAGCTGATCGAGGCCCATCACCTGTTCGGTTTGCCGTACGAGCAGATCGATATTGTCGTGCATCCTCAGTCGATCGTGCACGGGATGATCTCGATGTGTGACGGCGCAACGCTGGCTCACCTGGGCCATCCCGACATGCGCGTCCCGATCGCCTACGCGCTGCACTACCCCGAGCGCGTCGACTTGCCCGTCGAGCGGCTCGACCTGGCACGGATCGGGGCATTGACGTTCGAGCCGCCCGATGAGCAGGCCTTTCCAGCGCTGCGCTTGTGCCGCGACGCAGCACGGGCGGGCGGAACCGCGCCGTGCGTATTGAACGCCGCCAACGAGGTCGCGGTGCATGCGTTTCTCGACGGCGGCCTGACGTTCGGGCGCATCCCCGCGGTGATCGAGCAGACGCTCGAGCGCGTCGGGACGAGGCCGGTTCGGGCGTTCGAGTCGCTGTATGCAGCGGACCGCGATGCGCGAGAGGTTGCACGGGGGCTTATCTGAAGCCTGCAGCCGACCGCGATGCGCGCGATGTTGCACGGGCGCTTATCTGAGCCTGCGAGAATCCGGACATGAGCTGGATCCTGGCTTTCGTCGGTTTCGCCCTGCTGATCCTGCTGCACGAGGCCGGCCATTTTGCCGCAGCAAAGGCGGTGGGCATGCGTGTCGAGCGCTTCTCGCTGTTTTTCGGCAAGCCGATCCTGGCGTTCACGCGCGGGGAGACGGAGTACGCGGTGGGCTCGATCCCGCTCGGAGGCTTCGTCAAGATTGCCGGGATGGCGCCTGACCTGCCGGGCGTCGGGGACCAGCGCACCGACCCGCGCGACAGCGCCGATCCACGGGGTTACTACCGCCAGGCGCCGTGGAAGCGTGTCGTCGTGATCTTTGCCGGGCCGCTCGTAAACCTCGTGATTGCCTTCCTGATCTTCTGGGGCCTGTTTCTTGCCAACGGCGTCAATGGCCCGACCTCCGCAGTGTTCAGCGTCCAGCCGGGCCAGCCGGCAGCCGGGGTTCTGATGGCGGGTGACCACGTGCTGTCGGTGGACGGCGTCAGCGGGTCTGCCGACGCGCTCTCCAAGCAAATCACGAGGCATACCTGCGCGGGTGCTCCGACGGCCGGGTGCGCTGCCCGCACGCCCGTGACGCTGATGATCCAGCGCGGCGCGACTCGGCGCACCGTCCAGGTGACCCCGCGCTACGACGCGAGCCTGAAACGCCCGCGACTCGGGATCTCGTTCACCCCGGTGGTTGCATACCCGGGCGTGCTCGCCTCTGCCTCGCAGAGCGCGGATGAAATCGGAACCGTCACGAGCCAGACCGTGTCGGTCTTCGCCGGCATCTTCTACAGCTCCCAGCAGCGCAAGCAGGTCTCAAGCGTGATCGGCGGCTATGAGCGCACGCGCGAGGCGATTGGGCTGTCGCTGAGCTACGGCCTCGGCATCCTCGCGCTGGTGTCACTGTCGCTCGCGGTGATCAACCTCGCGCCGTTCCTGCCGCTCGACGGCGGCCATATCTTCTGGGCGATTGCGGAGAAGGTCCGCGGCCGTGCGATTCCGTTCGCCGTGATGGAGCGCTCAGGGATGCTCGGTCTGCTCCTCATCGGCTTCATCTTTCTGGTCGGACTGTCCAACGACATCGGCCGCCTGACCGGCTCAGGCTTCGGCGTGCGATAGCTTGTCCCGAGTTTCGGCTGCTGAGCACGGGAGAGGACGAGCGAGATGAACGCGAGCACAGAAACGAAGCAGGCCAACCTGGACGCGACCAAGGCCGAATCGATTGCCGCCGCGTTTCGCATCACCGCCGCGCGGCGCGCAGGCGACGTGGCGCTGCGGACGAAGGGCGACGAGCAGACGGTGACATGGCGGGAGCTGCGCGAGCGCTCGGACGCGATCGCCGGCGGCCTCGCCGCGCTCGGCGTGGGGCGCGGCGACACGGTGGCGCTGATGCTCTCCAACCGGCCGGAGTTCCACATCTGCGATATCGCGGTGATGACCTCGGGGGCGACGCCGTTCTCGATCTACCAGACCTACGCGCCGGGGCAGATCGCCTACATCGTGGGCGATGCGGGGGCACGTGTCGCGTTTGTCGAGCAGCAGTACCTCGACGTCTTTCTCGAGGCTCGCGCGGAGCTGCCGTCGCTCGAGCACGTGATCTTAATCGACCCGCCAGACGGGGGCGCCCCCGAGGGCACGGTCGCGCTTGCCGATGTGGAGGCGTCGGGGTCCGGATTCGACGGTGCGGCGGCCGCGGCGAAGGTCAAGGCAGACGACGTGCTGACGTTGATCTACACGTCCGGCACCACGGGACCGCCGAAGGGTGTCGAACTGTCGCACGCGAACCTGCTCGCGGCGGTCGGTGCCGTACACGAGATGGTGGACTTTCCGGAGGGCTCGCGCGTGATCTCCTGGCTTCCGGCAGCGCACGTGGCTGAGCGCAACGCCCACCACTATCTGCCAATCGTCTACGGCCTTCAGGTCACCTGCTGCCCCGACGGCCGTCAGGTGCTCAGCTACCTGCCGGATGTTCGCCCACATTGGTTCTTCGCCGTGCCGCGAATCTGGGAGAAGCTCAAGTCTGGGCTCGAGACGATGTTGGCGAGCCGGCCCGAGGAGGAGCGCACGAAGACACAGGCGGCGATCGACGAGGCGATCGCGAAGGTTCGCCTCGAACAGAACGGCGAGGAGGTTCCCGCGGAACTCGCCGCGCGCGTCGCCGAGTCCGACGCGCAGATCTTCGCCGGTCTGCGGGCGATGCTGGGTCTCGACCAGGTCGCGGCGATCAACGTCGGGGCAGCGCCGACGCCGGTTGAGGTGCTGTATTTCTTTCACGCGATTGGGCTGCCGTTGAGCGAGCTGTGGGGGATGTCTGAATCCTGCGGCGCCGGCACGGTCAACCCGATTGGCAAGGTGCGAATCGGCACCGTTGGACCGCCCGCGCCGGGGGTCGAGATCGAGCTCGCGGATGACGGCGAGGTCTTGATGCGCGGCGGCGTCGTGATGCTCGGATATCGAAACCTTCCCGAGAAGACTGCCGAGACGGTCGACTCCGATGGCTGGCTGCACACTGGAGACATCGGTGAGATCGACGAGGCCGGCTACCTGAAGATCGTCGATCGCAAGAAGGAGCTGATCATCAATGCGGCGGGCAAGAACATGTCGCCGGCCAACATCGAGGCCGCGGTGAAGACCGCGAGCCCGCTGATCGGACAGGCGTGCTGCATCGGCGACGCACGCTCCTACAACACGGCGCTGATCGTGCTCGATGCAGACTTCGCGCCGGCGTGGGCCTCCCAGCAAGGCATCGACGATGTCGAGCTCGCGCAGCTCGCCCAGGAGGAGACGGTTCGCGCGGAGGTGCAGAAGGGGATCGATCAGGCGAACGCAACGCTCGCCCGCGTCGAGCAGATCAAGAAGTTTCAGCTGGTGCGCGGCGACTGGCTGCCCGGCGGCGACGAGCTGACCCCCACGATGAAGCTCAGGCGCAAGCCGATCGCCGAGAAGTATGCGCAGGAGATCGAGGAGATGTATTCGTAAGGGTCTTCGCCGCGGCGCGAGGTCGGTGCGCCTGAAGCGCCTGTCGGTCCACGCGACGCCTCGCTGAGCGGGGGTCGCGGCCCCGTCAAGCAGCTACGTTGCCCGCGGACACGAGACATGCATCCGCGTCACGTCCGCCGGCGTCGGGCACCCGAGCAGCGTCAGGCCCAGCTCGATCTCCGCGTGGAGTTGTTCCAACACCCGGGCGACGCCGCGCTCTCCGGCCGCGGCCAGGCCCCAGATCATCGGTCGGCCGACCATCACTGCGCGAGCGCCGAGCGCCAGCGCCTTCAGCACGTCAATGCCGCGCCGAACGCCGCCGTCCATCAGGACTTCGCTCCGCCCGCCCACGGCGTCGACGATCTCCGGTAGCAGCTCGATCGTCCCCGCGACATCGTCGAGCTGTCGCCCGCCGTGGTTGGAGACGACGATCGCGTCAGCGCCGTGCTCGCAGGCGAGCCGCGCGTCCTCAGCGGTTTGAATGCCCTTCAATACGAGCGGCAGCGGGCTCGTCGCCGCGAACTCTGCGACATCCTCCCAGCACAGCGAGGCGTCGACCAGCTCGAACACCTCGGCCACGGTGGGCGTTGCGCCGCCGCCGATCGCCGCCGCAACGCTTGGCACGCTGAGTTCTGGCGGCAGCTGAAAGGCGGTCCGGAGATCGCGCTCGCGCCGGCCCGCGCGCGGGGCATCGACAGTCAGGACCAAGGCACAGAAACCGCACTCCACGGCCTCGTCAATGATCGCGCGCGTGATCGCGCGGTCGCGGAAGACGTACAGCTGCATCCAGCGCGCCCCTGCCGGCGCAATCTCGCGCGGAAGGCACGAGGCGAGCGTCGACAGCGTGAAGATCGTGCCGGCCGCCGCCGCGGCTCGCGCGCCGGCGCGCTCTCCCTGCGCGTGCAGCAGCCCCTGAAAGGCGACCGGAGCAAGCAGCAGCGGCATCGAAACCGCTGTCCCAAGCACCGTTGTCGACGTGTCCACAGTGCTGACATCGACGAGTACCCGCGGGCGCAGCTTCACGCGCTCCAGCGCTGCCACGTTCGCGCGCAACGTTCGCTCGTCGCCGGCGCCGCCCGCGAAGTAGCCGAGCGCACCCGGTTCGATGCGCGACCGCGCTGCGCGCTCCCACTCGGCGACGTTGACCGGCTCCACGCCCGCCAGCCTACCTGCGGCGCCCCGTACAATCCGTGGATGGCTTCAAAGAGGCAAATTCACGTCGGCGGCGTGGCCGTCGGCGGCGGCGCTCCCGTTGCGGTGCAGACGATGACGAAGACCGAGACGGCGAACCTGGCGGCAACGATGGATCAGATCGAGCGGGTGGCGGCCGCCGGTGCTGACATCGTCCGGGTCGCGGTGCCGCGCGAGCGCGACGTCGACGCCCTGCGCACGATCGTTCAGCGCTCGCCGATTCCCGTGATCGCCGACATCCACTTCAACCACACGCTCGCGCTCAAGGCGATTGACGCCGGCGCGCATTGTGTGCGTCTGAACCCCGGCAACATCGGCGGCCCCGACAAGGTGGCCGAGGTCGTCGCTCGCGCCAAGCAGACTGGGACGCCGATGCGGATCGGTGTCAACTCCGGCTCGCTGCCCAAGCACCTGCACGAGCTCGAGCGCGAGAACCCCGTGGAGGCTCTCGTCGGCGCCGCCACCGAGTTTGTTGAGCTGATGGAGCGGCTCGACTTCACTGACTTCAAGGTCTCGATCAAGTCGACCAACGTGCCGAACACGATTGCCTCCAACCGGCTGCTGTCGCAGCGGATTCCCTATCCGCTGCATCTCGGGATCACCGAGGCGGGGACCAAGTGGTCCGGCTCGCTGAAATCCTCCGTCGGACTCGGCACGCTACTGGCCGATGGGATCGGCGACACGATCAGAATCTCGCTGTCGACCTTCCACGCCGAGGAGGAGGTCAAGGTCGCGTGGGAGATCCTCAAGGCGCTGCAGCTGAGGGAGCGCGGGCCGGTCCTGATTGCGTGCCCGACCTGCGGGCGCCTGCAGTTCGACATGGACACCGTCGTCGCCGAGATCGAGCGCCGGCTCGAGCATTACGCCGACCCGATCGAGGTAGCCGTGCTCGGCTGTGCAGTCAATGGCATCGGCGAGGCCTCCCACGCCGACTTCGGAATCACCGGGGCCAAGGACGAGGGCCTGATCTTCTCGCGCGGAAAGCCGCTGCGCAAGGTGCCCACCGAGCAGCTGGTGGATACCCTGTTCGCCGAGATCGACAAGTACGTCGCCGAGCGGCGGATCGACGTCGATGCGGGCGAGGCCGCCGCCGGAGCTCAGTGGCTGGCCGCGATCGAGGCCGAGAACGCAGGCGAGCTGACGCCCGAGCGCCTGGCCGCGATGGAGAAGGCCGCAGCCGACGACGAGCCGGCCGACGAGCGTCTGCGCGCCGTGCTCGACGAGGATCAGTCCCCGGTGGCAGGACGGCGGTTCAGCCGGGCGTAGGGACACGCTTCGGCCGCGCAGGGCTCAGCGCACGGCGGTTGTTGCCGGTGCTCGCCAGCAGCCTCGCTCGCTGGCTCGCCGAGACTCTGTCCCGGCCGTCGGCGGACGGGCCGGGACGCTCTTGCACCGCGCCTACGAAGCCGCCGCGTACCGCCCGGCGATCGCGTTCCAGTCAACCGTGTTCCACCACGCGTCGAGGTAGTCGGGGCGACGGTTCTGACACTTCAGGTAGTAGGCGTGCTCCCACACGTCAACGCCGAGCAGCGGCGTCTTGCCCTGAGAGATCGGGTTGTCCTGGTTGGCCGTCGAAAGCACGGCGAGACCCGAGCCGTCGTGCACGAGCCAGGCCCAGCCTGAGCCGAACTGCCCGACGGCTGCTGCCTTGAGCTTGTCCTTGAAATCCGCGAACGACCCGAACGCCGCGTCGATCGCCTTGCCGAGATCGCCCGCGAGATCGCCGCCGGGCTCGCCGCCGCCATTGGGGCCCATGCTCTCCCAGAACAGCGAATGGTTGTAGTGGCCGCCGCCGTTGTTGCGCACCGCGCCGCGCTTGTCCTCGGGCAGCGCGTCGAGTTCGGTCAGAACCTGCTCGATCGGCTTGCCGTCCCATTCCGTGCCGTCGAGCGCGGCATTTACCTTGTCGATGTAGGCCTGATGGTGCTTGTCGTGATGAATCTCCATCGTCTTGGCGTCGATGTGCGGCTCGAGCGCGTCCGGCGCGTAAGGCAGGTCAGGAAGCGAGTAGGCCATCGGTTCTCCTTCGAAGGTCGTAGGTTCTTTGGACTGTAGTGCGCCGCTAGGCTTCGCGCCGTGACGCGCCTGTCAAGTTATCTCTTGCCGACGGAGAAGCAGGCCCCTGGCGATGCCGAGGCGATCTCACACAAGTTGATGGTGCGGGCAGGGCTGGTGCGCCAGGTCGGCGCCGGGCTGTGGACGTGGCTTCCGGCCGGGTGGCGGACGCACACGCGTGTCGTGCAGATCATCCGCGAGGAAATGGAGCGTATCGGCGCGCTCGAGCTGTTGATGCCGGTGCTCCAGCCCGCCGACGCCTGGCGGCGGACCGGACGCTACGAGATCGACGAGCTGTTCAAGCTCCAGGATCGCAAGGGCGCAGACATGGTGCTGGCGATGACCCACGAGGAGGCCGTCACGACCCACGTCGCACAGATCGTGCGCTCCTACCGCGATCTACCATTGATGCTCTACCAGTTCCAGTTCAAGGAGCGCGACGAGCCGCGCCCGCGGGCCGGGGTTCTCCGCACACGTGAGTTCATCATGAAGGACGCGTACTCGTTCGATCGCGATGCTGACGGCCTGCAGGCGAGCTACGCGCGTCAGAGCGAGGCCTACAAGCGCATCCTCGATCGCAGCGGGCTGCGGTGGTACAGGGTCGCGGCAGACGTGGGGATGATGGGCGGCACCGGCGCCCACGAGTACATGGCGCCGTGCGCGGCCGGTGAGAACGAGGTCGCGCTGGCGCCCGGCTACGCCGCCAGCGTCGAGGTGGCAGCGGCGCTCGCCCGCGCAGTGGTGCTGCCACCCGGGCTGGCTGCCCCCGAGTCCGTCGACACGCCTGGCCTCACATCCGCGCGCGATGTCGCCCGCGCGCTCGCGGTGCCCGAAGGCGCGCTGCTCAAGGCCTTCCCAATCATCTGCGCGCAGCGCGGCCTCGTACTGGTTCTCGTGCGAGGCGATCACCGCGTGAACGAGATCAAGCTGGGGAACGCCCTAAAAGAGGCCTGGCGCCCCGCGCGCGAAGACGAGATCCCGTTCGGTCCCGGGGGCTTTCTCGGACCGATCGACGCCGGCGTGCCGATCCTGCTCGACGAAGCTGTGGAGCCCGGCGGCTACGTCACGGGCGCCAACCGGGTCGGCTGCCACCTGCGAGGCGTCGAGCCCGGCCGCGACTTCCGCTTCGAGCAAGCCGACGTGCGCCGTGTGGAAGCTGGGGACCTGACGCCCGAGGGCCATCCAATCGCGCTCGAGGCTGCGATCGAGGTCGGAAACATCTTCCAGCTAGGTGTGCGCTACTCCGAAGCACTCGGAGCGAGCTTCCTCAACGAGCAAGGCAAGGAGCAGCCGATCGTGATGGGCTGCTACGGCATTGGACCCGCGCGGATCATTGCCGCCGCCGTCGAGCAGTTCGCAGACGATCGCGGAATCGCTTGGCCCGCCGCGCTGGCTCCGTTCGACGTGCATCTCGTGGCCGTCGGCAAAGCAGGTACGCCCGAGCGCGAACTCGCTGAGGCGATCTACGCGCAGCTCCAGCTGGGCGGCGTCGACACCGTGTTCGACGACCGCGCAGGGCCCGGGCCAGGACAGAAGTTCGCCGATGCTGAGTTGCTCGGCTGCCCGCTGCGCCTGACCATCGGCAAGCGGTCGCTGGAGAGCGGCGAGGTCGAGGTCTCGCGGCGCCGCGGACTGGAGCAATTGCCGGGGATCCCAACGGAGTCCGTGGTTGAGGCGGTGCAGGCGCTGTGCGCGAGCGCTCCCTGACCAAGCGCCGACTGTTCGGGCTCGACCGCTCCGGCCCTCCGCCGACCGCCACGCTCGCCGGACAGCCGCTCAACCCCTGGACGCTGCCCAACGCCATTGGTTTTCTGCGCGCTCTGCTGATCCCGACCTTCCTCGTGCTCGAGTACTCCTCGCCGCATGGACGGGACGCGCTCGCGGTGGCGTTGTTCTTCCTCGCGGGGATCGGCGACTACGCCGATGGAATTGCCGCTCGTGTGACCGGGCAGTACAGCCGACTCGGCACGCTGCTCGACCCGGTTGTCGACCGCGCACTGGTGATCGCTGGTCTCGCTGTGTGCTGGTCATTTGACCTGCTCGCGTCGTGGGCGATCGCCACACTGCTGGCGCGGGAGCTGGTGATGCTCCTCGTCGGGCAGGCCTGGGTGCGCCGCGGCCTGGAGTTCCGGATCAACTGGCCTGGTCGGATTGCCGTCGGCCCGACGATGCTGGGGATCTTCCTCGGACTCGCCGGCGTACGCGAAGTGGGGGACGGGTTTCTGTACGCCGGTCTGGCGCTCGCCTGGATCGCGACCGCGAGCTACCTGCGGGAGGGCTTGCAGCAACGGCGCTCACTCTCAAGCTCAGCTTGACCCTACGGTTCACAGGCGTATACTGCCGCAGGCTTGGACATCTCGACGGAGGAGACCCATGGAGACCTTTCCCGACCTCGGCTCGTTGACCGATGTGGACTTGAAGGATTTGATCGGTGAGCTCAGCGAGGAGGAGGTCGAGATCTCCTACCGTCGGCGCATCCTGCACGGCAAGATTGACATCCTGCGCGCCGAGCTCGTAAACCGCCTGCGCAAGAAGCACGAGGGCGGCGAGGAGATCATCAGCGGCGCCGACGTGCAGCGATTGACCGACATCCTCGCCGGACGCGCGGGCGGGGAGCGCGAGCAGGGCTAGCTCGATGGCGCTGCATTGTCCGGAATGCGCTTTCGTCAATTTGGAGAGCGCGAACTTCTGCCAGAAGTGCGGCGCGCCGTTGACGCACGAGTCCGCGAGCGAACCCTCGACCGCGACGTACCGGATCGGTGAGACGGGCGATTTCATCCCGGTCGACCTGGATGCCGTCGTCTCCCAGGGCGCTGCGCTCGTGATCCGCTCCGGTGGCGGACGGGCCGGCGAGAGCTTCGCGCTGGAAGGCGAGCGGGTCACGGTGGGTCGGCGGCCCGACGCCGACGTCTTCCTCGACGATGTCACGGTCTCGCGTGACCACGCGCTGCTGATCGCCCGTGGCAGCGACTGGTATCTCGACGATTGCGGGTCGCTGAACGGCACGTATGTCAATCGGGCCCGGATCGAGTCCCACCGTCTCGAAGACGGCGATGAGCTGCAGGTCGGCAAATACAAGCTCGCGTTCCGCTCGCGCTGACAGAAATGAACGCCCGCGTCCCGGAAATCGAGCTTCCCGAGCCCCCGCGGCCGTCACAGCCCAAGTCGCTGACGATCGGGGGTGTGTGCAAGTCACTGGGCCAGGAGTTTCCGGATATCTCGATCTCCAAGATCCGCTACCTCGAGGATCAGAAGCTGCTCAATCCGCGCCGGACCCCCGGCGGCTACCGCCTCTACTCGCCCAGCGACCTCACGCGACTGCGCACGATCCTGCGCCTCCAGCGCGACGAGTTTCTGCCGCTGCGCGTGATCCGCCAGGAACTCGCCGCTGGGCGCGCGGCAGCCGAGCCCCAGGTACCGCCGCCGGCTTCCCCCGCAGGTGAGCAGCGGTCGGGCCGCTGGCGCACCAGCGTATCGATGCAGGACGGTGGCTCCTGGTACCCGCTCGACGACGTGCTCGAGGAAACCCAGGCGGACCCGAAACTCGTGCGCGAACTCGAAGAATACGGCGTCATCAAGGGCGAGCTGCGAGCCGGCGTGAAGTGCTTCGACGATACCGAGCGCGAGATCATCCGCGCGACCTGTGAGTTAGCGCGCTACGGCGTCGGCGGGCGCAACCTACGAGTGTTTCGATCCTCCGCAGATCGCGAAGCGAGCTTGTTGCAGCAGATTCTCGAGCCCGCACTGCGCTCGCGCAACCCGCAGCGGCGCAAGGAGGCCGTCGAAGCGCTGGAGAACCTGGCGGTCGTCGCCACTCACCTCAAGCATCTGCTGCTTATCCGCGACCTGCGCAAGATCGCGAACTGAGCGCCAGTCAGATGAGCGAGCGGTTGCGCCGGCTGGTCCGCGAGATCCCCGGATTCCCGCGGCCCGAGGTCCTGTTTCGCGACATCACCCCGCTGCTCGCCGACGCAAGCGCGTTGACCGAGGCGATCGACGGCCTCGCCGCGGACGCTGCGCCGCTCGCGCCGGACTACGTGCTCGCAGCGGAGGCACGCGGGTTCGTGCTCGGTGCCGCGCTCGCCGTGCGCCTCGGGGCCGGCCTGCTGCTCGCGCGCAAGCCCGGCAGGCTGCCCCGCGCGACAGTGTCCGCGGCCTACCAGCTCGAGTACGGAAGCGACAGCCTCGAGGTCCACGACGACCCGCTTCAGCCCGGACAGCGCGTGCTGGTGCACGACGATCTACTCGCGACCGGGGGGACCGCCTGCGCGCTCTGTGAGCTCACCGAGCGCCTCGGCGGCGAGGTGGCCGGGGCTTCGTTTCTGGTGGAGCTCGAGTCGCTTGGCGGCCGCGCCCGCCTCGCGCCGCGCCCAGTTCGATCCCTGGTGGCCTACGCATGACTGCCCGCCGCAGCCGCACGTTTGCCGCCAGCAGTCCAGAGGAGGTCTGGGAGGTCGCGTGCGAGCCTGAGCATCTGGCGCGCTGGTGGCCGCGCGTCGATCGCGTGGAATCCGCTGACTCAGCAGGGTTCACGCAGGTCATGCGCAGCGCCCGTGGCAAGACGGTGCGCGCCGACTTTCGTGTCGCCGAGCGCGCCCGTCCACGCTCCTGTCGCTGGGTTCAGGAACTCGAGGGCACGCCGTTTGAGCGGCTGCTCGCGCGCAGTGAGATCGCGATTTCGCTCGCACCCGGGACCGAGGTGACGCTGGAGATCTCCCGCACGATGCGCGGACTGTCGCGCTTCGGGGGCTTCATGGTGCGGCGCGCTGCACGCAGGCAGCTCGAGGAGGCGCTCGACAACCTAGAGCGGATCTGTGGCTGCGGCGATGCGCTGGTGGGGTTGGGGGAGCCCCGCGCATGTCGCGGCGCCGCTATCCGAGCTCGCACTGGGGCTGCTGCGGGCGGAGATCGGGGATTCCTCGGGACCTGGCGATAGCGAGCCGACATCGCTCGAGCATGTGCGCCTGGCGCCGTCGAGGCTCGACCGGGCGGCGCGCGCGCGACTCGCCGAGATCGTCGGGGCGCGCTGGGTGCAGGAGGGCCACGAGCCTCGCGTACTCCATGCTGGCGGCAAGGGGTATCCCGACCTGCTTCGGATGCGCCGTGGTGAGCCGGCCGGCGCCCCCGACGCCGTTGTGCTGCCCGACGGCCACGCGCAGCTGGCCGCGGTGCTGCAGGTCTGCAGCGCGGAGGGGGTCGCCGTCGTGCCGTTCGGCGGCGGCACCAGCGTCGTTGGAGGCGTGGCGCCGCTCAGGGGCAGCCACGAGCGGGTGATCTCACTCGATCTTGGGCGGCTCGACTCCGTGCTGGCGATCGATGCGCGCTCGCTGACCGTCCGGGCCGGCGCCGGCCTCCGCGGTCCAGCGTTCGAGGCCGCCCTCGCAGCGCACGGCTTGACGCTTGGGCACTATCCCCAGAGCTTTGAGTACGTGACGCTGGGCGGATGCGCCGCGACGAGGTCGGCCGGGCAGGCTTCGACCGGCTACGGGCGCTTCGATCAGCTCGTCAGCGGCCTTCGCCTCGCCGCGCCCGCTGGTGAGATAGTTGTCCGGCCAATCCCCGCCAGCGCCGCGGGCCCATCGATTCGAGATCTGATCGTCGGCTCCGAAGGCGCGCTCGGCGTGATCAGCGAGGTCGACCTGCACGTCAGGCCGCGGCCGGCCTGCACCCGCTACGAAGGTTTTTTCTTCGAGTCCTTCGAGCAGGGCGCCGAGGCACTTCGCGGCGTGGCCCAGGAGCACGCGGCACCGGACATCGCACGACTCTCAGACGAGTCCGAAACGCGCCTGTCGCTCGCCCTCGCGGGCGACGGCGGAGTCAAGGGCACACTCGGGCGCGGCTACCTGCGCCTGCGCGGCTACCGCGGCGGCTGCCTGACGATCATCGGCTGGGAGGGCGAGCGGGACGTGGTCGGCGCGCGGCGTGCGCGCACGACGGCGCTGCTTACGCGCGGCGGCGCGCTCGCCGTCGGCGCCGGCCCGGGCAGGGCATGGGCGGCTGGGCGGTTCTCCGGCCCCTACCTGAGAGACGAGCTGATGGGTCGCGGCATCCTCGTCGAGACGCTCGAGACAGCAGCGCAGTGGTCTGACCTGCATGGCCTGCACGATGCTGTCTCAGGGGCTCTGCGGGACTCACTGACGGCCCGCGGGACCCCGCCTGTGGTGATGTGCCACATCTCCCACCTCTACGAATCTGGCGCCTCCCTGTACTTCACATTCCTCGCCCGTGCGATCGACGGAGCCGAACTTGAGCAGTGGGCCGCCGCAAAGCATGCCGCCAGCGAGGCGATCCTTGCTCATCGCGGCACCATCACCCACCATCACGCGATCGGCTGCGATCACGCACCCTGGCTGGAGCGCGAGATCGGCGCCGACGCCCTCGGGCTGCTTCAGGCCGCCAAGCAACGGCTCGATCCCAACGCTGTGATGAACCCGGGGAAGCTGATCCTCTAGCTCAGCCGTGCTTTGGCAGCTCACCGGCGAGCACGATCGTGCCGGGGCGGCTCGCACGCGGGTTCGTCTCCCGGGTGAGGATCAGGGCGCGGAACTTGCCAAGGTCCGGCGGCGTGGGTGCCACGGCGCCCAGTTTTCCATCGGACTTGACCGCGGGTGCGAAGCCAATTCGCTCAGCGTCAGTGCCCGAGTTGTAGAGCCACACGGCGTAGGCGAACTTGCTCGACGTTGCCGGTAGGCCCGTCACCTGCAGCGCGATGCCGTTGGTCGTGCCCTGCTGGAGCAACGTAGCCACACCGGCCGCGCCGCTCGGGTGGTTAGCGGCGGGAGTGAGGTTGACCTGCCCCAAGACCTTGGTCGCCACCGCAGGCGTGGTGGTCGATCGTGACGGCTTGCGTGAGGAGCTCTTGCCGCTGCTGCCGCCGCCCCCGCTGGTGAGGAGCACCACGATCACCGCGATCACAGCGAGGGCGCCGAGCAGAATCGCGCCGCCCCGCCGCGATACGGCGGCGCCCGAGGGTGTCCGATCGACTGTCGCTGCGCCGGCCTGCGGCTGCTTCGCCGAACGAGGTGGGGGCCCGGAAGAGGGTGTGCTGGGCTGCGGGATTTCCGGCAACTCCGCCTCCGCAACCGGGCGGAGCTCCGTTGCGAGCGCCCTTGCCCAAGCGCGTCCAACGGCCGAGCCTCCGAGGTAATCGCGTGTCGCCTTAGCCTCTGTGGAGCCCTGCTGGCTCAGCAGGTAGTCGCCGACCTCGACCCGGCGAGGCGGCGGCGGGGGTGTCCCGTCGCGGGGCCCGAGCTCCTCGAGCGCCGCGTGCGCACGCTCGCGTACCGCCGTCTCGTCAATCCGCAGCAGCTCCGCGATCTGAGCGTAGGAGCGTCCCTTGCCGAGCACCAGCGACAACACCGCCCGCTGCTCGCGGGGAAGATCGACCATCGCGCCCATCGCGCAAGGTTATTGGACAACGGAGATCGCATACGCTGCCACGGTGTTCGAGGGACTAGACCAGCTGTTGGGCCTCGACGTGATCGAATCGAGCCCGCAGCGCATGCGCGCGCGCCTGGCGGTCAAGGACAAGCTGAAGCAGCCGTTCGGGCTGGTCCACGGCGGGGTCTACGCAGCCGTCGCGGAATCGCTCGCGTCAATCGGCACGGCGCTGGCTGCGGCACCCGACGGCAAACACGCGACGGGTATGGCAAACAACACGACTTTCATGCGCCCGATCCTCGAGGGGACGATCCACGCGGTGGCGCTGCCGCGCCACCGCAGACGCAACACCTGGGTGTGGGACGTTGAGCTGCGCAACGACGCCGAACAACTGTGCGCGGCCTCGCGCGTGACGATCGCGGTACGCGAGCCCGGTCCTAGCCGCGAAAGCGGTTCGTGATCGGCATCCGGCGGTCACGACCGAACGCCCGTTCGGTGATCTTGATTCCCGGTGGGGCCTGCCGGCGCTTGTATTCCGCGCGGTCAACGAGCTCGAGAACGCGCTCGACCGCGTCCCGGGGCAGGCCGCGTGCGAGCAGCTCCTCGCGCCCGTAGTCCTGCTCGATGTAGCCGCGCAGGATCGGATCGAGCAGCTCGTAGGGCGGCAGCGAATCCTCATCGCGTTGATCGGGCCTGAGCTCAGCTGACGGGGGCCGGTCGAGGATCGCCGGCGGGATCGGCTTGTCGACCCAGCCGTTGCGATGACGAGCAAGGCGGTAGACGAGCGTTTTCTCGCAATCCTTGATCGGCGCAAAGCCGCCGGCGCTGTCGCCGTAGAGCGTGGAGTAGCCGACCGACATCTCAGATTTGTTCCCCGTCGTAAGCACCAGCCAGCCGAACTTGTTGGAGAGCGCCATCAGCAGGTTGCCGCGGATCCGGGCCTGCAGGTTCTCCTCGGTGAGGTCAGGCGCGCGTCCCTCGAACAAACCGGCGAGCAGAGCCTCATAGGCGCCCATCACAGGCGCGATCTCGAGCTCCTGCGTCCCGATTCGCAAATTTGCTGCCAGCGCGCGAGCGTCGCCCTGCGTCTCACCCGAGGAATACGGCGAGGGCATCACCACGGCGCTGACGCGCTCCGGTCCGAGTGCGTCAGCCGCGATGCACGCGACGAGCGCGGAGTCGATCCCGCCGGATAGTCCTAGCACGACGTGCCCGAAGCCGTTCTTGCGCACGTAGTCCGCCAGTCCGCACCTAAGCGCAGCGTAGATCTCAGCCTCCGCCGGCGCGAGCGGCTCGGTCAGCCGTCGCGCCAGCGGCTCGCGGGTGCCGCGTGATGGGGCGAGCGCGGTGCGCGCGACGAGCCCGACTCGCGCCGAAGCGAGCAGCGCAGCGGGGCGATGGCCAGAGCTGCGCAGCCGCGCCGCGGCGGGCGCGGCGAGGTCGACATCGCAAAGCAGCAGATCCTCCTCGAACTGCTTCGCCCGCGCCACCGTGCGACCGTCGTGATCGAGCACGAAAGAGTGACCGTCGAAGATCAGCTCGTCCTGACCGCCAGCGATCGCGCATACCGCGACGGCGGCGAGCGAGTCGCGTGCACGCTGGGCGAACATCCGCTCGCGCTCGAGTCCCTTGCCCGCGTGGTAGGGCGAAGCGGAGATGTTCAGCAGCAGCGTGGCGCCGGCGATCGCCTCGTCAGAGGCCGGGGGCCCCGGTTCCCACATGTCCTCGCAGACCGTGATGCCGATCGTGTGCCCTCCGAGCGTGAGCAGCGAGCCGCCCGCACCGGATTGGAAGTAGCGCTGCTCGTCGAAGACGCCGTAATTCGGCAGGAATACCTTGCGATGAAAGCCCCGGACCGCGCCGTCGGCGAGGACCGCCGCGGCGTTGTAGACATCGTCAGCGCCGCGCTCCGGAACACCGACGATTGCGACAATACCCCGCGCTCGCTCAGCGAGGCGGTCGAGCGCGGCTCGGGCCTCGAGCAGAAAGTGCTCGCGCAGCAGGAGATCCTCCGGTGGGTATCCGGTCAGCACCAACTCGCCGAACAGCACCAGGTCTACGCCAGCCGCCCGCGCGCGATCGATCCCGACTGCTACCGATGCTTCGTTGCCGGCGATGTCGCCGACCGTCGGGTTGAGCTGACAGAGCCCCGGGCGAAGGCTGTCCACTACGTTGCTGCAGGCGCAGGCCGCGCGCGCGATGCCGGGCGCCGGCGCGCCGTGCGTGGCCCGCGCGCCGCCTTGGCGAGCTCCTCGATCGACAGCTCGAGCGCGACGGCGATTTCCTCCACGGCCGGGAGGGCGTCGAAGTCAGCGAGCAGGCCGAAGCCGAGGCGCCCGGCGTAGCTCATGACTGCGATTCCAAGTGCCTGGCGGTCGGCGAGCGGCACGACCGGGTACAGCGCGCGCAGCCGACATCCGAACGCATAGAGCGGAATTTGCGGGCCAGGAACATTCGTCACCACGAGGTTGAAGAACCGCTGGCGCGACTGCATCCGCGCCGCCTGGCTAAGGATCGTCGTGGGCGCGAACCCGGCTATCTCCGTGAGCACCTGCGCTCCGACCGCCTGTCCCGATTCCTTCAGTCCGTCCATCGCCTGCGCCACCTGCGCGAAGCGCTCGCGAGGGTCTTCGATGCCGACCGGAAGCGGGGCATAGATCGCCGCAACACGGTTGCCCAGAGCTCCCCGGTCGATCTCGGCACGCACCGACACGGGCACCATCGCCTTCAGCACGAGCCCGTCGGTTTCGACGCCGTGCGCCCGCAGATACCGACCGAGGGCGCCCGCGACCGCGGCCAGCACGACATCGTTGACGGTGCCCCCGAGCGCGCTCTTGATCGTCTTGAACTGCGCCAGGTCGGCATCGAGGAACGTGTAGCGCCGGTGAGGCCCGATCTCGACGTTGAAGGGGGATTCCGGCGCCTGGTCGCGGCTCGCTCTTACGAGCGCAGCAAGTCCCTGCAGGGCGCCGCCCGCCCGACTCGCCGCCCCGATCGGCGTCCGAACCAGGGCGCGCACCCCACGCGCCGCTTCGGCCGGGATCGTCGCTCGTTCCAGCAGCGCCCGGCCGAGCAGCTCGGCGGCCGCCGGCGTGGGCCTCGGCAGCCACGGCGAGTCGGCCCGTGGGGGTGCGGCGGGCTCTGGCTCGGCGTCGAACAGCACGGCCGTCAGGTCCACGCCGGAGACCCCATCGACGAGTGCGTGATGGGTTTTCGAAATCAGCGCGAAGCGCTGGCCGGCGAGACCCTCGACGAGCCAGATCTCCCACAGCGGCTTGGTGCGGTCAAGTCGCTGTGAGAAGAGGCGCCCGGCCAGGCGCTTCAATGTGTCCTCATCGCCCGGCCTCGGCAGTGCCGCGTGGCGGATGTGGTAGGCCTCGTTGAAGTGCGGGTCATCGACCCACACGGGGCGGCCCTGGCCGAACGGGACCTCGGCGAGGCGCTGGCGATAGCGCGGCACCAGATGCAGGCGCTTGACCACGAGCTCGCGTGCCGCCTCGATCGTCGGTGCGTCCCCGTCGAAGATCATCACCGCTGCCACGTGCATGTGGGCATCGCCGTGGTCCTCGAGGTGCAGAAAGCTCGTGTCGAGCGCGGTCAGACGGTCCACGCCAGCGATTGTGCTTGGCATCGGACGGCAAGTCAAGAGTGTGATCGTGCGCACACAACGCAGGATCGGGGGAGATAGAATACGAACAACTGTTCGACCTGCCGAGTCGCCTGCGCACCATGCGCGGGCGAGCGGGGGACCCATTTGTCCGCGCTGGATCAGCGCGGATTGGGGCGAATCCGCTCCGTCTGGAGCGGTAGCGACCTGTGCCGTGCTCGCCGTGAGCATCGGCGCAGCTCGCGAGCCCGACAGCTAACCCCGTAGGCAGCTGACGCTCAAGGAGGCCCCTCAAATGAGGCCGCAGAACACCCTGCGTCCCGCGATTGCCGCTGGCACGCTGGGACTTGGAATCAGTCTTTTGGCAACTGCACCGCTCGCGGCACACGCAGCCGGCGACGCCGCGCTCGCCACCGCGAGCCCCGTGGCCGGCCACATTGCCTATGGCCAGGCCGCAGTGCTCCAGGGCACGCTGCCTGCGGGTGCGGCCGGACAGCGCCTGGAGCTCGAGTTTCAGGCCGCGGGCTCCAGCAGTTGGGTTGCGATTGCCTCCGCCGCCGCTCAGGCCGGCGGCGCCTACCGCCTCAGCGCGCCGCTGGAGCGCAGCGGGCGCCTGCGCGCACTGCTCGCTGGCGGCGCGCAGATCGCTGGCGCGTTTCCTGGCGCCGGAGCCCCAATTGCTGTCGGCGCCGGCCTTGCCGCCCAGCCCCGCGTACGCAACCTGCTCGCTGGTCGCGCGGATTCCGTCAGCGGCACGGTGCTGCCGGCAATTGCCGGGCGTGCCGTTACGCTGCAGCTCAGCAGCGGCCACGCGTGGGCGACCGTCGCGCGCGCCCGCACCACAGCCTCGGGCCACTTCGTCATGCGCTTCACGCCGCGCAATCCGGGATCTCCGCGGCTGCGGGTGCGGTTTGCCGGCGACGCGGTCAACGCCGCAAGTCGCAAGCGGATCGGGGCCGTCAACGTCTACCGGCCGGCGGGTGCGTCGTGGTATGGGCCCGGCGGCAGCCTTGCCTGCGGCGGATCGCTGGACGACTCGACTCAGGGGGTCGCCAACAAGACGCTCCCGTGCGGCACGCTGGTCACGTTGCGCCACGGCGGCCGGACCGTCCGTGTGCCGGTGATCGATCGCGGTCCCTACGTGGCGGGTCGCGACTACGACCTAACGCCCGCGACCAAGCGAGCGCTTGGCTTCGGCGACACCGGGACGATCTGGGCGACGCGCTGACGGCTACGATCCCGGCTGTGAAGGTCGGGATCATCACCGGCTCGGGGACGCACACGCTGCCGGGGTTCGAGCCCCGGCAGGCGTTCCGGGCCGATACGCGTCACGGCTCTGTCGATCTCACGAGCGGTGTTTTCGCCGGCATCGAAGTCGTTCACCTCTCACGCCACGGCGCCGGTCACGAGCGGCTCTCCAGCCATGTCGAGCACCGCGCGAACATTCTTGCGCTGCGCGAGGCAGGTGTGGACGCGATCTTCGCCGCGACCGTGTGCGGCGCTGTCGACCGCTCCATCGAGCTTGGCGGAATGGTTGTGTTCGACGATCTGCATTTCCTCGCGAACCGCCTGCCCGACGGCGCGCTCTGTTCGCTGTACGAGCCCGGGGAGCCGGGACGAGGCCATTGGGTGTTCGAGCGGCCGTTCTCCGAGCCCTTACGCCAATGCCTGCTGCGTGGTACACCCGGCATGCGCGACGGCGGCTGCTACGGGCACGTGGACGGCCCTCGATTCAACAGCGCGGCCGAGATCCGGATGCTCGCGGCCTGCGGCGTCAGCGCCGTCAGCCAGACCGCCGGCCCCGAAACGGTGCTGTCCGGCGAGGCTGAAATTCCCTACGCGTTGATCGGCTACGCCACGGATTACGCGAACGGCGTCAAGGACGAGTCGACACCCATCTCAGAACTCGCCGAGCTGATCGAGCGCAGCAGCAGGAGCCTCGCGGGGGCGCTTGCGGGGGCGATCGGAATGATCGGCGAGCAGCCGCCAGGGCAAGTCGGCAGTCACTTTCGATTCGAGTAATCGGCCTGGCCTCAGGGTCCGGGGTCGAAGGAGCGCTCGCGCGCGCGGCCTCAAAGCGTGAGTGCGAGCTGACCCTCGGGCTCAAAGCCGGCGATCCGGACGCCAAGCAGCCTTACCGGCCGAGCCGGTGCATAGGACCGCAGGAGCGCTCGCGCGACCGGGATCACGCAGGCCGGATCACGTGTCGGACGCTCCAGCGTGCGCGCCCGAGTGACGGTTGTCCAGTCGTCAAGCCGGATCTTGATCGCCACGGTGCGACCGGCCAGCCCGCGACCCTCCAGGCGGCGGCACAGCTCAGCTGACAGCTCGTCGAGCACGCGCTCCTGTTCGCCGCGGTCGGCCATATCGCAGTCGAACGTGCGCTCGCTGGACTGCGACTTGGTCTCGCGCACCGGTCGCAGCGGCGTGTCGTCCTCGAACCGTGCGCGTGCCTGGAGGTGGCGGGCGAGGTTCTCGCCGAAAACCTCCCGCAGTGCTGCCGCGTCAGCCTCGCGCACAGCCGCTAGCGTTCGCAGGCCCAAGGCGCCGAGGCGTTGAGCGGTCTTCGGGCCGATCCCGAGGTTGTCCCGTCCGTCGTGGAACTTCGCGGCGGCGGTGTGTGAGTGAATTATCTCAGACGGTCGTGAGGACGACCTCCGGCGCCGCGGTCTCGATGGGCATGAGAGCGGGGTCGATCGTGCGCT
>JBPCQX010000127.1:0-11191 GCA_050997675.1 Solirubrobacteraceae bacterium
ACGACCGGCCCCACAGCCGGCTCAACTACCGCACACCACGCGAAGTCCGTCAAACTTGGGACGACGCGCAAGGAGCACTACAAAAACATGCGGCCTAAACCGTCAACACCAACGGGGAGCGCTCCACTTCTCTCGTTGCTCCCATCTACCTTCTACTTCCGCCCCCGCATCACCGCGACAGCGGCCGGAAGCCGTCGGAACCGCAAGTCCCCTGCCTGCCGAAGGGGGACAACGCTCCGAAACAAGCGGCGGAGCCTGCCCGAGTGAGCTACTTCTTTGGCGCCGAGAAGCGCACCGACCCGAGCACGGCGCGCAGCTCGAGCAACCGTTGCGCCGGCGGACGCTGGGCGCTGAAGGCTTGGATGCTGTAGGTGCGGTAGGCGCTCGATACGGCGGTGCTGAGAATCCTGATCTTGATATGCCGCGGGCTGGTGCCGAGCAATTCCGTGGTGAGTGCCGACCGGCCGCCAATAATGCCGCGCCGGCGCCCGACCAGCTGCACTGGGCGGAACAACCGCTGCAGGTCCGTAATATCCAATCGCCTCAGCTGGGCGTCTTGGCCGGCTCCAGCTGGTGTCGAAATCGCGATCGACACAGACTGCTCCGGACTGAGAAGTTTGACGACGCCACGCTGCTCCGAGCTCTGCCATGCGTCCGGCTCAGCGACGCTCAAGCCGAGCGTCGGATACATCACCGCATGAAACTTTGAAGCAATGACCCTGGGGCGCAGAGAGCCACCGCGGCCGCCACCACCGTGCCCCGCAAACAAGAGCCAGCCGAGAAAGGCTCCCACCAGCAGGGCAGCCGCGACCACGGTCATTTGACGCAGCGAAAACGGCAGGTTGCCCCAGCGCTGCGCGGCCTCTGATCGGTCCTCGGACATCGTGGCCTCCATCATAGAAGAAGCCACTGCAGCCACCCCTAGGCGGCTCCGCGTCGGTCGCGAGCGCGTAAACTCCCTTCTCGTGTTGCGCCCTTGACCTCTTCCACCGTTCCATGCCGCCGCCCTTGTCCGGGCGGCCCCGTTGCGGCGCTCATTGCTGTCGCAGTCCTTTGGGCGTCCCCCGCGGCGTTCGCGAGCGGGGATACTTGGCGCCCGATCCACCGCCTACGCAGCGCCCGCGAGTTTCATACCGCCACGCTGCTACCGAACGGACGCGTGCTCGCCACGGGCGGGTTCGGTCCCGCGGGCTTCAGCACGAGCGCTGAGCTGTTTGATCCGGTTTCGGGACGCTGGCAGGCTGCCGCGTCGCTGCTGGTGCCGCGCTTTGCGCAGACGTCGACCCTCCTAGCCAATGGCATGGTTCTCATCACGGGCGGCGCGAACCTTCTGACTGGGTTTGTCAGCGAGTGCGAGTTGTTCAACCCCGCCGCCGATACGTGGACGGCCACGGCCCCGCTGGCCACCGGGCGCGACAATCAGACGGCAACGTTGCTCGGCAACGGGAAGGTCTTAGTCGCCGGCGGGCTCGCCCGCGGCGGCAAAGCACTCACGTCAGCCGAACTCTACGACCCAACAGCGGGAAAGTGGTCGCCAGCGGGGTCGCTGAAAGTCGGGCGCTACCACCACACAGCGACATTGCTGCGCGACGGCCGCGTGCTTGTCGTTGGCGGCGAGAACTTCAACGGCGTGTTCCGAAACGCTGCTGAACTCTACGACCCCAAGACGAATCGCTGGACGAGTGCCAAGTCGATGCACGTGCGGCGCTCGAATCACACTGCGACCCTGCTGCCCGACGGACGGGTCCTCGTAGCGGGGGGCGGTGACCACCTGCCCGGTTTCACCAATAAGGCCGAACTCTACGACCCGACGAGCAACCGCTGGCGCCTAACCGGAGACCTCCATGCCGGGCGTGGATTCGATGATGCCACCCTGCTACCCGACGGACGCGTACTTGTGGAAGGCGGATTCGACGACTCGGGAGCGCTCGCCAGCTCAGAGCTCTACAGTCCGCGAAGCGGACACTGGAGCCGTGGGCCGCACATGCACACCGGCCGCGTGCATCAGACCGCCACACTGCTAAAGACGGGAAACGTGCTAGTCACGGGGGGAGCCCGCACTTCGGGGGCCGTGCTCGCCACCAGCGAGCTGTTCACGCCGCGAGGTAAGTAGGCTGAGCGGCGCCAGGCCCCGTTGTCGAGGCCCGAGAGCCACTACGGCCCCACGGGCGTAGCGGAGCGCACCGAACCTGGACCGCGGCTGCACCCTCACAGTGACCAGCGGGCCGCGTGCGCTGCGTCCGGGTTCGGGCCCCGGCAACCCGCGCGAACGCCAAACCCAGCGAAAGCAGCCCTGTTTTCCGCCCAGGTTGCGCTTTCATGCTGTCCCCGCCCCTTGACTGGAACAGACCGCCCCACTCTGATGGTTGGACAGCCCTACGGAACGCGCCACCCAGTGTCACCCCCGCCCGACATCTACCTGAGCTCACTCTCCCGCCGCGACCGCGCCCGGAGGGACGCGCGGCGTCGCGGCTCGCACCGGCGACTGGTCGACGTAAGCCTCGTGCTGGCGCTCGCCGCCGCGACGCTAATCAGCGGTGCAGGGCTCCATCTCCTTTGACGGGGGCGACGCCGCGACGGGCTCACCGGGCCTGTGAGCCGGGCTTGAGCGCTTCACAGTGGTGGTCGTGCGACACCCACGTTGGCGAGTGGTCGGAAGATGACCCCCCCCGACTCCGTCGCCGGGATGCCTTACCATCGAAGAATGGGTGAGAGTAATCTGTTCCTCTGATAGCGCAGCGAGAACGATTGTGGTTCGCGGATCCGAGGCTTGAGAACGTCTCCACTGATTGGCAGCAAGGCCTGGTTTGGGCCGAAGCGATTTGGCTGGGGTCTTGACCCCGTCTCACCCGCGGGGTGGGCAGCGACCGCCGTCGCCGTATCCCTGGGGATCGTTGCGCGACGGCAGGCTCGCGTCCCACGGACGGTTACCGGGCCTGCGCTCGCCGCCCTCTTCGTGCTTGTCGCAGTACTCAAGGGCACACCCCCCGGAGGTCGACGCGCCCGACGAGCGTTCGAGGCAAGCAAGCAAACCACCAAGGCGGCTGTCTCCTAGCTTGTGCCTACCTCATCGCCGGACCAACACGACGCCTATCTGCCGTGCTTCTTTAGCACGTGGTGGATCACCGCGCCACCCGCCACCGACTTCAGCACGGCGTGATGCGACCCGCGCTTCTTGAGCACGTGATGGATCACCACTGCGCCGCCGACCGACTTGAGCACGCGATGGTGAGAACCTGATTTGCCGCTCGATCCACATCCGGAGATGACGACGGCAACGAACAGCGAGATCGTGAGAATCACCGCCAACGTCCGATTCCTCATTGAGAGTCTCCCTTTTGCTTGATGTGACCTGCTCCCCCAGTCGCGGGACGACCCCGACGGGAGCAATGCCCGCTTCCGGATTCTCACCCTACTACCCAGAGCCATCCGACAATAGGTTGAGCGCCCGTTGGGCTGCGTGACTTGGCATGGCTGGCTCCCCAATCGTCGCAACGCTGTGGGTCGCGCGATTTGGTGGTCCTCGGGGTTGTCGCTGACATCAGCAGCCACACCCGGAGCTCACGCCCGCCCGGCGGCGGCCCCGGCGAGGAATTCCGCCAGGCGTTGGTTGAAGCCGGCCGCCCTGGGCACCGCGTGGCCCGCGCCCGGGAGCAGGGCACGCTCGCCGCCCAGCAACTCGGCCTGGGCGTCGGCGAGCCGCTCGAGGGCGTTCTCGTGGACCCCAGAGCAGACCAGTGCCGGGATTCCCGCACCGCGGATCGCGGCGTAGTCGGGGTCGGCCTCGCGCGGGGAACGATGGTTCCTGGCGAGAGCAAGTTCGCCCTGAAGCGCGGGAAGGCGATCTCCGGCGCGCATCGGCTCGATGCCTGCGAGCTTCCTGAAGCGGTCAAGATCCGCGTCCCCCATCGCCCCCGGATCGCCCGCGAAGGTCTCGCCCAGCCGCGCCAGCTCCGCGACCTCGGGATCGTCCGGTGCCGCGGAATAGAGCGGGACCTCGATCAGCGTGAGTGAATGAACCAGGTCCGGGCGCCTGGCGGCCAGCAGCGCCGCTCCGAGACCACCGTAGGAGAAGCCGGCCAGGTGGGCCCCACCCTCTGCATCCAGGATCGCCTCGAGATCGGTGGCGTCGAGCTCGAAGTCCTGCCGTTCGACGGGCTCGTTGGGCGGATAGCCGCGGCGCGCCGGAAGGAGCAGGGTGTGGCTCTGCGCCAGGGGCGCCTGCCTGGTCCACGTGTGAGCCCGGCCGACGCCTCCATGGACCAGGACCAGCGGAGGGCCCAAGCCGGTGCGCTGCACGTCGATGGTCGCGGGCATTAGCCGGTGATTATCGAGGGCCGAAGCCGGGGAAGGAAAAGACCCTCACGCTCAAGAGCGGGCAGGGGATGGCTCATCGCTCCGAGGGGCGAGGCTAACGAACAGCGTCCGACTTCAGGGTGCTCCCCTCTCGGCTACATGCCCACGTGTCCGCGCTGACCGGCGAGTCGACGAAAAGCGCCGCCCTTCCGATCCCGCGCATCGCCACCGACGACGAGGTATCTGCGAAGCGACGGGGCGGCAGAAATTGTGACGGCGACCCCGGCGGAGGAGCGGTTCTCTAGTTTTGTTGTTTGGCGTGGCCGGCGGGTATTCCGACTGGGGTGGGTTTGACCATGATGAGCCAGGTTGTGAAGGTCGCGAGTGCGAGGGCAACTGAGATGACCGTGATTACGTCCAGGGCGTTGACCGGGAGGCGACCGTCGGTTTCTGGGGCGCGGCTGCGTCCATCTCTCAGGCTGCGCCGCCACGGCACGATCACGCGGATCGTCGGCGTGCGTCCGGTGATGCGCTCGTAGTAGCGGTGTACGCTGCTGATCCCCATGCCGAGGGCCACGCAGGCCAAGATAATCCCGACGAGCATCAGTGCGTAGGGACCCATCTTCGGCTGGGTGCCTTCCTGGAGGTGGGCGGTGATCCACAGCCACAGCGCCGGGTTGGCGATCCACATCGACAGGCTGCCGACGATCTGACATCCGCGCACAGGAGAGGCCGCTAGAACCTTGCGGCTACTCGCAGCGTTTTGGGCTCGACTACTTGCCACCTCGGCGGATGCGCTCGCGTTGCTTCCTGCACACCTCTGAGCACCAGCGTTGTTGGCGACCGGTGAGCGGCTCGCGGCAGCCCTGACAGACCGCGGGCGCCGCGTCGTCGAGGTAGGCGGCGAGCGCAGCGAGGTCGTTGGGAGGGGGTTCGCTCCCGGCGGCGAGCAGCTGGGAGCGTGAGTAGTCGGCAGCGACGGCTATGAGGGCGGCGCTTGCGGCTGCTCGCGGTCTGGTCCCGGCGCCTGCGGCCTTGATTGTGCGCTCGCTGACCCCAGCCGCGGCCGCGACCTCGCAGACACGTATCTCGCGCAGCACGGGTCGCACGAGCGTCTCGAACGGGTCGTGCTTGGGGTCGCGGTACTCGGTGAGCACGTCGTTGAGGTCGTGGACGAGGCCGGCCTCTTGGTCTTCGAGCCGGTTGGCCTCTTTTCCGATGTGCGTGATCGTGAGCGCGCGCACGGGCCGGCGCCCGAGCAGTCCGACGGTTGAGCGGTCGCAGGGCGCGCCGTCGGCGGCGAGGCTCTTTGGCTCGGAATGTGTGCGGTAGTCGTTGAGCACGTCGCGGTAGGTCTTGACGCGCACGGTGCCCGCGGTGGTCTGGCCGGTGGTTGTGATGCGGTAGCGGTTGCCGGTGTAGGTGTCGGTCCAGGCGAGCTTGCGCCACTGCCGTGCATCGGTGTTGTAGGGCGCGGCGAGAAGGAACCGTTCGGGGTCGGCGCCGACCGGGTGCCCGAGGGGTGCGACGTGCGCGACGAGTAAGAAGTTGAACGGCCGCTCCGCGCCGCCGCCTGGTCCGCGCTCGAACGGACGCAGCAGCCGCGGTGTGGAGAGAGTCGTTCGGGACAGCGCTGGGCGGTCGAGCCAGGGCGGCTCGTCGACCGGGAGGTCGAGTGCATCGCTCCGGACGATGTAGTCCCATAGCTGCTTGATCCAGTCGCGCGACTCCTCGTCGGGGTCGGTCGGGTTGAGCAGATGCCCGAGGCCGTGCTCGGAGCACTTCACGAGGACCGGCTCGCCGCGTCGATTGAGGTGTAGAGGCAGTAGCGCTTGGCTGAGATGGCGTAGCAGTGCAGTTGCTGGTGTGTGCGGGTCCCGGGGCGGTAGTTCTCGGGCTCGATTTCGAGGGCTGATCCGGGCACCGTCGCTGGGTCGTAGGGGTTGAGTGTTTCGAAGCGCGCGACGATCGCGTCGACCGTCTTGAACGAGAGCGCGTGAATCGCCGGCCCGTCGCCGGCGTTCGGCGATCCGCCTGGGCAGGGAACGGGTCCGCCGCGACGGGTGGCGACGATCGCCATCGAGTCGGTGTCGCATAACGCGTAGCTCCCGCCGGCGTCGGTTACGAGACGTTCAAGCATCGCGAGCATCAGCCGCGCGCCGGCAGCGATCACGGCGGCGAACGGTGCGAAGTAGAACTCGCCGGCCTGCTCGGGCGCCGAAACTGAGCACATGAATTTGCTGAGACCGTGGACCTCAACGTTGGCGAGTTTCCCGTTGGGCTGCTCCTGGCGGTTCATCTCGGCGTAGATGCCGTAGTTGGTGGAATATGCCGAACACCTTCAGGAACGCGTTCAGCCACTCGCGCTCGACCGGGGGGAGGTCGTCGCGGTCGGCGATGCGCTTGCGCTGCTCGACGAGCGCTTTGAAGAGGTCGTCGCGGCGCGGATCGATCTCAACTTCGCCGCGCAATGCGACGGGTCGCAGGCCCTGCGTGCGCCCCACGGGCTCGAAGGTTATGTGGCGCACGATCTTTGGTGCGCGGCCGCCGAGCAGCGCCGCCGCGTAGACGTCGGGCAAGGCGTAGGGAAGCGGCTCGTCACAAGTCAGGGGGTTGACGCCAATACCGAAGTTACGGTTCCGGCGCGCGTAGCGGGCGCGTACGGGCAGGATGTCGCCGGTCGGCTGAGTCCAGGCGAGCCCAACGAGCTGCGGCCACGCGTCTCGGTCGAATAGTTGGTCGGCTGTGAGGGCGTCGAGTTGAGCCTGTAGCAGTGCGGGTTCGTGCTTGACCACGCGGAGAGACCCAGCGGTCAGCAGCCGCCAGAGGTTGACGAGCGCGCAGACCGTTGAGTACATCGCGAGGAAGTCCAGGTAGATGACCGGTACTGGCGCACGCCGAATGCGGCATTCGGTCCTGCCGCCGAAGTAGGCAGTCATGGCCGACCCGAGCAGCTCGCGCGGGAAATCCGGCTGACGTTCAAGTGGTGGGCGGACCCCCATAGCGCGCAGGTTTGCCTTGCCGATCGACGCGGGCGAGTAGGGGCTTGTGGGCTGGAGGTCGATCGGGTGGCGCGCGTACTCAGTCACGACGGCCTCGAACAGTTGGGCGGTCGCCCCCACGTCCTCACGGTTGTAGTCGACGTACTCGGGCGTGATGCGACCGTGCTGGACTTCGCGCTTGATGAACCGCACAGCGAACGCACGGCAGGCCGATTCCAGCGTGTGGCCTTGGTTGGTCAGGGCGAACGCCGTTGTGCGCAGGTCGAGCAGATGACCACGGAACACATAGTTTGGGTCGGGCCCGCCGTTCGACGCTCCCTCTGCGATACGGTCGATGGGTCGACCTCGAAGTCGGACATCGCCGGCACGCGGGGCATGCGGCCGGACCGGCGCGATCGCTATGTCGCGGAAGCGATCGTGATGCGCGCGCTGGGCGCTGGGCGAAAGCGATCGCCGCAGGCAGCGCTGATCACCCGCTCTAGACTGAGCGATTCCAGCGGCAAACGAATCCGCGCCTGCCGGCAAGGGCGTGACACGAACCGAGCGTGTCACTCTCGAACTCGCGGCGCGAGACGCCGGATCCCCCGCCTAGAGACCGAGCAGCGATCGCGGGACTTGGACCCCGCCGAAGGTGTTCTCGGCGCTCAGCGTCGCGCGCGGCAGGTGTGGAATGTCCGCTTGCGATGCACCGCGCGGTTGCGGCGGTCGCGTGCCGTGATGCGCACCACGATCGCCTGTCTTTGGACACCGCGGAGGTTGATGACCGCGCGGTTGCCGTGCCGTCGCACCAGCCGGCCGTTGGCGTGGACCACGACGTGGTGCAGCCCTGGGAGATGGATCACGATCACGCGCCTGGAGCGGCACGCGGC
The DNA here is from genome assembly GCA_050997675.1 of Solirubrobacteraceae bacterium. GTDB lineage: Bacteria > Actinomycetota > Thermoleophilia > Solirubrobacterales > Solirubrobacteraceae > Palsa-513. Next base: position 8,168 of record JBPCQX010000127.1, read on the forward strand.
GCGCCTGCGGGCCGCTGGGGGCGCTCCGGGAGTTGGGATCGCGGCCGCCGGCGCCAGCTGCCCGACCGGCAACGGGGAGCCGTTTCGGTTTAGGAATGGGAGCGGGGTTGAGACTTGGCCGCCGGGCTGTTCGCGGACTGGGAGGCGCAGTTCCAGGCTTGAGATCGTGGCCGTGAAAGGTACGTTGGAGAAACGCACATAGGGTGAGTCCTCCCCGACGAGCTCAAGCTTGACGACGTGGCCCGCGGCGATGTGCCAACCGTTGGGGTGCAGCTGGAAGACCTGGTTTCCCTGGTCGTTGAGCGTAGGCCGGTAGGCGACGCGGGTGATGAACGACTGGGTCCCGTTCGGCGCAACGTCCCACAGCCTTGCATCAAGCTGCGCGCTGGTGGCTGAGGCCGAAACCTTCGCGATGACCGTTGGCGAGCCGAGCAGCGTGTAGCCGCTGCCGGCGGCAGGCGGCAGACGAAAGCTCGCCCCAAGCGGACTGTCCTGAGCAGGCACGCTCACGCAGCTGCTGCCTGCGTCTGCGATCGGATCCACCGCGGCGGCCGTCGCCGGATCGCTGGTTTGCGTGACCGTCTGCGGCTCGGAGCTCGACACGAAGCGCACCTCCCCCGGATGCTGCTCGCCCCAAGTCTCGGTAGTGAACGGGCCGCTCACCGGGCTGGCACTGCAGCCCTGCGTGTACGTCGCGATACCCAAAGGCGTACCCGGGGCGCCCTTGAGCAGGCGATCCCAGAAGGCATTCTGCAGCGGTCCCAGCCCAGGGGTGGTGCCTTGGAGGCTTGCGCGCGGGTGACCGGCTCCATTCGAGAACAGCAGGTCGTATTCGGCGTTGGGCCACTGGGCGAGGACCTTGTTGCGGTAGACCAGTTGCTGCGTTGGCGGCAGCAGGTCGTCGGTGAACGATGTGTTGTCGAAAATCGGCGCTGGCGGCTCGCGGCCGGCGGCCGGGAGCGAGTCTTGGAGGTAGTAGGCCGAGTGGTGTGTCGTGATCTCGTTGATGACGCTCTGGTCGTAGGCGCCGTACGGATCGCCAAGCGAGAAGTTCGCAATCCAATCCCCGGCATCGTCCGTGAGGTCGCCCGGAGGAGCGAAGTTCCCCAGGCCGCCGCCGGCGCCAGAAAGAAGAGCGACATAGGAGGTCTTTGGCATCCCGATCATCGGCCCGTAGTCGTTTTCAGTGGTGTAGTCGAGTGAGCGCCCGTTTGGAACCAGCATCTCTGCGAGGTCGGACCACGCCCAGTTCGGTGCCGCGGCCGCGATCCGCATCGGCTTACCAAGCGGGCTCCGCCACGGAACGAGCGAATAGTCGGACGTGGCGATGCGGTCCTTGAGCGTTGCCAGCATTAGCGACTGACCCGCCCCATAGGACGTGCCACTGACGCCTATGTGCTGGCCATCAGCGAGCCCGCTGTCGGCCAGCAGGCCAGCAAGATGCTGGGTGTCGCGCGGCTCGTAGCGAAGATCGGCGAGGTGCTCGAATCCGCTCAGGCATGCCGGAACGGTGCGCGAGACCGGAAGCCCGCAAGACATTCCAAAACCACGCGCCGAATAGGCGACGACGACGTAGCCGCGGCGCGCGAGCGACGTGTCTGCCCCGGAGGAGTCCTTGCTGCCACCAAATCCATGCAGGTAGAAGATCGCTGGAAACGGCCCGGGCAGAGACACCGGCGGGAGCCAGACGTTTACATCGAGCGGCACCCCGTCGAAGCTCGTGACGCGGTTTGTCAGACCATCGCCGATGCAGGCCCGGGTGCCGTCACCCTGGGTCGTGCAGGGGATTCCCAACGCCGAGGTCTGTGCGTTGGATAGGGCCGGCAGGGATGCCAGCAGGAGAACGGCGAGAACCAGCACGCGAGCCATCTAGAACTAACCGTATCAAGTTGTATGCTTGCGTTCAACATGCGATCCGAAGCGATCCTCCCACCACCAGCAGGCCCTCGTATCCGGGCTGGCTCGGCATGAGCACCGCCGCGGGCCGTGTCTGGGGAGGAATGAGCGCGAGTGAGCGCGAGGAGCGTCGTCGCGTGCAATTCCTAGACGCGGGCCTGGAAACGTTTGCCTGCCGCGGCTGGGACTCAGCCACCGTCCAGCAAATCTGTCGTCAGGCCGGCCTAAGCCAGCGCTACTTCTATGAGCTCTTCAGCGGACGCGAAGGCCTCTTTCTGTCCGTGTGTGCCGCCATCGCCGAGCGCCTCGAGGGCGACGTGCGCGCCGTAGTGGCTACGTCCGAGCTGCCGCCGGAAGAGCGCGCTCGCAACGTGCTGACGGCGGTCATCGCATTCTTCAGCGACGACCCTCGACAGGTCCGCGTCGCCCTAGTGGAGTCGTTCGCCACACCTAACCTCCGCGCGTACCGGGCGGAGCTCTTGACTCGCTTCTCAGACTTCGCCGCTCGCCTGATGACCTCGCTCGACCCCCACTCCGACCGCGCCGCGCTCAACCTGAGCTCTGCCGTGCTCGCCGGCGGCATTGCCGAGACCCTGATCGCCGCGAGCATCGCCGGCACCGAACTCGACCAGCCCGCGCTCGTCGAGCACCTCACTAGCCTCTATATCGCCGCGGCGCGGAGCAGCTGAACGGAACCTGATCCGCGATCCGGACTCCGGAACCTCCTCAAGCTCTCCCCGCACTGCCGGCAGGGCAAGCCCGAGCCTCGGTAGCCGCTGCCCGCCGTGCGACCACTACAACGATTCTCGACTTCCCCCCGGTTCGGTAGACACGGTGATCTGACCCGGGAAAAGTGGAGTTGCCATGCTGGAGTTTCTCGGCAGGAGGACACCACAGATGCCACGTCGGTACGGCCCGGAGGTCCGTCGCCAGGTGGTTGAGCTTGCGCGTGCGGGCACGAGCGTGAAACAGCTCGCCAGCACGCAAAAGGGGTGCATTTCCGACCGGCCTTGTGGAGCGCTCCCCGTTGGTGTTGACGGTTTAGGCCGCATGTTTTTGTAGTGCTCCTTGCGCGTCGTCCCAAGTTTGACGGACTTCGCGTGGTGTGCGGTAGTTGAGCCGGCTGTG
>JBPCQX010000128.1:0-8955 GCA_050997675.1 Solirubrobacteraceae bacterium
GCTTTAGTCGGGTTGCGCTCGCACTTGGCTTTTGCGCAGCTTCCTCCTCCTTTTCCTCCGCGGCGATCGCGATTGCCAAGAGCCTGTTTCAGAAGGGCGCCTCGGCCGCCTCGGCGCTCGCGTTCCAGTTTGCCTCGACCAACCTCGTGTTGGAACTTGGGGTTGTGCTTTGGGTACTGATCGGGTGGCAGTTTGCGTTTGCAGAACTCATCGGCGGCATCGTGTTGATTGCGATCATGAGCCTGCTGCTGCGGGTGTTCGTCTCGCGGGAACTTGAGCAGCAGGCGCGCGAGCACGCAGAAGCGGCAGACGCCGGCCATCAGCACCACACCGCGGGCGAGCGGATGAGCTGGCGCAAGCGGCTCACGTCGGCCGCGGCCTGGTCTGACGTCGCCCACAACTTCCGCAACGACTGGCTGATGCTGTGGAAGGAGATCACGATCGGCTTCTTTCTCGCCGGCTTCATCGGGCTGCTCGGAAACGACTTCTTCAACAGCCTGTTCCTCAAGGGCGCCTCCCCGATCCCCAAGGCAATCGAGAACGTCTTGGTCGGACCGCTCATCGCCGTCCTCAGCTTCGTCTGCTCCGTCGGCAACATCCCGCTCGCCGCGGTTCTATGGTCCGGCGGAATCAGCTTTGCCGGCGTGATCGCCTTCATCTTCGCGGACCTGATCGTGCTGCCGATCATCGTCGTCTACCGCAAGTACTACGGAACCCCGTTCACGATCCGGATCGTCGCCCTGATGTTCGCATGCATGGTCATCGCCGCGCTCATCGTCGATCTGCTTTTCGGCACGGCCGGCATCATCCCCGCCGGGCGCCCAACTCGCGGCGACGTGTTCGGCTCGATCAAGGTCGACTACAAGCTGTTCACGAACCTGCTCGGTCTGGCCATCTTCGCCGGCCTGTTTGCGATCACGGCTCGCCGCGGGGCGACCGACCCTGTGTGCGGCATGAAGGTCGACCGCGGAAAGGCCGCTGCGATTGAAGTTGCGGGGACCACTAACTACTTTTGCTCCCAACACTGCCTGCCCGCCTTCGAGATCGGACCCGAGCCGGGAGTGCATGCGGGCCCGACAGCCACAGCCGGGTGAGGATCCTCAGCCGGCTGGGCATTGCTTCCTGTTCGGTCGGAGACCTTGCCCGCGACGTTGGCATGGAGCAGTCAGCGGTCTCCCACACCGAGCACCTCAGGCTGGGGCTAGCCGCGGTCCCGAGATCGGGCGCCGTGCTTCCGTGAGCGCCAACACCCCGGCCCTGCTTGCCGCGGCGGCGGGGGTCGGCTTCGGGCACGCGATCCTCCCGGACCACTGGGTACCGCTGGCCGTGCTCGGCCGCGCGCAGCGCTACCCGCTCGCCAAGGTGGCCCGCCTGTCCGGACTCGCCGGCGTGGCGCACGTTCTGCTGTCGATCGTGCTCGGCGGCGTGGTCATCGCGATCGGACTTCAGTTCCGCTCCGCGGTCCAGAGCGCGCAGGACACGATCATTGGCTCGATCTTGATTGTTACCGGACTCGCCTTCGTGATCCTGGAGCTCACCGGACACGGGCACGAGCACCACGACCACGAAGGTCACGATCACGGCCCCGAGATGGGCGCAGAACCACGCGGCCGAGCGCGGCAGGAGGCGCGCGGGGCGCGGGGCCTGGCAGCCGTGATGGTGCCGTTCGGCGCCGCGGCCTCGCCGGACCTGACGATCCTGCCCGTGTTTCTCGCCGCCACCACCGTTGGCGTCGCGACCGCGGTCGCCGCAGTGGTGATCTTCGCTGCGGTCACGATCGGAACCATCGTGGGACTGACACTCGTGGCCGCGCGTGGTGGCCACGAGATCCGGGGCCAATGGCTCGATCGCTGGGGCAACGCCGTCACCGCATTCGTGCTCGTTGTGATCGGCGGGTTGGTGTTGAGCGGCACGATCTGATCGCGCGGCAAACGCCGAGTCAGCGGGAAACTCCATGCCCCCGGCTGGATTCGAACCAGCGACCCTCGGATTAGAAGTCCGATGCTCTATCCGGCTGAGCTACGGGGGCTCGCCAGATCATCATTGCGCAAACGGAGCTGAACGCCGGACGCCTCCGTCGCGCCTCGGCCGGCCCGACCCGGGCACCTCGCGCCTCGCGCGTGCGGCGATCAACCCGGATCACGGGCCGCCGACCGCGCCCCTCGGGATCGCGACGGCCCCGGCCCCGCCAGCGCCGCCACCAGAGCCACCACCAGCGCCGCCGCCACTCCCACCCCGTCCGCCGCCGCCTCCCGTGCCGCCAAGCGCGGCCGCACTGCCGAGCGCGCCCGCCGGGGTCGCGTTGGAGGCGACGGTGGCTGCCTGGATCGAGCCGTCTGCGTTCTTCGTGCCCTGAATCACGACCTGCTCGCCGGGATGCACGGCGCGCGCGCTGGAGTCGACGGTGCGCGTCACCTGGGAGGACGGCGTCGTGTGTACCGCGACGGTGCCGCCCTGCGCGGTCGTGACGTAGAGGGTGCTGCTGTCAACGCTCGCGACCTGGCCGAGCGTCAGGCTCCCTGCGCTCCCACCCCCTACCCCCCGGCGGCCGCCGCCTGCGCCCCCGCTAGTGTCCGTGCTCGCGCTGCTGCCGCCACCGTCGCCGGCAGCAAGCAGGGCCCGCAAGCGCCCGCCACCGCCGCCAGCACCGCCGCCGCCAGCCGCACTGCTCTGCGACGCCCCGGAGTTGTCCTTTTGGACTTGCACGCCGATCAGGAACCCGCCTACGCCGACGACGAGCGCAAACAGCGTCACGGTCGGCGCGGTCAGCAACCGCCTGCGCGGGCGTCCCGGCAACGTGTCTGCAGCGTTCTCGTCCGCGTCGGGCATGACGTGCTCCTCGGGTGGGTCGGGGATCATTCGTAGCGCAGCGCTTCGATCGGCCGCAGCGATGCGGCTCGGCTGGCTGGGTAGGTGCCAAAGAACAGCCCGATTGCAACTGCGGCGCCGAAGGCGAGGAAGATCGAGTAGGTCGCCACGATGGGCTGCACGCCGGCGATCTGAAATTGGCTCGCCGTGACGCCGACTAGCACCCCCGCGAGCCCCCCGAGCACCGACAGGAGCACGGCCTCGATCAGGAACTGCAGGAGGATGTCAGACCGGCGTGCCCCGATCGCCTTACGAATGCCGATCTCCCGCGTGCGCTCGGTCACCGACACGAGCATGATGTTCATCACGCCAATGCCTCCCACCAGTAGGGAGATCGCCGCCACCTCACCAAGCAGCGTGGTGAACACGTCGCTCGTCTGGGATGAGGTCTGGAGCAGCGAGCCCTGGTTGAGCACGCGGAAGTCGGCGTTGGTGGGGTCGCTGATCTTGTGGCGCGAGTCGAGGATCGAGGTGATTTCGGAGCTGGCCGCGTCGAGCTGGCCCCGCGAGCGGGCTTGTACAACGATCTGGTTGATCGGCCCGAAGCCGGTCAAGGAATCCTGCATCGCCGTAATCGGGGCGAGTGCGACATCATCCTGATCCTGGGCTCCGTTGGAGCCCTTCGGTTGGGTGACGCCGATCACCTGGAAATTCACGCCGTTTACCTGCACGGTCTGGCCGATCGGGTTGGCCGCGGCGCCGAACACGTTCTGAACCACGGTCGGCCCAAGCACGAGCACGCGGTTGTGGGATTTGATGTCGTCGTCGCTGAAGAACGTCCCTGCGGCGAGCTTGTAGGCGCGCGCATCCTTGATCGAGGGCGTGGTTCCGATCACCGACTGCGGCGAATAGCTATTGCCGTTGAGCGCGATCGTCGCGGAGTTGGCATTGACGATCGGGGAAGCACTCTGGACGTCAGCAGCCGTGCTCTGGTCCTGCAATGCCTTTGCATCGTCAGTCGTGAGCTGACCGAGCTGCGATGCATTGGAGCGGGCGCCGCCAAAGCCCCCGAAGCGCAGCACGAGCAGCACGTTGGTGCCGAGCGCCTCGATCCGGCTCTGTACTGCCTGCGAGGAGCCACCTCCCACGGCGATCAGCACGATCACCGAGGCGACGCCGATCAACATGCCAAGAATCGTCAGGGCGGAGCGCAGCTTGTTCGCGAGCAGCCCCTGCAGCGCGATTCTGACCGTCTCCAGGCCGAGCATCACAGGTCCAGTGTCCCGGCGGCAAGTGAGTCCTCGACGACCTCACCGTCGGCGAGCCGCACGACCCGTCCGGCACGCGCGGCAACGTCGGGCTCGTGCGTGATCAGCACCACCGTGCGGCCCTCGCTGTTGATCTGCTCGAAGATCCCGAGGATCTCATCGCTCGAGCCGCTGTCGAGGTTGCCTGTCGGCTCGTCAGCGAGGATCAACGACGGATTCGTCACGACGGCGCGAGCCACGGCCACCCGCTGCTGCTGGCCACCCGAGAGCTCAGAGGGAAGGTGCGCGAGGCGGTCGGAGAGACCAACACGGGCAAGTGCATCCTCTGCCCACCGCCGCCGCTTCGCGCGGCCCACGCCCGCGTAAGCAAGCGGCAGCTCGACCTGCGCGAGCGCACGAGTGCGGGCGACGAGATTGAAGCTCTGGAAAACGAAGCCGATGCGACGGTTGCGCACATCGGCGAGCTCGTCGTCGTCAAACTGACGCACATCGATCCCGTCGAGGAGGAATACGCCCTCAGTCGGGTTGTCGAGGCAGCCGATGATGTTCATCAGGGTGCTCTTGCCGCTGCCTGAGGAGCCCATGATCGCAACAAACTCGCCGCGCTCGATCGTCAGCGACACCCCGCGCAGCGCTCGCACCGCGATCTCCCCGAGCCGGTAGGTCTTGGCGGCTCCCCGCAGCTCGATCACCGGCGGCGACGGCGGCACGCTCGATCAGCCTCCTCGAGCGGCGCGGCCGAGCCCGCCGCCTCCCCCGCCGCCAAATCCACCGGCACCCAGACCGCCGCCAGTCGGAAGACCACCCCCGCCGCCTCCGCCCGCGCCAACCGAGACGACCGGCGCCGAGGTGATCGTCACCTCCTCGCCTTCGCGCAGGCCGCTCAGAATCTCAACGCTGGAGTCCCCGCGCAGGCCCACGATCACCGGTACCTGCATCTGCTTGGAACCCTGCTGCACGGATACCGTCTGACCGCCGCGCCCGCGACTGAGCGCCGCGGACGGCACGTTGAGCGCGTCCTCGACCTGCTGCGCAACCACGCTGACGGACGCGCTCATCCCCGGTTTGAGCCCTGCCACGGGCTGATCCAGTCCGAACACCGCGCTATAGGTCACGACGCCGCTCGAGCTCCCTGGCGTCGGGCTGAGCTGGAGCACATGCGCTCCGATCTGGTGACTCGGCAGCGCGTCGACAGTGACGCTCGCGGCCTGGCCGACCTTGATCTTGGTCGCGTCGGATTCGCTGAATCCCGCTGCGAGCTGGAGTCCGTGGAGGCTGGTCAGCGATACGACCGCTCCGGACGAGCTGGTGCCGGACGAAGACGACGACGAACTCCCGCCCGATGCCGACCCGCCGCTGCTCGCGGCGGCCCCGCCCCCGGCGGCGCCGCCACTTGAGGATGCGCCGCTGGCACCCGCGCTGGAACCGGCGCTGCCTCCGGAGCCGCCGCCGACCGTCTCTCCGACGACGCCTGACACGCTCCCGACAACCCCGCTCGCAGGCGCGCGCAGCTGCGTCTCGTCAAGCGCCTGCTGCGCTGCTGCCACCGACAACTGGGCGGTCTTCACGCCGGCCTGAGCGCTCGCCAGATCCCCGGGCTTGGGCGGCTGCGCCTTGACGCCATTGCCGGCGATCGTCGCCTGTAGTTGACCCTGCGCGGTCGCGAGCTGCTGGGCGGCCATCGCGACCGCCGAGTCGTCTTTCAGCTTCGCGGAGCTCTGGGCGCTGAGCGCAGCGGCATGCGCCCCATCGGCCTGCGTGATCGACTGGGCGTCCTTGATTGCGCCCGCAGCCTGGTTATTGGCAGCGGTTGCCGCCATGTTCTGATCTTGAGCGACCTTGTTTGCGTCGGCGGTCGCGCTGCCGATCTTCGCGTTGTCGGCGCTCAGGCGCGAGTTGTCCTGGGAGATCGCCGCGGCATCGGCGGCGCAGAGCGGCGAACTGCTGGCGGGAGCGCACCCATCGGCGGTTTGCTTGGCCTGATCTGCCACGAGCTTCGCTGCGTCCGCGTTGGCGGTGGCCTGAGCGCTGGTCTGGGCCGCAAGATCGATGTTCTGCTGCGCCTGGTCTGCGGCAAGTTGGGCGTTGGCCTGGGCGAGCGCAGCCGCGAGCCCCCGCGCGTCCTGCGCGGCGGCCAGCCGCGCGTTGGCGAGCAACGCTCGCGCCTGCCCCACGGCAAGAACTTGACTGCGCCTGTCCTGGCGCGCCGCAGCGCGCGCTTCGACGAGGGAGCGCTGCGCGCCGGAGATCGTTGAGCGGTTCTGCGCCACCGCGACGTCGAGCTGGCGCTGCTCGGGCGATGAGAGGGGATGCAGCGTCTGTTGAAGGTGGCCCTGCGCCGAGGCAAGGCCGGCGCGCGCGCTGTCGAGGGAGCGCTGTGTCGTGGTCGGGTCGATCGTAGCGAGCAGGTCGTGAGCCAAGACGGATTGGCCCACCTTGACGAACACATGTGTGAGCGTGCCGCCTGAGCTGAAGCCCACGTTTATCGCCTGCGGCGACTGCAGCGAGCCGGTCGCCGACACAGTGGACTGCACCACGCCGCGCTGGACCGCCACCTGTCGCGTGCGGACGGTGAGTTGAACGGCTTGGCCCACGGTGAGGACAGCGGCGAGGATCCCGCCCGCGGCGAGCAGCAGCAAGATCCGGTTCGGCCAGCTCGCCAGCATCTAGGGGCGGGGTCGGCCCGTACGCCGCGCGTGAAGAAGTGCCATCTGGCGGCGATCATGCGGCGGCTGCGTAAGAGCCGTCTAAGAACCTTTCGACCGCTCACTTGCCGGAACCGCCACACTACAGCCGCCACTGCACATCATCAGAAGGAGCGTGACACCGATTCCGAAAGCAGCGACAACGTTCGTCACCTGCATCGCGCTCGCTGCGCTCGGGGCTGGCTGCGGCGGCAGCTCCAACAACTTCAAGAGCGATGTCCAGCGCCAGCTCACCGACCTGAGCCGGCTCGAGATGGACATCGGCAACGTGCTGCAGGGCGCAAGCGGCAAGAACAACTCCCAGCTCGAGGTCGCGTTCAGTGGACTGGCGCAACGAGCCGGCTCGCAGGTCGGCCAGCTCGCCAAGCTGAAGCCGGACCCCAAGAGCGCATCGTCGCTCGCTGCGCTCCAGAGCGATCTCGCCAAGGTCGAGCAGGATCTTGGCGGCATCGCGGCGTCGGCGCGCGCCAACAGCGCTGCGGCGGCCAAGTCAGCCACGGAGACCCTGATTGCCGATGCTACGGCCCTGAAGGCCACCAGCGACACGCTCAAGAGCAATCTCGCGAGCAAGGGCGGTTGAGTGTGGAGAGCCGAGCGCGCGCTAGCGTGCTCGTGCGGCTCTCGCTGAGCCGCCACCCTTGACGGCGCAACGCGAACTAGGTCGGTCCGCTAGGGCGCGTGCTTGCTGATGCCGTTAAGTCGATACGGCGTTACTCCGGGTCCGTAGCAGCTACCCGGGGCTGCTCGGCGTCGGCCGCTGGGTCGAGTACGAAGATCTCCACGAGGCGATCAGGGTCGAACAGAACCTGGCTGTGGTACGTAACGACCTTGCGCCCGAGCACGTCTTCGACACGTCGGATCAACTCCGGCGCGATGACGGCTTGAAAGCGCAGTCGATACTCACGGACGGCTTCATGCTCGCCTCCGCGGATCATGGTCTGCTCATCGCGGGTCAGGCCGCCGCTCATCACGCAGAACACGTACTCGTCGCAGAGGTAAGTCTTGGCATGCGTTGGGCCGCGCCCGTAGAGATCCTTCATCGTCCGAACAACCTCTTGGGACACGCGAGCCTGGGGCGTTACCTCGTCTTGGTTTGATGCCATTCCGGGCTCTGACATGCCGCAACCCTATCCGACACTCCGCAATCACTGCGACTGATTGGACGGCGAACACACGTTTGGGCGGACGGGCGGTTGGGTACTCTTGAGTTGAGGGTGCCGACGACAGGGTGCGCACTCTCACCGCCGCAAAGGTAGGGCCAGCTCCGACGTACATCGTCCGTGAGTGGACCTGTCGCCCACTTCTCACTCACAAGGAGCCAAAGTATGAGCACTATCGACCCCTCGGGGCGCGGTCGCGACCTGTCGCAATCCGCATCGGGTTCTGCTTCGCAGTCGCGTGGAAAACGTCTCTTTACGGAGACTAAGTCGTTCCTCAAGACCAGCGAGTTCTGGGTCTTTCTAATCGTTGCGCTGGCGATCTTGATCGCGGCTGACAACATCGGTGGCGGACGCGCGGGTGATTACTTCAACGCCAAGAGCGCATGGCTTTACGTCACGATCCTCACAGTCGGCTATCTGCTCAGTCGCGGGCTGGCGAAGTCCGGCACGCACGATCCGTACTGGGATCGCCCTGCCAGCGGCGGTGACGGCGCGCCGCTAACCGAACGCGTGCGTGCAGCAGCGCAAGCACTGACAGGCGACGAGCCGAGCAGTCGCTCCTAGCCGTTTGAGGCAAACCGGCGACAGGTCCGCAAAAAGGCGGACCTGTCGCGACCCGGTCAGACCCCGAGAGCCCAGCGCCGCGGGTGCTCGGATCAACCGTTCACATTGTTCGATAGGAGGTATTCGATGCGTTTTGCGCTCTATGGACTGGTACTCGCAGCGATCATTTTCATCGTTTCGGGTGGCCATCTTCTGTTCTTGCCGCTGCTGTTCGTGTTGCCGTTAGGTGGACTGTTCGGCCATCGCAAGCGTCACGGGCGCTTCTAGGATGGGCCGGAAGGTTGGACCGCTCGGACTCGCAGTTGCGTTCGGGCGCGGCGCCTGTGGAGCGCTCCCCGTTGGTGTTGACGGTTTAGGCCGCATGTTTTTGTAGTGCTCCTTGCGCGTCGTCCCAAGTTTGACGGACTTCGCGTGGTGTGCGGTAGTTGAGCCGGCTGTGGGGCCGGTCGT
>JBPCQX010000135.1:0-18002 GCA_050997675.1 Solirubrobacteraceae bacterium
GCCCTCGCATCCCTGTATGGCCGTCGAGGCGGCGCTGCGCTTCAAGGGTCTGGAGTACGAGCGCGTCGCGCTGACCCCGGGGCCGCACGTCGAGGAGATGCAAAAGATCTACGGAGACGGGAACTCCACCGTGCCCGGCATGCTGTTTGACGGCGAGCCGGTGCACGGCTCGCGCGCGATCGTTCAGCGGCTCGAGCAGCTCGCGCCGGAGCCGACGCTGTTCGGCGGCGGCGATGCCGTGCGCGAAGCCGAGCGCTGGGGCGATCAGGAGCTGCAGGATCTCGGACGTCGCCTGCCGTGGGGGACGCTGCACTTCCGCCCTGAGGCGATGGGCACGTTCGGTGGCGGCGAGCCGCTCGATGGAGCGGGCACCGATTTCGCGATCGCCTACGTCAGAGCCTCGTGGAAGTATCACAAGATCACCGCGGCGCGACTCCACGAAGATCTCGCGGGCCTACCGGCCAAGCTCGACCGGATCGACGAGCTTGCCGCGGCGGGCACGATTGGCTCCGAGCAGCCGAACGCCGCTGACTTCCAGATCGGCTCGACGGTTCGCGTACTGCTGACACTTGACGATCTGAAGCCCCTGATCGAGGGCAGGCCGTGCGCTGAGATTGCGCTGCGCCACTTTTCGCAATACGCGGGGCGGGTGCCCGCGGGCGCGCTGCCCGCGGGCTGGGTCCCTGCCCGCGTCGCGGTGTGAGCGGCGCGGCCCACCCGACCGGCGAGCAATACGAGATCCGCCGCGGCCCGTTCACGGCAACCGTCACCGAGGTCGGCGCCGGCCTTCGCTCCTTCGCCCGCGGCGAGTGGAACGTGCTCGACGGCTTTGCAGCCGAGGAGGTGTGCACCGGTGGCCGCGGGCAGCTGCTGCTGCCGTGGCCCAATCGCGTCGACCGCGGCAGGTATGAGTGGGAGGACTACGAGCATCATCTGGCGCTCACCGAGCCTGCTCAGACCAACGCGATCCATGGGCTGGTGCGCTGGTCCAACTGGACGCTCGTTGATCGCGCGGAGCACAGCGTGGCCCTCGCGCTGCGACTGCATGCACAGCCGGGCTGGCCCTGGGTACTTGACCTGAGGGTCGAATACGAGCTGGACGACGAGGGGTTGACGGTGCGCGTCCATGCGCGCAACTGCTCTGCTCAGCCGTGTCCCTACGCCACGGGCGCCCATCCGTACCTGACGCTGGGTGGGGATACCATTGACGCAGCGGAGCTGACTGCGCCAGGCACCCGCTACATGACGACGGATGAGCGCCAGATTCCGACGGGCTCGCAGCCCGTCGAGGGGACGCCGTTCGACTTCACGAAGCCGCGCGCGATTGGCGCCACGAAACTCGACACCGGCTTCAGCGACTTGCGACGCGACGGGGATGGACTCGCGCGCGTCACGCTGTCCGGCGCGCGGCGGGAGGTCTCGCTCTGGCTCAGCGAGTCCTACCCGTTCCTGATGTTGTTCACTGGCGATACGCTTGGCCAGCCCGCACGCAGGCGCGTGGGGCTGGGTGTCGAGCCGATGACCGCCGCTCCCAACGCGTTCAACTCCGGCGAGGGTCTGATCACGCTCGAGAGCGCTCAGCAGATCACGACCGTGTGGGGAATCGCCGCGAGCGTTCGTTGATTCCGCTCCGCACGGATTCGGGTAGCCTGCGCGCAATGGCTGGCGAGGTCACATACGAGCAGTCCAAGCAGGTCGCGGAAGCGAGTCGCGAGCGCGACTGGAAGCAGCCGAGTTTCGCCCGCGAGCTGTTTCTCGGCAACCTCCGCATCGACCTGATCCATCCCCAGCCCGAACTTTCCGCAGACAGCATCGAGCGCGGGGAGAGCTTCCTTTCCGCTCTGAGGGTGTTCCTCGAGGAGCATGTCGATCCGCTGGAGATTGAGCGCGAGGCAAAGATCCCTGATGGCGTGATCGAGGGCCTCAAGGGACTCGGCGCGCTGGGCATGAAGATCCCGCGCGAGTATGGGGGCCTGGGCCTGTCCCAGGTGTATTACAACCGCGCTTTGGCGCTCGCCGGCGTCTGGCACAGCTCGCTTTCGACGCTGCTGTCCGCCCACCAGTCGATCGGCCTGCCGGAGCCGTTGCGGGAATTCGGCTCGGAGGAGCAGAAACAGCAGTGGCTCCCGAAGGTGGCGAGCACGCACATCTCGGCCTTCTTGCTGACTGAGCCTGATGTCGGCTCAGACCCTGCACGGCTCTCCTCGCAGGCGATTCCCACTGAGGACGGTGCTGGCTACCGCATTTCGGGCACCAAGCTGTGGGCGACGAACGGCGTGATAGCCGATGTTGTGGTTGTGATGGCGGTCGTGCCGAAGGCAGACGGCCACAAGGGAGGCATTACTGCGTTCATCTGTCCTGCCGACGCCGAGGGAATCACGGTCGTGCACCGCAACGAGTTCATGGGCCTGCGCGGGATCGAGAACTCTCTGACCACCTTCGAGAATGTCCTGGTGCCGCGTGAGAACGTGATCGGCGGGGAGGGGATGGGGCTGCGGATCGCGCTCGCAACGCTGAACACGGGTCGCCTGTCGCTGCCGGCGATCTGCACGGCGACGACGAAGTATGCGCTGAAGATCGCCCGCGAATGGTCGTCGCAGCGCAGGCAGTGGGGGAGCCCGCTCGCCAAGCATGACCCCGTCGCGCAGAAGCTCTCGTTCATCGCCGGTACGGCGTTCGGGCTCGAGGCGGTGCTCGAGGTTTCCAGCAGGCTCGCGGACGACAAGCGCAACGACATCCGCATCGAGGCCGCACTTGCCAAGCTGTACGGATCCGAGCTGGGCTGGCAAGCCGTTGATGCGATGGTCCAGATCCGCGGCGGTCGAGGCTATGAGACCGCTGCGTCTCTGAAGCGGCGCGGCGAGAAGCCCGTACCTGCCGAGCAGCTCCTGCGCGACATGCGCATCAACCGCGTGTTCGAGGGCTCCACGGAGATCATGCATCTGCTGATCGCGCGCGAAGCTGTCGACCAGCACCTCGAGGTTGCGGGGGACCTGCTGGCCGCGCAGGCGTCGCTGGCCGACAAGGCCCGGGCAGCCGCGCGGGCCGGCGCGTTCTATGCACAGTGGTTTCCGCAGCTCGCTGTCGGCGAGGGGCAGCGGCCGTCCTCCTACGCCGCGGAGTTCGGCCCGCTTGCCGTGCACCTGCGGTACGCGGAGCGCCACTCGCGCAAGCTCGCGCGCTCGACGTTTTACGCGATGGGCCGCTACGGCCCGCGGCTCGAGACGAAGGGTGCGCTGCTCGGACGAATCGTCGACATCGGAGCTGAGCTGTTTGCGATCGCCAGTGCCTGTGTCCACGCGCAGACGCTGGCGCGGGAGCAACCGGATCGCAAGCAGCAGATCGATGAACTCGCTGCGCTGTTCTGCAGTCAGGCACGACGCCGCGCCGACCGGCTTTTCCACGAGCTGTGGATGAACGACGACGACGACCAGTACGCGACGGCGCAGGCGCTCGTCGACGGACGCTACGAGTTCTTCGAGGCGGGCGTCGCGGATCCCGCTGGCAGCGGTCCGATGATGCCTGAGGCTTAGCCTGAGGGGCCTCGGGTCAGTTGATCCCGAGCTGCTGCTGCACGTGTCCGGCGGTGCTCGCGGCGACGATCCCCGCAACGAGTGCCGCAATCAGCGCCACGGTCGCGAGCACCACGAGGACCCGCATCAACAGCCGGATTTCATCGACGGCTGCAGACAGACGGCGCAGCTCCACCTCTGGCGACTCGGGCGTGGTGGGGATCGTCGTGGAGGGGGTATCGGGCATCACCACAGCTAGCCTAACGACCGCGCCGCCGAGGCCTTAGGGTTCTCCTCGAGTGACGGTGCCGGCGACCAGACCCTGCATCAACTGCGCCATGTCGATCAACGCGCTCGCTGAGCGGTGCACGCTCTGCGGGGCGCAGCAGCCGGTCCGCCGGAGGGCACTCGCGACGCTGATGCGATACCTGCCTGCGTCGCTCGGTGTGCTGCTTGCTGCGGGGCTCGTGACGTTCGCAGTTGCGATGTCGGGGAGCAGTCCTGCGGCCGACCCAAGCCATCGCTTGTTCGAGGTGCGCAGGGACGCCACGCTGGTGACGCTGGTGCCGCAGAACTGGCAGGGCGGCCGCGTCACCTCGGCGCCGCATGTTACGCGCGAGACGTTTGTGGATCCCGACCGCACGCGCTATGCGATGACGATTGAGATGCGGCGACACGCCGCGGGATCGGCGCTGAATCGCGCGCGGCTGGCATTCGCGCGGATCGGCAAGCGCCCCGGCTTCGTGCCCCGCGCGTTCTTGCGAGTGACATTTCCGGGCGGACGCGGTGCCTGGCTGATCGAATATGAGGCAGCCAGCCTTCCTCACGCGTTGTATCTGTTCTCGGCCTGCGCACCGGCGGCGTCGATCAGCGTTGATCTTTCGGCGCCAACCCGGGCGGAGCTGTCCGGGCCTCTGTCACAGTTACCCGTTGCGACGGGCCCGCGCTGCTGATCGGTTTCGCCGCGCCTAGCTCAGCCCCGCTCGAGCTGCGCCGTGGCGTCTGCGCGCGTGAATTCGGCGCCACCGCCGGCGTGTAAGAAGGCGAGCAGCTCCGCGTTGAAGGTCTGCGGGCGCTCGATCATCGGCACGTGACCGGTGTCGTCGAAGATCAGCGTGCGGGAACCGGGGATTGAGCGCTCGAACTCGCTGGCATCGGCGATCGGCACGAGCATGTCGTCCCGACCGTGGAGGATCAGCGTGGGGCAGTCGATGCGGCGCAGATCGTTGCGGAAATCGTACGAGGTGAGCGCGTCAACGGCGGGAATGAGGCCCTCGGTGCCCATGCCGCAGATCTGCTCGTACATCAGGTCGGCGGCGATCCGGCTCGGATAGCGCATCACGCCGCCGAACGCGATCTGGCGCGCGCGTGGTCGCGCAATCACGGCCCGGCGCTGTGGCCCGCTGGCCGGGGTGCGTCCACCGATCAGGCTCAGAGCGAGCCGCACCGGAGTCGGCCAGAGTTCGGCGATCGAGATCCCTGCCGCTGAGACGAGAACCATCCGCTCCGCCCGCTCAGGGTGGCGCAGGGCGATCTCGGCTGCCGTGAATCCCCCCATCGAATTTCCGACCAGCGCGACCGCGCCGAGCCCCAGCCGCTCGGCCAGCTCATCGACGACACGCGCGTAGAGCGTGATCGAGGTTTGCTCCGCAGGCATCTGCGAGCCGCCGAATCCGGGCAGGTCAAGCGCCACAACGCGCCGCTCTGCGGCGACGCGGGGAATGTTTTCGAGCCAGTTCTGCCAGCGGCCGGAAAGTCCGTGGATGAACACAACCGGGGGACCGTCTCCTTCGCCGATGTCGACGTAGCGGATCTGTCGGCCGCAGACCTCGGTGTCGTGCACGTGGGCGCGCCAATCGACGCTTCGCCAGTCAGGACTCGCCGTCTCGCCGTAGTCGTCACCGGCGTGCGCAGCCATGCGCCGTCGTGCCGGGCGAGCCTTGGAAAGCAAGATGCGTCGACGAGCCATCCACGGAGGGTACCGGCCCTCTACGATTGCCGGCATGAAGCGCGATCTCTACACCCCTGAGCAGGAGGACTATCGCGCGAGCTTCCGCCGGTTCCTGGAGCGCGAGGTGATCCCGCACTACGCGGGCTGGGAAGCCGAGGGCATCGTGCCGCGCGAGATGTTCGCCGCCGCCGCGCAGCACGGGTTTGTCGCAATGGCAGTGCCAGAGCGGTTCGGCGGTGCAGCAGTTGACGATTTTCGCTTCAACGCCGTGCTGTGCGAGGAGATTCAGCGCGCCGGGGTCGGCAGCTACGGCCTGGGGCTGACACTGCACAACGACATCTGCCTGCCCTATTTCCTCTCCTACTGCGACGAGAGTCAGCAGCAGCGCTGGTTGCCCGGCATCGCAGACGGCAGGTTGATCTGCGCGATCGCGATGACCGAGCCGGGAATCGGCTCGGATCTAGCCGGTATGCAGGCCTCGGCCAGGGCCGTCGACGGCGGCTTCCGTCTCAACGGCACGAAAACCTTCATCACGAACGGGATCAACGCCGATCTGGTGATCGTCGCCGCCAAGACCGATCCGAAGCAGAAGCACGCCGGGATCAGCCTGGTGATCGTCGAACGCGGAGCTGAAGGCTTCGACCGCGGGCGCAATCTCGAGAAGGTGGGGCAGCACGCCCAGGACACCGCCGAGCTCTTCTTCAACGACGTCTTTGTCCCGTCCGAGAACCTGCTCGGCGAAACCGGGCAGGGCTTCCGCTACCTCGTCTCGAACCTCGCCCAAGAGCGTCTGTCGATTGCAATCTCGGCGCTGGCCGCGGCGCGAGCCGGGCTCGATTGGACGCTCGATTACGCACGCGAGCGGCGCGCGTTTGGCCAGGCGATCGGATCGTTCCAGAACTCCCGCTTCCAACTGGCGGAGTGCCGCGCCGAGGTCGATGTCGCGCAGGCCTACGTCGACGACGCGGTGCGCGCGCTGGGGGCCGGCGAGCTGACGGCGGAGGATGCCGCGATCGCAAAGTGGTGGTGCACCGAAGCGCAGGGACGCGTGCTTGATCGCTGTGTTCAGCTACACGGCGGCTACGGCTACATGACTGAATATCCGGTGGCCCGCGCGTGGGTCGACGCTCGGGTTACGCGCATCTACGGTGGGGCGAACGAGATCATGCGCGAAATCGTCGGCCGGTCGATGGGGTTGTAGGGGCGTCTGCATCGGGCGCTGCGAGGCACTCCGCGGCACCGCAACTCTCTCAGCTGACGCTTAGCTTCGCGCGCCATACTCGTCGCTGTGACACAACGACGCCTGCGCATCCGCACGATTCGCCGCGCTGCCTGGGCAGCCGGCGGCGCGCTGTTCGCCGCCGCCTGGCTCGCATTGTTCGTGCAGCTCGCCCAGGGCCACGATCCCGCGCTCAGCAGCAAGCGCATCGCAGCGGTCCAGGCCGCACCTCCGCTGCCCTCCCAAGCCGCCCCGCCACAGGTTTCCGTGGATCCGCAGACCGGACAGCCGGTCGATCCGCAGACGGGACAGCCGGTCGATCCGCAGACGGGACAGCCGGTGGATCCGCAGACGGGACAGCCGGTCGATCCGCAGACGGGACAGCCGGTGGATCCGCAGACGGGACAGCCGGTGGATCCGCAGACGGGACAGCCGGTGGATCCGCAGCAGCAGCAGCAGGGCACGAGTGCCGCGCCCGACCCGAACGCGGCCGTCCCGGCGCCTGTGCGCTCGCGCCAGTCCTGAGGCGCGGTGAGCCTCGAGCGCGCCTCTTTCTGGACCGTGCGTCCAGCGGCCAACCGCAAACCGGCCACCTACACCTGTCCGATCTGCGGCGGGTTTCTACCGGCGCTGTCAGCTCACATGCTGATCGCGCCCGAGGGCGACGCCACGCGCCGCAGGCACGCCCACACCAGCTGCGTGCTGCGGGCGCGCCGCTCGGGCGCGCTGCCGCTCCGCGAAGACGCCGCGCGGTCCACGCGCGGCGCACACGGTGGCCTGCGGCTGCCGTCCTGGCTGCGGCGCTCGTCGTAGCTCTGGGCCGCCTCTTGCACACAGGAGCGAAGACAACCTCTACCATCAGTGAGGACCGCGTCGTTTATCCGCCTGCCGTGTTCCTGCTTTGCGTGCACGCTCCGAGGAGGTCTCCGCTGCTCCGTCGTTATCCCCGCACGCTGTCGCTAGCTGCATCCACCGCCGTGTTGGTCGCCGCGCCCGCCTACGCCGCCGTCTCAGGCGGAGCGAGTGCCCCAGGCACCGGCAACAGCGGAAGCAGCGGCGCGGCACTGCGTCAGCCAACCCATCGCGGACACACGACGCGGCGCGGCCGCGCAGCCGGTGCCGTGCCGCAGATCGTCTCCGCGCACTGCCTCGGGGGCCCCGCGTACTGCCCCAGCGCGCACAACCCGCACGCCGTGTTCCCCGGCGGGACGCTGCTGGTCCGCGGGCGTCACCTGACGAGCGGGATGAGCGTGGTGTACCCCCGCCGGGCCGCACGCACCTCGCGCCACGGAAAGGCAGGCGCGGCTCGACATCAGACGATCAACTCCCGCCTGAAGCGATCCGGCTCATCTTTTCTCGCGCCCGTGCCCGGCCTCGCGAGCAGCGGCAAGATCTACATCGTCAGCACCGGCCGACCGCGCTCACAGCCGTTTGGTCCGATCCTCGTCAAGCGTATTCCCAAGCCCAGCAGGGGTTCGTCGGGCGCCGCGGGGGGAGCAAATTCCCAGGGTTCCTCGGCCGCTGCCGCCGTCTTCGCAGGGAACGCGATGTGGATCTGGTACCTCAGCAAATCCGACGGCGGCAACCTCGACACGATCGCCTCACGGGCCGCATCCGCACAGATCAAGACCGTCTACGTAAAGAGCTCGGATGGCTCGACGAACTTCTGGTCGCAGTTCACGCCCGCGCTGGTTCAGGCCCTGCACCAGCGCAACCTGCGCGTGTGCGCATGGCAGTACGTGTACGGCACGCACCCCGCGGCCGAGGCTCAGCTCGGGGCGCAGGCCGTCAGTGACGGCGCGGACTGCCTGATCATCGACGCCGAAGCCGAATACGAAGCCAAATATGCCTCGGCGCAGACTTACATCCAGACGCTGCGGGGCGCGATCGGTCCCTCGTTTCCCGTCGCGCTCGCCGGCTTCCCATACGTCGACTACCACGAGTCATTCCCGTATTCCGTCTTCCTCGGCCCCGGGGGCGCGCAGCTGAACATGCCGCAGATGTACTGGCACGAGATCGGAACCAGCGTCGATCGCGTGTTCTCACACACCTATACCGAGAACCAGATCTACAGTCGGCCGATCCTGCCCCTCGGACAGACCTACGGCGGCACGCCGCCGAGTGAGATTGCCAATTTTCGCCAGCTGGCACAGGCCTACGGCGCGCGCGGGCACTCCTTCTGGGACTGGCAGGAGACGACCAATGCGGGCTGGGGCGCGCTCGGGCAGTCGTTCAGCTCGCCGGCGCCGGTGGACACCTCCCAGGATTACCCCCCGCTCGCTCAGGGCACCAAGGGAGACCAGGTGGTCTGGCTACAGGAACATCTCGCGACAGCGCAACAGCAGACACCGACCACCGGCACATTCGACGCGACCACGGCGCAGGCGCTCCGCGCCTTTCAGTCCTCTCGAGGGCTGCCGCCCACGGGCGTTGCCGATCCCTCGACCTGGACGGCAGTCCTGGGGCTTGCGCCAGTGGCAGTGGACTGGACCGCGCCCGGCAGGTAGGGGATCTTGCTCGCGCCGGGCGCCGCGGCGAGCAGGGCGAAGGGATTTAGGGCGCGGGTGGGTCGCGGGCTCAGCGGCGCTCAGCAACGCTGGGGATCGGGTCGATCGCCATCAGCCGGCCCATGTCGAGCTGGAAGCGGACATTGCGCGTGCCGCCGCTCGAGCAGCAGAGCGGGTCGGAGCGCTTGTAGAGCCCGTAGGTGAGCGTGACGGAGGTGTCGGACTGGCCGCTGACGCGGATCTCCGCGCTCGTGCTGTGTGCGTCGGTGCCCAGGTAACGCGAGCCGTCAAAGAAGAATGCCTGCTGCGTGCGCTGGTCCGCAGAGCCGCTGCGCGCTCCCACCAGCACCCGCAGGGTTTGTGCGGCGCTATAGGTGTTCGTTGCGAGCGGTGAGAAGCCGAGCGAGCGAAGCTTTGCCACCGCTGAGCTCAAGCCCGTGCCGGCGCTCGCACCGCCCGCGGCGGTGCCGCCCGTGAACGACGGCGCAGCGCCGGTGCGCGTCCGCTGCGCTGGCGTCGAGGTCGCCGTGGTCGAGGTCGGGGTCCCCAGGGGCGTCGTCGTCTGCGCGCCGGCCGTCACGGTTTGCGTGACCGTCTCGACCGTGCTCGCGGAGTTTGAGGTGCCGCAGCCCGCGAGCACGAGCGCGACCGCAACGACGCAGGTGCGGGCGCAGGCAGAAGCGAGGATGACTGGGCGTTGGAGCAAGCTGAGAAACCTATTCGCCGCGTAGCGCGCACGCTCCTGCGCGAGCATGGCGCTGTGGGCGCGCTGTGCCGGACGGCCGGGCCAGGCAGGAGAATCGAATGCCGCGTCGAACCGTTGCAACATTTCCACCGCGCGGTTCGCTAGAGTGCGCGCCACGCCGAATCTTGGGCTGTGCCCAGGAGCGGGGGAACCAAGAAGTTGGGGCGAATCCGACGGCAGCGTGCGTCGAAGCGGCCGAGATGGTCGCTAGCCCGGCAGCTAACCCCGCAGGCAGACCACAAAGGGTTTGATGACTTTTTCCAGGCCGCTGCTGGCCGCGACTTGTTGTACGGCGCTGTTTGGTTGGGCCGGGGCGAGCGGAGCTGCTGCTGCGAACGGTCCCGGAGGCGCCTCGCCCGACACTTCCGCCTCGCCCGCGCGGCCGCCGGCGGGACGTCTGACGGCATCGGGCGCCGGCGGCGAGTCGCAGGCGATCGCCCACTCCGCCTCCACCCTGGCGGGGCATCGCCTGCGCCTCGGCAGCCACGGCGCGCTCGTGCGCACGCTGCAGGATCTGCTTACCAAGGCCGGCTTCAAGGTTCGTCTCTCGGGGCGCTTTGACCGACCAACTTATCGCCAGCTACGTCGCTTTCAAAAGGCCCACGGGCTGCCTGCCAGCGGACGCTCGGACAGGGCGACGGCGGCCCAGCTCGGCGCGGCTGCCTCGGCGGCGCTCAGTAGCCCTGGCCCACCCGTGTCCTCCGCCTCCGCGGATGCAGGCTGGGTCTTCCCGCTGACGCCGCTTCGATCCGTGGAGTCACCGCGTAGTTGGACGCAGGATCAGGGCGTTGACCTCGGTGGCGGCAGCGGCGCGTGCGGCCCGCAGCTCGTGGAGCTGGCGGTCGCGAGCGGCACGATTGTCAAGCTTGGAATCCAGGGCTTCGGACCCGATGCGCCGGTGCTCAGGCTCGACAGCGGGCCGGACGCCGGGCGTTTCGTCTACTACGGCCATGCCGCTCCGGCGCTCGTCACCGTGGGCGAGCACGTCGCCGCCGGCCAGCCCGTCGCCGAGGTCGGCTGCGGAATCGTCGGAATCTCGAGCACCCCGCACCTTGAGATCGGCATCAGCGAGCCGGGAAGCACTGTCCCGTGTTGTCCGGGCAGCGGCTCGACCAGCGCCGAGACGCTCAGTCAACTGAAGTTCGCCTACCGCTACGCGAAGGCGCACCCGCAGGCACCTGTCGTCCTCGCTCCGCCGACGGCCACACTCGGCCCGGCGGCGGGCAGCGGCGCGACTGCAGCCCCGTAGCGCGCGGCCCTCTGCGGCTGTGGCCTGGCAATTGCGCGGGCGAACCACTACGCTCGCAGTGACGGGAGTGAGAGAGATGGGTCGATGAGCAGCGCCACGCGCTTCCTTTGCTCGGGGCGCTGCTCCTCGCGCAGCACCTTGCTCGGCGCTGTGATGCTGCTGGCTGCATCAGTCGCGGGGTGCGGCCGAGCTTCGAGCGTCGCGACGCTGACGGTGAATCCAGGACAGGTCCTCAGCGCCCCCGGAGTGCAGCCGCTGGGCGTTGGCGTCGACGGCCATGGCCGCGGCGAGATCGCCCAGATCTACACCGCGGGCAACCTGCGCGCGATGCTCTCGGCGGGGCTCGGCCCGCTTGCCTTGCGTCTGCGCACCGAACTGGCCTCGGAGGCCTGGCACTGGAACCCGGTCGGTCGATTCAGCGACGCGCGTTGCGGCTGTGGCTACTGGACCTCCTCGGATCGCCCCGGCAGGCATTTCAGCGTCTCCTACGGCTACCGGCTGCCGCGCCGCGGCAACACGATTGACCAGGCAGGCAACGATGGGTATTCGCGGATCGACGACGGCGACCGCAGCAGCTTCTGGAAGAGCAACCCCTACCTCGATGGCCATCCCCAATGGGTGATGATCGACCTTGGCTCTGTGCGCCCGGTCGATGCGGCGGTGCTCGACTGGGGAGTCCCGTACGCACGGTCCTACGAGATCCAGTACTGGCAGGGCGCTACGCCGCCCGCGCGCTACGGCGCGGAGCTCGAGAACGCGACGTTCGCGCGGGGTGTGCTCGGCTCGTGGCGGCAGTTCCCGCGGGGGTCGATCGCGCACTCGCGGGGTGGACGCCAGCACGTCTCACTCGCAGCGGCGCCGTTGCAGGTGCGCTATCTGCGCGTGCTGATGAGTCTGAGCTCGCACACGGGCCCAAGCGGCGATCCGCGCAACCGTGCGGGCTTCGCGCTGCGGGAGATCGGATTTGGCGGCGGCGGTGTGCGTGACTGGGTGCGCCACGGTCGCTCCAACCTCGCGCAGAGCGTGATCTGGGTCTCCTCGACGGATCCCTGGCACCGCGCGAGCGACCTCGACCGGGGGGTGGAGCAGCCGAGCTTTGACACGGTATTCGGCAGTGGACTGGCCCGCGGCAAGGGGGCCCTGGTGCCGGTTCCGATCGCCTACGGAACCCCCCAGGACGCCGCTGCCGAGCTGCGTTGGCTGCGCCGGCGCGGCTACCCGGTATCGGAGCTGGAGTTGGGGGAGGAGCCCGACGGACAGCTGATCGGACCGGAGGACTACGGCTCGCTTTACGCACGGTTCGCGCGCGTGCTGCACGGCGTGCCGCTTGGCGGCCCGGGCTTCTCGACGTCGATTCCCGACTGGAGCGCCTGGCCCGACGGCCACGGAACGAGCTCGTGGACCGCACGGCTGCTCGCGCAACTGCGACGCGAGCATGCGATCGGGCGCCTGAACTTCTTCTCTTTCGAGTGGTATCCGGTAGACGATGTCTGCGGTGCGAGCGCACCACACGTGCGCGCGCAGGCGGCACTGTTGCGGGAGCAGATCTCGCGCCAGCGTGCGGCGGGGCTGCCGCGCAGCATCCCGCTGGTGATCACGGAGTACGGCTACTCGCCGTTTGCCGCCCAGGCCGAGGTGGGGCTCGCGGGCGCGCTGATCGACGCCGACATCGCTGCGAGCTTCCTCGCCGAGGGCGGCTCGCAGGCGTACCTGTACGGCTACGAGCCCGACACTCCGATCCGCGAGTCAACTCATTGCTCGACGTATGGAAACCTCGCGCTGCTGCGCTCGGACGCCAGCCACCGCGTGCTCGCGCCGTACGCGACCTTCTGGGCGATGCAGTTGTTGGCCCGGCACTGGTGGGGTCCCGGGCGGCAGCTCGTCGCAGCGCGGCTCGACCGGCACCCTCCAGGGCTCTCCGCGTACGTCGCTGCGCGCCCGGACGGAGGCGGCGTGTCGGTGCTGCTGATCAACAAGGGGCAGGCGGGTGCCACGGTCCGCATGCCGTCGTCCGGCCCGCTGCAGGAGTATTTGCTCAGCCGCGCGCAGTACCGCTGGCATCCGCGTGGCGCGGTCGGCTTCGCGCGACCGGACCTTCCGCCTGTCCATCTGGCGCCGCGCGGGCGCGTGGTGTCCTTGCCGGGCCAGTCACTCGCTGTGGTGTGCCTGGGCCCGCGCTGCTAGAGGTGACTCCCGCGGCGGTTTGCGAATCCTCGACTGCGGCTATTTTCGTAAGACCCGAGTAGAGGAGCCCTCGATGGCAGAAGAGCAGGACGACCAGCCGTTTCTCGACGAGGACGATCCGTCCCCGCAGGGTGACTCCGACGAACTCCACGAGGAGCTGCACTCGGTGGACCTGCCGCCCGGCCACCCCTCGCAGGGCGAGGTCAAGCGCCGGGAGGACGAAGCGGACTGAGCCCAGCGGGCTGGTCGTGGGTCGCCTCGCGCAGCGTCCACGCCGGGGGCCGTTATGCTCCTCTGGTGCTGAAATCAGGACTTCTGTCGCTCGTGCTGCTTTCGTTCTTCGCGACCTCAGCGCGAGCGGACAGCTTTGCGCCGCTGGACCGGCCGGGACCGGCGCTTAGCGTCGCTCCGGCGTTGCTCGCGGGGGCGCTTCAATGCCAGCCCGCCGTTCAGAACGCGACCGTCGCCCCGGTGCTGCTGAACCCCGCGACCGGCGTGACGCCCGACCAGAACTACTCCTGGAACTACGAGCGCTCGCTCAACGCGCTCGGCATTCCCTGGTGTGCCTACACCGCGCCGAGCCACACGCTGGATGACATCCAGACATCGGGCGAGTACCTCGTCTACGCGATCCGCACGATGTACGCGATGGCCCACCGGCGAATCGACATCGTCGGCCACAGCCAGGGCGGCATGTCGATGCGCTGGGCGCTTCGCTTCTGGCCCGACACACGCTCGATGGTCGACGATGTGGTCGGCTTCTCGGGCTCCAATCACGGCACCACAGTCGTTGGAGGCACGTGCGCTGGAGGATGTCCGCCCGCCGTCTGGCAGCAGGGTGCGGGCGCCAGCTTCATCGCTGCACTGAACAGCTCGGCAGAGACGTTCCCGGGAGTCTCCTATACCAACATCTTCACGCACACCGATGAGGTCGTGCAGCCCAACAGCGGGCCGGGTGCCAGCGCGGCGCTGCACACCGGCGGCGGTGTGATCACGAACGTGGCGACGCAGGACGTTTGCCCGCTCGACGTGTACGAGCACCTCTCTGTCGGCACGGTCGATCCGGTCGCCTACGCGCTTGCAATCGATGCGCTGACCAACCAGGGGCCCGCCGATCCCGCGCGTGTCTCGAGCGCGGTTTGCTCTCAGCTCTACCAGCCGGGGGTCGACCCGACGAGCGTGAACGCCTACGAGCAGGTGCTCGCCGGAGCGCCCGGGCTGGTCTCGGTGTCAACCCCGGGCTTCAACCTGGTCGGTGCCCCCGAGGTCAAGGCCGAGCCGCCGCTGCGCTGCTACGTATTCGCCTCCTGCACCGCCAGCAGCGCGGCGGCGCTGGCCCCTCCCGGGTCTCTGGGTAGCTCGCCGATCTCCGGCGCGCGGTCGTGCTCGAAGCCGAGGCTTTCGTTTGCGATTCACCAGAACAACGGTCGTGTCAGGCGCGTGCTCGTGTACGTCAACCGCCGCCGCGTGCTCGCCCGGCGCGGGCGGCGGATTACGCGGGTTTCGATTGCCCGCCCGGCCGCAGCGAGATACACGTTGCGCGTCGTGGACTTCACCGCTCGAGGGCTGCGCGTGACTACGACCAGGCGCTACGCGGGTTGTTCGAAGACCAGGCCGCGCGTCCGCGTCAAGCGCTGAGGTGTTGCGTGGCTGGGAGAGCTTCCGTCGCGGCGGCCCGCGCGCGGATTAGCGTTCTCCGATCAACTCTTTAGTCGGCGTTCAGCGACAGCGCTCAGCCTCGTGCTTGCGCCCGCTCTGGTCGCGGCGACAATCGTTGTCTTCGCCTCTGGCGTCGCGCTGCTGCTGGTCGGCCACCGCGCCGCGCCGCTGACGCTGATCCACAAGGTCAGCTTCATCGTCTGGGGCGTGTGCTTCGCGGTGCACTTCCTGTCATACCTGCCGCGGATGCTGCGCTCCGCGCGGGCCGATTGGAGGCCGCGGCATGGCGAGCGCCTGAGTGGGGCGCGCCTGCGCAACGCGCTGCTGCTGACATCGACGTTCGGAGGTCTGCTGCTCGCGGTCTCGCTGCTCTCGCTGGTCGGCGACTGGCACCGTTGATCGCAGGGGCTACTGTTCGGGTCGAATGGAAGCAATCAGCATCCCGGATCTCGATCGCGCGCTGCCGCCGCGCCCCGACCTCTCCCGCTTCATGATGCAGGTGGGCTTCATGCTGACCCCGACCCGGTTCCTGGACTCCTGCCAGGAGCGCTGCGGGGACTACTTCACGCTGCGTCCGGCAAAGGACCGTGTGCTGGTCGTCACGTCCGACCCCGAGGCGGTCAGGCAGGTGTTCACGGGCGATCCGCGGCTGCTGCACGCGGGCGAGGGCAACGAGGTACTCGAGCCGCTACTTGGGCGCGGCTCGGTGCTGCTGCTTGATCGCGAGGAGCACCTGCGCCACCGCCGGTTGCTGCTTCCCCCTTTTCACGGAGAGCGGATGCGCACGTACGGCGAGATGATGCGCGAGGTGGCCGCGCGCGAGATTGAGAAGTGGCCGCGTGGGCGCAGCTTCGCCGTGCTCCCCGGGATGCAGGCGATCACGCTCGAGGTGATCATGCGCGCCGTGTTTGGTCTCGAGGATCGGGCTCGCCTCGACGAGCTCGGACCGCCGCTGCGCCGCCTGCTCGACACGGTCGGAAGCCGCTCACGCGTGTTGATGCTGGCGCTGACCGCGGAGCGCACCGGTCGTGGCAGCCCCTGGGCGCGCTTTGCGAAGGCGCGGGCCGAGGCTGACGAGCTGCTGTTCGCGGAGATCCGCTCGCGGCGGGCGGACCCGGACTCCGCAGCGCGGGGGGACATCTTCTCGCTGCTGCTGGCCGCCCGCGATGAGGACGGCGCGGCGCTGTCTGACGCGGAGCTGCGCGACGAGTTGATGACGCTGCTGGTCGCCGGCCACGAGACGACTGCGACGGCGATGGCATGGACGCTGGAGCGCGTGACACGCGAGCCGCAGGTGCTTGCACGGCTCTCCGGTGAGTCCGGCGACGGCGAATATCTCGACGCTGTGATCAAGGAGACACTGCGGCTGCGGCCGGTCGTGCCCGCAGTTGTGCGCCGGCTCAAGGAGCCGATGGAGTTCGGCGGTTGGCGGCTCCCCCCGGGCGTTCACATCGCTCCTTCGATCTACCTGCTTCACCGGCGAGCGGACCTCTATCCCGACCCGCTCGCGTTTCGCCCCGAGCGGTTTCTCGACGGCGCTCCGGGGACATATGAGTGGATTCCTTTTGGCGGCGGCGTTCGGCGCTGCCTGGGGGCGAGCTTCGCCTTGTTCGAGATGCAAGCAGTTCTCGGCGAGGTGTTTCGCTCGCTGCGCGTCCGCCCGGCCGGCTCACGCACCAGGGCGGAGGGCACGACCCGGCGCGCGATCACGTTCGCGCCGACGCGAGGCGGGCGCATCGCGGTGGCTGCTGTGTGAGCCGAGCCCGCTCAGGCCGGCGTGCTTCGTATGCGGTGGAGTTCGCTGAGGGCGCAGGCGATGAGCGCCGGGATTGCGGCGACCTCGGCGATGATTGCGATCGTGACCGAAGTGCGAAACGTCGGCTCTTGATAGCCGAAGATGCCGCCGTTCATCGCGAGCACGATGGAGATCAGCGCCCCGATCACGAGCCCCAGGGCTGCGGGCAGCGCCAATAGCCTGAGCGTTGGCTCGGCGCTGAACAGGGCGATTGTTAGCGCGGCGGCGCCCGCGGCGTTCAGCAGGAACAGGACGCCGATCGTCGGCACGTGGCCCAGCGTGGTGACGTACTGCTGAAAATGGACCGCGCCGACGAGCAGCAGCAGCGCGGCAGCGAGGATGCGGAGGGTGTCAGGTCGATGCTTGGCCATCGGGTTCTCAGTTGACGGTGACCACGCCGGTCATGAAGGCGTGGAAGGCGCAGTGGTAGGTGAATGTGCCGGACTTGTTGAAGCTGACCGGCTTTGCCTGCCCGGTCGCGATCGAGCCCGTGTCGAAGGTGCCGCCCGCGTCCGCCGTCGCGGTGTGCGGAGTGCTGTCGCTGTTGGTGAAGGTGACTCTGGTGCCTACCTTCACCGTGAGCTTGGCCGGCGCGAACAGGTAGTTCTTGATCGCGACCGCAGCGGGGCCTGCGGCGACCACCTTCGCGGGCCCCGCGTTCGGGGTTCCGGTGCGGAGTGCGAGCCCGGCGGCGGCGACGATGATCGCCGCGACTAGCGGTGCGATCAGGATGGTCGGCCGGCGCAGGAGAGGCTGGAGGTTCATGTGGGGGGTGTACGTCGGGCGCGGCTCGCGCGGATCAACGGCGCCCGGACTGCGTCGCGCAGACCCAATCAACGACCACGACCCGCGCAAAGCGTCTTGACTCTGCCTTGGCGGATCCACGACATCATGTAGTAGTGTCGTCCGATGTCGCCACGCAGCCGTCAGGACCGCCCGCCGGCGCTCCATGAACTCGAAGCCGAGGTGATGAGCGAGGTCTGGCTACGCGGGGAATGCTCCGTCCGTGACGTGATGGGCTCGCTGAACGAACAGGCGACGAAACCACGGGCCTACACGACGTACATGACGATCATGGTGCGCCTTGACCGCAAGGGCCTGTTGACCCGGCGTCGCAAGGGCAAGGCAGACCTTTACACCCCGGCGCTCTCGCGTGAGGAATATGCGGAGCGACGGAGCAG
>JBPCQX010000152.1:0-11337 GCA_050997675.1 Solirubrobacteraceae bacterium
CGACCCCCTGCTCCCAAAGCAGGTGCGCTACCAGGCTGCGCCACGCCCCGATCAGCCGAGTGTACGGGTCTGTGCAGGGGGCCTGCTAGCCTCGCCCCCGCGATGGCCGAGATCAAGCCTCTCCGAGCCGTTCACTACGACCAGGAGGTGGCCGGCCCGCTGCAGAAGCTCGTCTCACCGCCGTACGATGTGGTCGACGCCGCGAGCCGGGCGGCGCTGACCGCGGCCTCCCCCTTCAACGTCGTGGAGATCGACCTGCCGCAGGGCGAGAGACAGTATGAGGAGGCCGCGGAGCGCTTTGAGGAATGGCAACTCCAGGGCGTGCTCACACGGGACCGGAGCCCCGCGCTGTGGGCGCTGGAGCAGGAATACACCGGACCCGACGGCGAACGACGCAAGCGGTGCGGCTTCTTTGCGCGCGTGCGCGTCGAGCAGTACGGGGCCGGGCGGATCCGTCCCCACGAGCGCACCCACCCGGGTCCGAAGGAGGACCGCCTGCGCCTGACCCGCGCGACTCGTGCCAATTTGTCGCCGATCTTCACGCTCTATTCCGATCCTGACGGCGCGGCCTGGCGCGCTGTCGCGCCGGGGTCCGACATGCCGGCGGTCGGCGAAGTGTCTGACGAGGACGGAACGAGACACCGGCTCTGGCGAATCTCCGATCCGGAGCGGATCGCCGCCGCACAGGCAGCGCTTTCAGGCGTTGAGCTGCTGATCGCCGACGGCCACCACCGATATGAAACCGCGCGCGTCTATGCCGACGAGATCGGTGGTGAAGGCGAGCACCGCTACGTGATGATGTGCCTCGTCGCGCTCGAGGACCCAGGCCTCTGCGTATTTCCCACGCACCGCCTCGCGCGCGGCCTGAGCCCCGCGCAGCAGGAGGCACTGCGCGACGCGATCCGTCGCGACTTCCACATGCGCGAGGTTCCGCGGGAGGAGCTGGCCCCTCCCGCCGGCGCCGGCCCGCTGTGCTTGGGATACATCGACTCCCACCATCGAACCCCCTATCGGCTGGAGCTGAAGAGCCAGGAGATCGCCGATCGCGCCCTCGCAGACAAGCCAGCCGCCTACCGTTCGCTGGATACGGGGGTGCTCGAGGCGCTGCTGCTCAAGGGAGCGCTCGGGCTGTCGGAGGAGGCGATCTCCCACCTGGACGGCTTCGGCTACGCACGCGACACGCAGGAGGCGCTGGCGCTCGTGGAGTCCGGAGAGTTCGATGTCGCCTTCCTGCTCCGGGCAGCGCCGGTCGAGCAGGTTCGCGAGGTCGCAGCAAGCGGGGAGAACATGCCGCCGAAGTCCACCTATTTCTTCCCCAAGGTTCTCACCGGTCTGCTGTTCAGCCCGCTCGAGTGAGCGAGTAGCATCCGAGCTGATTCCTCGACCGAAAGGCTGACCCGCAATGAAGGCGACCGCTCGCCGCTCCGGAAACTTCAAGCACGTCGTCGCGGTGCGAGAGCATCAGGTCTGCGTCGACGAGCCGCGCGACGCCGGCGGCGAGGACGCCGGGCCAAGCCCGCAGGAACTGCTGGCAGCGAGTCTTGCCGCATGTACGGCGATCACGATGGAGATGTACGCGCAGCGCAAGGGGTGGGACGTCGCTGAGCTCGAGGTCGGCTGCGAGTATTCGCCAGCCGAGCGCGGATGCCCAACGAAGTTCGAACTCGTGCTGCGCATGCCCCCATCCCTGTCGGAGGAGGAGGTCCACCGCCTTCGCGTTATCGCCGCGAAATGCCCGATCCACCGCACGCTCGACGGCGAGGTCATGTTCAGCGAGCGGGTCGAACGCGTGGCTGCGGTCGCCTGATGCCGGGCCTCTCGGCGCTGCTGCTCGCACCGGAGCAGGCCGAGGCGATCGAGGTGCCGGGCCGCACCCATGCCGCGGTGCTGGTGCCGTTGTTTTCCGTAGCAGGTGAGCTGCACGCGGTTTTCACCCGCCGGCGGGCCGACCTGCGACACCACGCCGGGCAGATCTCCTTTCCCGGCGGCCGCCGCGACCCCGGGGACCAGAGTCTCGCCCACACTGCACTGCGTGAGGCACGTGAGGAGATCGGGCTCGAGTCATCCGGCGTCGAGCTTCTCGGCGCACTGCAGCCAACGCCGACGATCGCCACCGATTTCGCCGTCTATCCGTTCGTGGGAATGATCGACGCCGGCCTCACCTGGCTCCCGTCAGCGACCGAGGTCGACGCAGTCCTCGAACTTTCCTTGGACGAACTGCGCAGCGGCTACGAGCGGCGCACGCTCACCCGTCGGGGTCTCTCCTTCCGCACCGACGTTTACGTCGCCGAAGAACACGTCATCTGGGGAGCCACCGCCCGCATTCTCCAAGACCTGTTCCAGCGCCTCGACGCCGCAGCGCTGCGCTGCTGAAGCTCGCCAGCGAGAGCGCCAGAGCGCGTGCGGTCGGGCGGCGTAGCCGCTTGGACGACACGCGCTCATGGCGCGCGAACGTGCTGACTAACGCTCGATCGGGACGCCGACCAGGTTGCCCCATTCCGTCCACGAGCCGTCGTAGTTCTTCACGTCGTCCCTGCCGAGCAGCTCGTGCAGCACGAACCAAGTGTGTGCAGAGCGCTCGCCGATCCGGCAGTAAGCAATGATCGGCGCTCCGTCAAGCACTCCCTTATCCCCATAGAGCTGCTCCAGTTCCTGCTTGGACTTGAAGCTCCCATCCTCACGCACAGCCTGCGCCCACGGCACCGACGCTGCGCCCGGAATGTGGCCACCGCGCTGAGCGCCCTCCTGCTCGTAGCCGGCCGGTGAAATCAGCTCGCCAGAGAACTCGGCCGGCGAGCGAACGTCGACAAGCTTGGTCTCGGAGTCGAGCGCCGCAGTCACCTCGTCGCGCTTGGCGCGGATCGCGGCATCGCCCGGCTTGGCCTCAAAAGAGGTTTGGTCGTACGCCGGCACAGTCGTGCTGGTTTCCCGGCCTTCTGAGATCCATTTCTCGCGCGGCCCGTTCATCAGCAGCACGTCGTTGTGGCCGTAATACTTGAGGTACCAGTACGTGTAGGCGGCAAACCAGTTGTTGCGATCTCCATAAAGGACGATCGTGTGGTCATTGGAAATGCCGCGCGAGCCCAGCAGCTCCCCGAACTCCTTCGGGCCGAGGAAGTCTCGCTGCACCTGGTCCTGCAGGTCCAGCTTCCAGTCGAATCCGATCGCTCTCGGGATGTGCGCCTCCGCATACAGCGCCGGGTTCTCGTCGACCTCAACGATGCGGATCTTCTCGTCGCCGAGGTGCTCCTCAACCCAAGCGGTCTCGACCAGCACCTCGTTTGCGTATTCAGACAACTCGGGCTCCTTTGGAGGGAATCTCTATCGGTTTTCAGTCCTTTCGAGTGTAGCGCGCTGGAACGATGCGCCCGCGAAGTCAGGGGCCGTGCTAATGGACGCTTCGAGAGCCGGTTCGCGCATCAGCAGACCTCCGCCAAGTATCGAGCCGGACGCCGCGAGCGCGACCCATGCCCCGACGCCGAGCGACAGAACGCCAGCAGGGCCCGGCGGCTTCACCATGCGGTAAAGCACAACAGCGCATGCCAGCGAGCCGAGGACCGCGACAGCTCCGGCGTCTCCGCCGCTGAGGAAGGGCCGGGACTCGAGCAGCGCACGCAGCACCAGCAGCACGGTCAGCACACCGACGAGCACCAGTTCGACGTCAATCGCGTGGAAGACCTGATGGGCGTTGAGAGCGATCGGCCCCGCATCCCGGAGCGCGCGTGCGCCCTGCTGCGCGAAGCCGCCGAGGAGCGGTCCGAGCTGGCGCGCCAGCGAGTCCACCTGGTCCAGGACCAACTGCGGCAGCGTGAACCTGTACCACGTCATCCAGGTACTCCCGATCAGGGCGATCGCACCCAGGCCGGCAAGCGTGCAGCCATAGCTTCCACGCGCTGATCGCATGATCCTCCGCTCATCGGCAGATTTCGCCTCGAGCTACAGCAGAGCGTCAATCGCTGCGCGCGCCCGCTCGAACCAGGCCGTCTCGTCCGCCGGATCGCAGTCGAGCAGGGCAAAGGGAATCTCGTTGTAGCGCGCGCGCTCTGCGACCAGTTCTGCGCCCGCGCTGAGCACCGCACCGTCGATCCTCCCCGCCGCTTCGTAGACCACGCCGCGGGCAGTGGTGTCGATCGTCTGCGAGAGCATGAACTCGAGCCGCGAGCCATGCAGCTCGTGGGCGCGCTCCCCGCTCGCGTTGCCCAGCAGCCAGCAGACGAGCGTGACGTTTTCCAGCGCGTAGCGCAGCGACGCAATCCGGTCCGGCGTGCCGATCCAGCACTCCGCGCCGGAACGTTCGATCGCCGCCCTACCCCGCTCGGTGCGGGTCGTGACGCGCACCGCGTGGCCATCGCCGCGCAGCGAGCGCGCCAGGCCGAGGCCCCGGCAGCCGCCGCCGACGATCAATATGCGCGCCAAGCCTCAGGCTCCGAGCTGAGCGCGATACTGCTCGAGCGTGAGCTCCGGCTCGCCCCGGCGGCGCCTGCGCGCGTTCGACATCTCGAGCAGCTGTTCCAGATCCTCGTCCTCCGCGCTCGCCCGCGAGCGGTATGCCGCAGCTCGAGCTTGCTGATCAGCGAGGTCCCCGGCCACCTGCAGCTCGACGTCGTCCTGCGTACGCTCGCGCTCACCGCGTCGACGGCGACGCTCGTTCTGAGCCTCGAGCATCTGGCCGATGTCCTCGAGTTCCAGCTCCATCTCCGTCTCGTATGAGCGCGTCGGCTGCCAGTCGATCACGTCGGCCCCCGAGCCAGGGTAGTAGCGCCCGATCGCGAACAGCACGACTGCCAGCAGTGCAAGGCCTCCAACGACGATGTACGTGAACTCGTTCACCAGGCGTCGATGTTAGCGTCCGAGGCCATGCCCGACGCCTTCATCCTCGACGCGCTGCGTACGCCGATCGGCCGCTACGGCGGCGCGCTTGCGGCCGTGCGCCCGGACGATTTGGCCGCTCACACCTTGCGACGTGCCGTGGAGCGCAACGGACTCGAGCAGGTGGACGAGGTGATCCTCGGCAACACGAACGGGGCCGGCGAGGAGAACCGCAACGTCGCGCGAAATGCAGCGCTTCTGGCGGGACTGCCCGTCACGACCCCGGGTGTCACCGTCAACCGGCTCTGCGCCTCCGGCCTCGAGGCAGTCAGCCAGGCCGCACGCGCGATCCGCTGCGGCGAAGCCCAACTCGTGCTCGCCGGCGGCGTCGAGTCGATGACGCGAGCACCGCTGGTCGCGCTAAAGCCCGAGCGGGCGTTTCCGCGCGGCGGCCTGGATCTGGTCGACACGACGATCGGCTGGCGCTTCATCAACCCAGCGATGCGCTACTCCACGGAAGGCATGGGCGAAACCGCGGAAAACGTCGCCGAACGCTACGGAATCGCGCGTGAAGCGCAGGACGCGTTCGCGCTGCGCTCGCATCAGCGCGCCGTGGCAGCCCAGGAATCTGGCGCGCTGGTGCGCGAAATCGAGCCCTTGTCGGTCCCGCAACGCCGCGGCGAGCCGATCCTCGTCGACCGCGACGAAGGGCCTCGACCCGATACCACCCTCGCCGGACTGGCACGGCTCGGGCCGGTGTTCCGCGCCGGAGGCAGCGTTACAGCTGGCAACGCCTCGCAAATCAACGACGGTGCATCGTGCGTGCTCGTCGGCTCGCGCGCAGCCGCCGAGCGGCTCGGCCGCCCCCCGCTCGCCCGGATCCTGGGCACCGCAGCGGCCGGTGTCGATCCGGCCTACATGGGCATCGGCCCGATCCCCGCGACCCGCGCCGTGCTCGAGCTCACGGAACTCACAATCGAAGACATCGACCTCATCGAGCTCAACGAGGCGTTTGCTTCCCAAGCGCTCGCCTGTGCGGGTGAACTGGCCATCCCCGATGAGAAGCTGAACGTCAACGGCGGCGCGATTGCGCTCGGACACCCGCTCGGCTCCTCGGGCTCGCGCCTTGTCGGCACGCTCGCCCACGAGCTCCGCGTGCGGGGACTCCGGTACGGTCTTGCCACGCTGTGCATCGGCGTCGGTCAGGGACTGGCGATGGTGATCGAGAGCATCGACTAGAGGAGATAGATGGACTTCGATTTGACCGACGAGCAGCGCTTGATCCGCGATACCGCGCGGGAGTTCACCGACAAGGAAGTCGTCCCGCGGGCAACGCGCAACGCGCGCGAGCACCACTTCGATACCGACCTCGTCCAGCAGATCGCCGCGCAGGGCTATCTCGGCGCGATCGTCCCGCGCGAATACGGCGGTGCCGGGCTCGACTACATCTCCTATGGGCTCGTGGTCGAGGAGATCGGCCGCGGCTGCTCGGCGATGCGCACCGTGATCTCGGTGCAGACCTCGCTTGTCTGCTCGGCGATCCTCAAGTGGGGGACCGAGGAGCAGAAGCAGCACTACCTGCCAAAGCTCTGCACCGGCGAGTGGATCGGCTGCTTTGGGCTCACCGAGCCCGACACCGGCTCCGACGCCGCTAACCAGCGCACCCGGGCGACCAAGACAGATGAAGGCTGGAGGATCAACGGCGCCAAGATGTGGATCTCGAGCGGCAACTACGCGAAGGTGGCCCTGATCTTCGCCCAGACCGATCCCTCGCTCGGCACCAAGGGACTGGCCTGCTTCCTCGTCGACACCGACCAGGCCGGCTACAGCGCGCAGAAAATCGACGGCAAGATGGGTCTGCACGCATCGGACACCGCTTCGATCTCGCTCGACGATGTCGAGGTCTCGAGCGACGGTTTGCTCGGGGCGGTCGGCGAAGGCTTCAAGGTCGCGATGTCGGCGCTGGACTCGGGGCGCTACAGCGTCGCTGCGGGTTGCGTCGGGATCTGCCAGGGATGCGTCGAGGAGTCCGTGAAGTACTCCAAGGAGCGCCAGCAGTTCGGCCGCCCGATCGCCTCCTTCCAGCTGGTTCAGGCGATGATCGCCGAGATGGTCGTCAAGACCGACGCCGCACGTATGCTTGTGTGGCGAGCCGGCTTCCTCAAGGACCACGGTCGGCCCAACACGACGGAGACGTCGATCGCCAAGCTGTATGCGACCGAGTCCGCCGTGGAGTGCGCCAACGCTGCGATCCAGGTCCATGGCGGCGCCGGCTATGTCGATGACCACCCGGTCGAGCGCTACTTCCGCGACGTCCGCGTGACGACGCTCTACGAGGGCACATCGCAAATCCAGAAGCTGATCATCGGCCGCGCGGTCACGGGCATCAATGCGCTGATCCCATCGTGAGCGAGGCCGGGGCAGCGCAGCGCATCGGCGTGGTCGGCGCGGGCACGATGGGCGCCGGCATAGCGCAGCTCGCCGCGCTGTCGGGCGCTCAAACAGTGCTCTGCGACCCGCTCCCGGGGGCGATCGAACGCGGCGCCGCCCAGCTCGAGCGAGGCCTGGACCGCGGCCGCTACGAGCGCGCACAGGCCGCGGCCGCGCGCGAGCGGCTCAGCACCACGACGGAGCTCGCAGATCTCGCTGCGTGCGACCTCGTGATCGAGGCGATTCCCGAGCGGCTGGAGCTCAAGCACGAGCTCTTCGCCGCGCTCTCGGAGCTCTGCGACGGCGTGCTGGCGACCAACACCTCCTCCCTCCCGGTAACGGCGATCGCCGCCGCCACCGCACGCCCGGAGCGGGTCGTCGGGATGCACTTCTTCAACCCCGCCCCGGTGATGCAGCTGCTCGAAGTCGTGGCCGGGGCAGCTTCCGGCGAGTACGCGCTCGAGCTCGCCCGGGCAACGGGCCGCGCGATGGAGCGGCGCGTGATCGACGCCGCTGACGGCCCGGGGTTTCTCGTCAATCGCTGCAACCGCCCGTTCGGACTCGAGGCCATGCGGATCGTCACCGAGGGGCTCGCAACCTTCGAACAGGTCGACCGCATCTGCCGCATGGCCGGACGCTTTCGCATGGGCCCGTTCGAGCTCTCAGACCTCGTCGGTGTCGACGTCGGCTTCGAGGTGTCCAAGAGCTTTTACGAGCTCAGCTTCGGCGAGCCGCGGTGGCGGCCGTCACCGCTCCAGGCTCAGATCGTCGCCGCCGGCCGGCACGGGCGCAAGAGCGCTCGCGGGTGGTACTCCTACGACGGGGAGGGCGACTACCGGGCCAAGGATCCCGAGCGACCGCCAGCAGGAGGGGGCGACGGCCTGATCGTGGTCGCCGGCGACAGCGTACTCGCGGGTGAGCTGCGCGAGGCGGCGCGCGAGGCCGGGTGGGATCCGCGTGAGCCCTCAGAGGCAAACGGCTCCGTGCCATACCTCGTGATCGATTGCGGCGTCGGCGAGGACGACGACGGCGGACCGCCGCCGCAGGGCGGCCCGCAACTGCTGCTGTGTGATGTCGGACCGCTGGCCGAGCTCGACGCGGGCGGCAGCGGAGTTGGCTTCCACGCCCTCCCACCGCTCGCCGACTCCGCGCTGGTCGAGTTGACCAGGGGAGCGGATTCCTCGACACTCGCCGCCGAGCGCGCGGAGCATTTCTTCGCGACACTCGGCAAACACGTCGAATGGGTCGGCGACGCCCC
The DNA here is from genome assembly GCA_050997675.1 of Solirubrobacteraceae bacterium. GTDB lineage: Bacteria > Actinomycetota > Thermoleophilia > Solirubrobacterales > Solirubrobacteraceae > Palsa-513. Next base: position 8,498 of record JBPCQX010000152.1, read on the forward strand.
GGGGCTCGTGCTGGGCAGGATCGTCTGCCAGCTCGTGAACGAGGCGTCGTTCGCAGTCGGCGAAGGCGTCGGCAGCGTCCAGGACGTCGACATCGGGATGACGCTCGGGCTCAACCACCCGCGTGGGCCGCTCGGTTGGGCCGACGAGATCGGGCTCGACCACGTGCTCAGCGTGATCGAGGGCCTGCACGGCCACTACCGCGAAGAGCGCTATCGCCCCGCACCACTGCTGCGCTCACTAGCACTGTCGGGGCGAATCGGACGCCACGTCGGCGCGGGTTTTCACGATCACGAGACGGCGGCGTAGCAAGATGAGGGGGGCCGCCGGAAGGCGGCTGCTGCGCCTGCGCCTGCGCGGCGATCAGGTTGTCTGCCCGTGCTGCGCGCGCAGCTTCGCTCGCTTCGCCGATGCCCCCAACCGGGCGAATGCGATCTGCCCCGGATGTGGCTCACAGGAGCGCCACCGCCTACTGCGGTTGTGGCTAGCGCGCGAGCGCGCACCGTGCGCTCGCGTTCTGCACTTCGCGCCGGAGCATGCCCTCTCGGCCTGGATTGCCTCCCAGAGGGGTGTGTCGGACTACGCCACGAGCGATTACCCGGTAACGACGTCATCAACCCTGTCTCTGAACATCTGCGACATCGACCTGCCCGATGCCAGCTTCGACTGGATCATCGCCAGCCACATCCTCGAGCACGTCGAAGATGAGCGGGCGGCGCTGGGCGAGCTCGCGCGCGTGCTTGCACCCGGGGGCTCGCTTGTCGTGATGTTGCCCGTCGATCTGGGGCGCGCGGATACGCTCGAGGATCCGGCTGTGCGCACTCCCGCCCAGCGCGCCGCGGCTTATCTACAGGACGACCACGTCCGCCTCTACGGCCGCGACGTCGCACGGCGCCTCGGGGGAGGCGGGCTCGACGTGCGGACCCACCGCGCGGCGCTGGACTTCGACCGCGTGCGTTACGGGTTGCTCGAGTCCGACGAGATCTATCTGCTGCGCCACGGCTCGCCGTAGCGTTCGGCGAAGGCGAACGAATCCACCGAGTTGCGCGCCAGCTGCTGCGGCCACGGATCTGCTCGGTGGCCGACTGAGATGTGGCCGGCGAGCACGATCTCTCGCGGCAGCGCCAGCAGTTTCCGCACCTGCGGCTCGGCCGGCACCAGCAACGTCGTGAAGGCGGCGCCGAGTTCGCGGGCGCGCAAGCCGAGCAGAATGTTCTGCACGAACGGATACACCGACGCGCCGCCGACGATCGATGGACGATCGAGTTCTGCGTCGGTGATCGCCAGGGCGCCGATGTCAACACAGATCACGAGATGGACCGGGATCGCGTCGAACGTGCGCGAGAACTCATCCGCCGCACGCAGCATGCGCTCGCGGCCCGGCGGCAGCGCGCCCGAGCGCAGGGCCGCGGCGCCGCCGGTGCGCTCCATGTAGGCGTCCCAGTGAGGGACGTAGAATTCGCGCAGTGCCCGGCGGGTGTCGGGGTCGCGCACGACGATCACGCGCCATCCTTGACGGTTGCCGCCACTCGGGGCGAACCGCGCGTCGTCCAGCACCGCGTGATCGTCGCGTCCGGCACGTGCGCGTCCGTGAAGCGGCGCGTCGAGGGTGCGCAGCGCATCAGCTCTGAGAGGTCCACCCCCACAGGCTCGCAGCTACCTGCGCCGGAGCGCCTCTAGTTGTAAGACCTGTGGAGGTTGTTCAGTTGGTTGAGGCGGGTGCCGGGCGGCTTGTGGCTGAGTGAGCCGTGGGGTCGTCGGTAGTTGTACTCCTCGAGCCAGCCGCTGAGGGCTGCGGTGCGTTGGCTGCTGTCGCGGTAGATCGCGCCGTAGGCCCAGCCGCCGAGCATCGTGCGGATGAAACGCTCGGCTTTGCCGTTCGTGCGTGGCCGGTAAGGCCTGGTCCGTAGGTGCTTCAGTCCGAGTGCTGTGCACGCGAGTTTGTGTGCGAGCGACACGTAGGCGGGGCCGTTGTCGGTCATCACCCGCTGGACCCGAACGCCGTGGCGACGGTAAAACGCGACCGCCCGGCGCAGGAACAGGGTCGCCGTGATCGCCTTCTCATCGGCGAGCACTTCGACGTAGGCCAGGCGTGTGGCGTCATCGACGCAGACATGCACGTATTCCCAGCCCGCGCCGCGTGAGCGTTGCCCCGGCCCGCGATTGCCCGTCACCCTGTGCCCGGCGCCCCCGGTGATCCGGCCGAGCTTCTTGACGTCGATGTGGATCAGCTCGCCCGGCATGCGACGCTCGTAGCGGTTCGCTGGCTCGGGCGGCTCGAGCCGGCTGAGCTTGCCCAACCCGATCCGCGTCAAGATCCCCGACACCGTCGAGAGGGGCATCTCAAGCGCGACCGCGATCTGCCAGCCCGTCAGGCGCACCCGGCGCAAAGCAGCGATCGCCTGCACACGATCCTCAGGCGTCCTGGTCGGCTGACGCGTCGGCACCGAGGAGCGATCAGCCAGACCAGCAACACCCTCAGCCCGGAAGCGCCCCACCCATTTCGCGGCGGTGCGGTCGCTGATTCCGGCGGCCTCGGCCGCCTCCATCAGCAACCACCCCCCCCACAAAACCCGATCAATCAAGAGCTCGCGTCCCTTAACGCTGAGACGAGCGTTAGCGTGCAGCTTCATCCGGTGTCCTCCTTGGGCTGATGGCTTCGACACCACTCAGCATCCAAGGAGGCCCGGATGAACAACCTCCTCAGGAACTACACCTAGAGGGCGGCGGGCCGTGTGGCGAGGGGAACCGTCAGGACGCCGCTGCCGTAATCGATCCTGATCGGCTGGCGAGCGCCGGCGGGCAGTCGCCAGGAGGCAAACAGCGGGCTGCTCGCGCCGGG
>JBPCQX010000178.1:0-5275 GCA_050997675.1 Solirubrobacteraceae bacterium
GCGAGGACGAAGGGCCGCTGCGTCCCCCGCAGTTGCAACGGGCGCGTCGATGGGGCAGCGCGGGCGACCCTAGGCGCAGCGGATCCGCCGCACGCTGCGTATCCAGCCAACCCGCCGATGGCGAGCAGGAGCAATATCGCTCCGGCTGCCGCGACCGTCCTAAGTCTGCGGTGCACTCGCGCCGGGCGCCCCACATCCGTATCTTCGAACCCAGGCGGGGGCTCGGTGAGGTCCGACGCGGATGCCGCGCGCGGGCCGGAAACCGTGTCGTCACGGAGCGCACTCGGAATCCAGGCACCGGACGCGGGCTGCTGGTCCCCAGCCGCGGACGACGTCGGATTTCGTGTCGGCGAATCCGGCATCACGACGGGCGACCGCACCCATTGCAGTCGGTCGCGAAACTGGCGTGAGCGGATACCCTTCGCCACATCTCGACACGACAATCGACCGTCCGGCCAGACACCGCCTACAACCCGCGTCTGCCCAGCACGTGCGGCAGGGTCCGCAGCAGCGCCTTGATGTCGCCCCAGAGCGACCAGTTGGCGATGTAGAGATAGTCGATCTTGACCATCTCGTTCAGCGGCACGCGCGTCGAGCCGAGGATCTGCCAGTTGCCGGTCATCCCGGGCGTGAGGTGCAAGCGTCGCCTGCCCCAGCCGGTGATCTTGCGATCCTCCTCGATCACCAACGGCCGCGGCCCGACAAGGCTCATGTCGCCACGCAGGACGTTCCACAGTTGGGGCAGCTCGTCGAGCGAGCTTCGCCGGAGCAGCCGACCGACGCGGGTGATGCGGGGGTCTTCGGCCATCTTGAACAGACCCTCGGTCTCGTTCTGCTCGCGCAGCTGCTCGCGGAGCTCGTGCGAGCTTTCATGCATCGTGCGGAACTTGATCAGGTCGAACAGCTCGCCGTCGCGACCGACTCGCTGCTGGCGGAAGCAGGCAGGTCCATCGGAGCTGAGGCGAACCGCAACGGCGATCGCGAGCAGCAGCGGCGAGAACAGCACCAGCACCACGGCGCTGACGGCCAGGTCGAACGCGCGCTTGACGATCGCCGAGGAGCGCGAAAGCCCGAACTGGCGGATACCGAGCACGGGGAGGCCGTCGACGTCTTCGAACACCACCGCGGAGCCGACGACCTCGAGCAGGCTCGGCACAACCGACACCTTCAGGCCCAACCGCTTGAGGGCGAAAACGCAGTCAAGGATGTCCTCGAAGCCAGACTCGCGCAGCGCGATGATCACGCGATGGATGCGATCTTCCTGCACCTGCCGGCGCAGCCGCGGGAGGCACCCGTTGATCTCTGCGCTGAGCGACTCGCCGCGGCCCGGGTCGCGGCCGCGGATCGACATGTGGGAGACCAGCCGCGTGCCGCCGCGGCCCGACAGCGCGGGCTCCAGCTTCGACCACATCGCAGCCTCGCCGATCAGCAGGCAGCGTTCGGTGCGTGTCACCCGTGGCAAAACCATGCGCGCCGCGACGCGCCCGGCGAACAGCAGCGCAAACAGCGATCCCCAGAGCACCGCGAGCTCGACGTGCGTCAGCACGACTCCTAGCAATGCGTGGTCCAGCAGTCCGAATATCAGCGCGTACACGGTCGCCACGGCGAACAGCAACGGCGCCTCGTCGAGCGTCGACTTGTGCAGCACGAGGTTGTCCTGGTCGTAGAGTCCGGTCAGCTTGCCGCTGAGCGTGATCACGGCGAGCAACGCCACCGAGCCGACGGTCAGCGGCGAGCCGTGCATGGCGGTCACCGAGATCGACATCGCGACCAGCGCGGCGATCAGATCCGACAGCGCCAGCGTACGACGATGCACGGCGTCGCGGACGCGGATCTCCTGCCCCACAGCGTCGCCCCCGAGCTTGAAACCCTCCTCCCCGGGGCCCCCTCTCACACCGACGAGCGACGTCGTTTCGAGTAGAGCCTCTCCCTGGCTGGTCACGTCCCGTGTTCTCACTGGACAGATGACGATAGTCGCGTGCGTCGGGCCGGTCAAGTAGGCATCGGGGACGGCCGGCGGCGATCGGATCGTCCCGTGCCCCGAGTCCGGGGCCGGGGCCGGGTCAGTCCGGCGCCGAGCTTTCACCCTTCGGTGAGACCCAATCCGCCTCGAGCCTGCCCTCGAGCTCGCCCAGAAGCGCGTCGATCGCGATCCGCTCCTGGCCCAGTGAGTCGCGCTCGCGCACCGTGACGGTGCCCTCGGCGAGCGACTCGTGGTCGATCGTCACGCAAAACGGCGTGCCGATCTCGTCGTGGCGGCGGTAGCGCTTGCCGATTGAGCCGCCCTCGTCGTACTCTGCCTGGAGGCGGGGGCGAAGCGCGCCGTAGATCTCCCGCGCGAGTTCTGGGTGGCCGTCCTTGCGCAGCAGCGGCAGCACCGCGACCTTGACCGGCGCAAGCTGTGGGTGCAGGCGCAGGACGACGCGTGTGTCGCCGCCCTCGAGCAGCTCCTCGTCATAGGCGTCGACGAGGAACGCCAGCGTCGCCCGGTCAGCTCCTGCCGCCGGCTCGATCACATGCGGGACGTAGCGCTCGCCCGAGACCTGGTCGAAGTACTCGAGCTTCTCGCCGGAGAACTCCGAGTGCCGCTTGAGGTCGAAGTCGCCGCGGTTTGCGATCCCCTCGAGCTCCGACCAGCCAATCGGAAACAGGTATTCGACGTCGCTGGTGGCGCTCGAGTAGTGCGAGAGCTCATCGGCCTCGTGCGCGCGCAGCCGCAGGTGGTCGGCGCGGATGCCGAGCGAGAGGTACCAGTCGCGGCGGACCTCGAGCCAATGCTCAAACCACTGCTGCGCCTCGGCAGGGGGCACGAAGAACTCCATCTCCATCTGCTCGAACTCCCGCGTGCGGAAGATGAAGTTGCCTGGTGTGATCTCGTTGCGGAAGGACTTTCCGACCTGCGCGATCCCGAACGGCGGCTTCTTGCGCGCGAATTGGAGCACTGTCTTGAAGTTGACGAAGATCCCCTGAGCGGTTTCCGGGCGAAGGTAGACAGTTGCCCCCGATTCCTTCACCGGACCCGCTGTCGTCTCGAACATCAGGTTGAAGTCGCGCGGGTCTGTCAACTCACAGTCGGCGAACTCCCCGGGGTGCTGCGACGGCTTGCGCGGACAGGCCAGATCGTCGAGGTGATCGGCGCGGAAGCGCTGGCCGCAAGCCTTGCAGTCGACGAGCGGGTCGGTGAACCCCGCCAGGTGCCCGCTCGCCTCCCACGTGCGGGGGTGCTGGATGATCGCTGAGTCCAGCGCAACGATGTCGTCGCGCTGCTGGAGCATCGAGCGCCACCAAGCGCCCTTGACGGCGTTCTTCAGGAGGACGCCGTAGTGGCCGTAATCGTAAGTCGAGCCGACGCCGCCGTAGATCTCAGAGGTGGGGAAGATGAAACCGCGGCGCTTGCACAGGGCGACGATTTTCTCCATCGTGACGGTGTCGGGCATCGGGCGGCGGATGGTAGTGGGCGCGGCGGGCGCTCATATACTCCGCGAGCCATGCCGCTCTACGAATACCAGTGCAAGAAGGGCCACACTTTCGAGTTGATGCAGCCGATCATGGCGGAGTCGCTCGACAAGTGCACGATCTGCGGCGCTCCGGCCGAGCGGGTGCTCTACGCCCCCGCGGTCCATTTCAAGGGCTCGGGTTTCTACAACACCGACTACGGCACGAAGAAGCGCTCGCGCGAGCTGAAGGCATCGGCGGAGAGCGGCGCCGACAAGCACGACGCCAAGAGCTCGGAGAAGAAGAAGGAATCCTCCTCATCCGGCGACTCGTCCTCCTCAAGCGGAGAGGGCGGGGCCTCCTCTTCCGCTTCGGATTCCGCCTCGAAAACAGCCGCCGCCAAGACCGCTAAGAGCTCGGACTCCTAGCGGCGGCCCCGCAACCCAAATGTAGCGCCTGACGGCTCGAGCTGAAAGCCGTCGCCGCGCCCCGTCAGACGCCGCAGCCGTCGCCGTCGTTGCCGCTCGGCTCGACTTTGTCGCCGTCCGCGTCACGTTTGCAGTTCGCCGCTGCAGGGGCCGCCGGAGCGGACTGCTTTGCGGTACTCGTCGCAGGCGTACTCGTCGCAGGCGAACTCGCGCCAGACCCGGTGCTCGTCGATCCGGAGCCGCCGCCGCCGCAGCCGGCGATGGCCGCAGACATCGCGCCGAGTGCCAGCAGTGCCGTCAGCGCACCGCGCGTCCTGTGAATCTTCTCTGTCATGGCGATCCTGTCCTCGTAGGTCCCCCTCGTGCCCCCACAATAGACCCCGCGCGGGACCGAAACCTTCCGCCCCGACCGCACCAGCGTGCTCGGGACCAGGCGCTGCTGGGCGGCAATATCATGGGGTGATGGCCACGGAGCACGTGATCGGCGTCGACCTGGGAGGCACGAAGCTGCTCGCGGGTGTGGTGGACGTTGAACTCGGCGTCCACCACCGCGTCCAGCAGCCCGCGGACTCCACCGCCACAGGGGCCCTGCTCGACCAGATCGCGCGGGTCGTCGCGGAGGTCCGTGAGCAGGCCGGCGAGGAGATCGTGGGCGTTGGGTTCGGAATTCCGTGCCTGATGGACGCGCAGCGCGGGGTTGCCTCCTCCTCGGTCCACCTCCCGCTCGACGGCGTTCCGTTCGTCGATGTGATGCTCGAGCGGCTAGGACTGCCGGTATTCGTCGACAACGACGCCAACCTCGCGCTGCTCGCCGAGCATCGCGCCGGGGCGGCCCGCGGCGCCCGCAACGCGGTGATGTTGACGATCGGCACCGGCATTGGCGGCGGCCTGATCATCGACGGCGAGCTGTACCGCGGCGCCCGCGGTGCGGCCGGCGAGCTGGGGCACATGGTCGTCGACGCGGACGGCCCGATCTGCGGCGCGGGCTGCCCGAACCGCGGTTGCCTCGAGGCTGTCGCGTCAGGCAGCGCGTTGGTCCGTGAGGCGACGCTCGCGGCGGCGGAGCACCCGCAGTCCGCGCTCGCGCGGACTGGCCGTCCGATCACCGGCCCGCTCGCAGTCGAGCTGGCGCACGACGGCGAAGAGGTGGCGTTAAAGGTGATCGGCCGGATCGGCTCGTGGCTCGGCGTGGGCATCGCCAGCCTGCTGAACATCTTCGACCCCGACATCGTCGTCGTTGGCGGCGGGGTGATCGCCGCCGGCGAGCTGCTGCTCGAGCCGGCCCGCATCGTCGCGGCAGAGCGCTCGCTGCCGAGGAGCGGCGGCGCAAAGCCGCCGGCGCGCATCGTCGCTGCGCGGTTTGGCGCTGAGTCAGGCATGCTCGGGGCTGCGATGCTCGCCTACGACTCGAT
>JBPCQX010000196.1:0-25068 GCA_050997675.1 Solirubrobacteraceae bacterium
ACGCAGAGAATGAGCGTCGGATCGAGCAGGCCGAGGATCCGTCGAGCGTGGAGCTGCTCGTGCCGATCACGCTGCATGAGGCGCGTCACACCTGCGCCTCGCTGCTGATCGCTTCCGGCGCGAACGCGAAGGTCGTGCAGGCCGTCATGGGCCACGCGACGATCGGCATGACGTTCGACACTTACGGGCACCTGATGCCCGGCGGGCTCGACGAGGCGGCGGCGGCAGCGAACAGCTATCTGGCACGGCTCAGTGGTCAAGGGCCGGTGCTGACGGCGGTAGGCTGAGGCCGAGCTGCGCGCGCCAGTCTGTGCGCCAGTCGCGCGCCAGAGAGCCTCTGATTCGAGCGGATTCAGGCGGACTCAGCCGGAGAATCGTTCGGGGTGTTTCTCCTGCTAGGCCGCTGTTTTGGCTCTACAGCGGGGAATCGCGCTCGATGGCGGGCATAGTTCGAATCCCGGTAGCGGTATCCGTCTAGCCCCATAACGACAGGGTTTTCTGCCTCTTCCGGTGGCTGCGCCACAGTTTGTGCCACAGAAAGCGGCTCCAGGTAGGCACTGAGCCGCTCCGCAGCGGCTACTTCTTGGCCTTGAGTCTTGTGATGTCGCTCGGCCTCGTCCTGAAGGGCTTTCCTACCGCGCGTCGAGGACTTGGTAGGAGACCATTTCGCCGCGCAGTCGGCGTGGTAGGTATCCGGTGAAGAGGATGTAGGACTGGACGGTGCCGCGGCGCTGGGCGATCGCTGCCTGCTGTGCGGCTGTGAGGTCGACATCGAGCGTCCACCTACCTCCCGTGATCCTCGCGTGACGCTCCAGGGTCGTGGTCTGGCCGCCGGAGAAATACTCGAGTTGGACACGCACGATGCCGCGGGCACTGGTCACGACCGTGCCCTGGTCATGCAGGTGTGCGCCGACGAGCGTCGGCCGTGAGGCGTCGAGCCGGGACTGGCCATTGGCTGCCCGCAGGCGCACGGTCTGCGGACGGGTGACCGCGTTCCCCGCGTAGCGAATCGTCAGGATGCCCGTGCCGAACCGCGCCTGTGCGGCTGGGATCGACTGGCGGTTGCGAATTCGGCCGTCGTTGGAGTTGATCGCGGCGGTCCACCGGAAGCGTCGGTGGGCGGCAAAGAGCTCGAGCGAGACACGCCCGGATGCCCGGCGACTGATCGGCGCGAGGATGTCGATCGTGTTATGCACCGGGTCCAGCGTGGCGCGCGCGAGCTGAAGCTTCGACGGCTGCGGAGCCTCGCCGCAGGGCGCCGTTGTGACCGGCATCTCTGCAGGGACGCCGCCGGCATAAGCGATTCTGGCCTGGAGGGACCACGAGCCCCCGGCACAGCTGCTCGCCGCGAACGGCGCCTTGGCGGCAGCTGTGGCGGGCTGGTAGGTGAGATTGAGCTGCCTGATGCGGGCGCCGGCGGGGAGCGCGTTGAACGCGTAGCTGACGACCGGACCGTATGGTCCTGCTTCTTGCGTGACAGTGCCCGTCGCCTGACCGAAGCTGGCGGGCGAGGTGGCGGTGGCAGGCGCATGCCACCAGAAGACGACCTGGTTGCCGGTCGTCTTGACGATGAAGCCCTGGTCGCTGGTTGCGTCGCTGCCGCTTTGGCTGCGAGTCACCAGTGTGCCTACGCCGATGACTGCCGAGCGGTCCGGACAGTTGGCCGCCGTGGGTCCCTGGGCGTTATTGAAGCTGGCTGCGGCACAGCTGCCGAGCGATGCGAGTTGGTTCGAGAACTGCGTGGGGAACGCCTCCGCGACCGTCGAGACCTGACCGGCGGGGGTACCGGCCGGATCGGCGCCGATCGTCAGGTTCAGCGCGACCGCAGTGTTCCCGCCTGCCGGGTCCACTGCCGCCGCAAGCGCGCTGGCCGCGGCTTTGCCCGGCGTAGTGAAGGTCTGATCGGCTCCCGGGACGGTGGTCGCACCGCTGGTCGCCGTGACGCGGTAGTGGTAGGTGCTCGCCGGCGTCAGGCCGCTGATCGTGGCCGAGACAGGAGCGGCGCTGGTGCCCGAACCAGCCGACTGCGGCGCCGTTTGGAGCCCGTATGAGGTCGTTGGGCCGTACTGAAACGAGTAGTTCGTCGCCGCACCGGCCGGATTGACGGTTCCCGCGACCGTCGCGGACGACGCCGTGATGGCCTGCGCTGAACCGGTCGTTGCGGCTGGAGCGGCGGCCAAGGCCGGTTCGACCGCAACAGAGGTGAGCAGCATCCCCGCAAGCGCGGCGACAAGGGCGAGGCGTCGCATCGAAGACCTTTCGTTGAGTTGGCACTAGGTGAGAAACCGGCTCGAGCGCCAAGGTTACGGAATCTACGGGGAAGCCGTCCATTTGCAGCCGGCGCCGCGCGGACCGCGACACGGTTGGAGCAGGGGTCGTTTCATGGGCCACAGGTCGGCTTCGAATCCCGGTTAGCGGTATCGACCCTGCGCACGGACACAACCGTGGCGGACCGCGCAGTACGCGCGGCGCCCGCGGCGGTTAGACGCCAAGGCGTATCGCACGGTTGGGAGCTGCTCAGGCCGCGCGTGCGCTGCGCCGCGCCGCGGAGTACGCGCCGCTGTCCGGGTCCCGCCTCCACACGCGGGCTCCGGCTCGCGGCATCCCTTGCGCGCGCAGCGGACGCTTATCGACCCGGTACCAGCCGGTGGTCGGCATCGCGGTGAGCACCTTGACGGCCTCCGGTTGACACATCGGCTCGAGGTGCTTGAGCGCGGCGCGCAGGCTGCGGCCGTCCAGCCGGCGTCCTGCTCTCAGGCTCACGGCAGCGACCACGCGAGCGGGGGCGCCGACTCCGTAGACGGCTGCCAGGTCGACGGCATCGATGTCCGTCAGGGCATCCTCGATCGGGATCGAGTACGCCACGCCACTGGCCGTTCGAATCGCGTCCGAGGCGTGGTCCACGAGCCAATGATCGCCGTCTTCATCGCGTCGAAACAGATCGCCGGTGGCCAGCCACGCATCGTTCTTGGAGAACAGTCCGCGCAGCGGCGTGCCGGGCACGAGGCCGCGGTTGTGGTCGACCCGCGCGAGCAGCATGCCGGGCTCGTTGGGCCTGCACTGCACTGCGAATCCGTCGGGTCCTTCCAGGAGGCGCTCCGCCGCGAGGTCGTACGCAGCGATGCGAACGGCGGCGCTGCCGGGGAGCGGACGGCCCTTGGCGCCGATCTTCTTGCCCGAGGTGTTCGCGAGCACGGCCTGGCCCTCTGTCGAGGCGTAGAACTCGAGCACGCCCGCGGGCGCGTAGCGTGTGAGCACACGGCGCCACAGTCCCTTTGGCATGCCTGAACCGATGAACAGCCTGACCGGGTGGTGGCGCTCGCCGGGATTGGGCGGCGCGGCGACGAGCTCGCGCAGCAGGGTCCAGGTGTAGGAAACCACGGTCACGCCGTAGCGGCGGACCTCGTCCCAGAACGTGGAGGGGTCAAAGCTGCTGGCGAGCGCGAGCCGCGAGCCGCCGGCGACGGCGCCCCCGATGCTGGTCAGAAGGCCAGACGGGTGATAGATCGGGGTGACGCTGTATACCGTGTCGGTCGAGGAAAGCGCCGCGGCCGAGGCCGTGCCGAAGGCCGACAGCGACCAGCGACGGTTGGAAATGCGGTTTGCCCGGAGCCCGTCCCCGTGGCCGGTGAAGAGCATGAACGCAAGGTCCTGGGCGCGACCGGGGTTTGGCGAGTACCACTTCGGTAGTTCGATCTCGTCGGGATCGATCTGCTCCATGTCGACCAATCCGAAGCCGAGATCGCGGGCGCCGCCGCCGCCGCCGAGAATCAGCGCCGGCACGGAGCTGATGTCGCTCACGGCTGACGCGTTCTCTGGGTCGGCGATGATGCGCGTCACCCCGCCCAGTTCGGCCTCGGCCTGCGTGTCGCCCGAGGGGCGCAGCATCACACTGACGGCGCCAAGTCTGCTCAGGGCGGCGACGAGTGCTAGCGCGGTCGGCCGGGTTCCCATCAGCACACCGACGTGATCTCCCTGGCGCACGCCGATCGAGATCAGGCCGCGCACGACGTTGTCGATCCGGCGCTTGGCCTCGCGGTAGCTGTAGCCGCGTCCTTCGAACAGGAAGAAGACGTCTTCTGGCACGCGGCGCGCCTGCTCGTCGAGCAACAGCCCGATCGAGATCCGCGTGTCCGGACGGGTGCGCTCGAGGCGGGCCAGGCGCGGGAGCTGCCGGGTCGCGCCTGCCGCGAGCTGGCGCAGCGTGCCCTGACTCTGCGTCGCGGCTCGCACTGTCGAGCGGGCGACGCCGACGCCGACGGTCGCTGCCAGTTCGAGGCCGTAGCCGAGGTGTACCCCCGGTTGTGCGGGTGCCGGGTCCGGCTGCTCGACGAGTTCGTGCGTGCCCTCTGGGCGATCGCCCCCACCTTCGCGCCAGCTGGTCCAGGCGGCCACCCGAGGCCACGTCTCCCGCGCTGCGACGGAGCCGACTACGAGCCCGAAGTGGCCGGCCCGCAGCGACGACTCGAAGACCTCTGCACGTGGGGCTGCGCGGCGCACGGCGCGCACGGTGGCGGGTGGTGCGATCTCGTCGACCTCGCCGACGAAGCACAGCAGCGGACAGGTGATGTCCGCGAGCGTGACGAGCTCGTCTTCGATCACGAAGCCGCCGGAGAGCATCCGGTTCTGGGCGACGAACTGTTGGATCAAGTCGACCATCGCGGGGCCGGGCCAGGCAACCCATCCCTCCCGCTCGAGGAAGCGCCGCTGGTTCTCTCGTGGCAGCAGTGCCTCGCGGTCGTGCAGCTGGAGCAGGAAATCAGCGCGCTGGCGCAGCGACTTGACGGGATCGAGCATACGAAAGCCGGCGCGGCTCACCCACGCCGGGATTGCCCGCCCGGCGATGATGTGCTCGGCGAGGAACGCTGCGGCGCTGGCGGCCTCGGCGGGCAGCCCGAACGGCATCGCGGCCTGGGTGTCGACCGGACTCCCGAACGTGATCACGCTCTTCACGTTTCTTGAGCGGCGGTAGGCGGCGGCCTGGTAGCAGAACATTCCCCCCTGGGAGTAGCCGCCGAGGTGAACGTCGCGCCCGCAGTGCTTGCGAACCCGGTCGATTGCGTCGCTCACTGCGAGCACGTGGTCGTCGAGCGTCCGCTCGAGCCCGCCCTCCTGCTGTTCGGGCGCGCCGAAATCGATCACCCAGGGGTCGACGCCGCACCGCGACAGAATCGCCACGGCGCTCGTCGTGGGGGCGACGTCGTAGACCTCGGCGGAAAGCATCAACGGCGGCACTAGGATCAACGGTGGGCGCTTCGTCGCGGCTCCGAGGAAGTAGTGGCGAAGCTTGTAGACGGGCTGCTCAGCTACGACCTCGAACGGAAATCCCTCCTCGCCGGTGTCGAGGCCGCCGAACCGGGCGATTTCCATCGCGTTCTGCGCCGCAGCACCAAGCCGCGCTGCTGAGCGGACAATTCCCATTGGGTTCAGGTCCAACGCTCGCTCCTCCTCCGTGCTCGGCGTGCCGGCTCAGCCGCAGCGTAGCCGTTCACCGGGGGGCTTGCCGCGTTGCGTAACCTGAATGGAATGGACAACGCTTATGAGCTGTACCGGCGCGGCCAGGAGCTGCTGAGTCATGGGGATTACGACGCTGCGGCGATCCCGCTCAGGCGTGCACGCGACATGCACCCCGATAAGAGCTCGGTGCGCGAGGAGCTCGGCCGCGCGTTGTTTCACACCGGCCGCTACAGCGAGGCGGTGGAGGAGTTCGACGCGGTTGCCCGCGCGGCGCCGACGAACGACTATGCGCTGTTCTGCCTCGGTCGCTCGTTGCAGCAACTCGGCCGCCATCGCGAGGCCTGCAGACCGCTGGCGATTGCGGCCTGCCTGCGGCCTGAGCGCTCCGAATACCGCCGCTACCGCGACCAGGCTCGCCGGCGCGCGCAGGCCTGATCCGGCGGTCAGCCGGCGCGCTCAGCCCTGATCCGGCGGCGAGCCGGCGCGCGCGCGGATCGCGGACTGCGCTGCAGCGACGCGCGCGACGGGCACCCTGAACGGTGAGCAGGAGACGTAATCGATGCCGGCCCCCTCGAAGAACTCGATCGAGTCGGGATCGCCGCCGTGCTCACCGCAGACGCCGAGCTTGAGCTTTGGGCGTGCGCTTCGGCCGCGCTCTGCGGCGAGCTTCAGGAGCGCTCCGACGCCGGGTGTGTCAAGCGTCTCGAACGGCGAGCGGTCGATGATCTTGCGCTCCAGGTAGATCGCGAGGAAACGCGTCTCGACGTCGTCGCGGGAAAAGCCGAGTGTGGTCTGCGTGAGGTCGTTGGTCCCGAAGGAGAAGAAGTCGGCTGAGAGCGCGATTTTCGCCGCTGCCAGGCAGGCTCGCGGCAGCTCGATCATCGTGCCGACGGCGTAGTCCTCGCCGCGGGTCATCTGGTGCTTGTCGCCGATGCGGACGATCAGCTCGGACATCAGCTCGAGTTCCTGTTCGTAGTCAACGAGCGGGACCATGATTTCGAGGTGGGGCGCTGAGCCCGAGCGCTGGCGCACTGCGCGCGCTGCGAGCATGATTGCCTCCACCTGCATCTCGTAGATCTCGGGGTAGATGATCCCGAGCCGGCACCCTCGCGTGCCGAGCATCGGGTTGGTCTCCTTCAACTCCCTCACGGAGTCGAGCGTCTGCTCGAGGGCTTCGAGGCGCGCGCCGTCGGCGCTTTGGATCGCCTGCATCCGCTCGTCCTGGTTGGGCAGGAACTCGTGGAGGGGAGGATCCAGCAGCCGAATCGTCACCGGCAGCCCGGCCATCGCTTCGAACAGGCCCTCGAAGTCGGCTTGTTGCAGCGGCAGCAGCTCCTCGAGCGCCTCGCGGCGAGCGGCCTCCTCGTGCGCGAGGATCATCCGCTGCATCTTGGGTTGGCGATCTTCGGCGATGAACATGTGCTCGGTTCGGCACAGCCCGATGCCCTCTGCTCCGAACTCTCTGGCCCGCACGGCGTCGGCCGGCGAGTCGGCGTTGGTGCGCACGCCCATGCGCCGCAGCTGATCGGCCCACTCGAGCACCGTCTTGAAGTGCTCGGACGGTTGCGGCTGCACCAGTGGAACGTCGTCGAGCGTGACGATTCCGGCGCTGCCGTCGATTGCGATCTGCTCCCCGGCATGGATCGTTCGCTCGCCGATCCGCACTGTCCGAGTCTCGAGATCGATCTCGAGCTCGCTGGCGCCACACACGCAGGGCCGTCCCATTCCGCGTGCGACCAGCGCTGCGTGGGATGCCTTGCCGCCCTCGCTGGTGAGGATCCCGCGGGCGGCGTGAAACCCCGCGACGTCTTCGGCTTCGGTGAACGGTCGCACCAGGATCACCGCGCGTTGCTCGGCGGCTGCTGCGACTGCCTCGGCTGCGGTGAAGACGACCTCGCCCTTCGCGGCCCCTGGGGAGGCAGCGACACCGCTCGCCGCGACGGCGACCTCGGCGTGCGAGTCGAATGTTGGATGCAGCAACGCGTCGAGCGAGTCGGCGTCGATCGTTGCGATTGCCTGGGCCCGGTCGAGCAGCCCTTCGCTGACGGCGTCGACGGCGAACTGTACGGCGGCCTGTGCGGGGCGTTTGGCGTTGCGAGTCTGCAGCAGGTAGAGGTGGCCCTCCTCGATTGTGAACTCGACGTCCTGCATGTCGCCGTAGTGGCGCTCCAGCGTGCGCAGCACCTCGAGCAGCTCGGCGTGCGCCCCGGGCATGACCTCGCCCAGCTCGGCGAGGTCGCGCGTGTTGCGCACGCCGGAAACGACGTCCTCGCCTTGAGCGTTGGTGAGGAAGTCTCCTGATGGCACGGACTCGCCGGTGACTTCGTCGCGGCTGAATGCCACGCCGGAGCCGGAGCTCTCGCCCTTGTTGCCGAACACCATCTGCTGCACGTTGACCGCGGTGCCCCAGGCGTCGGGGATTCGGTTGATTCGCCGGTAGGCGACGGCGCGGTCGCCGAGCCAGGAGTCGAATACGGCGTGGACGGCCTGCTCGAGCTGGATGCGCGGGTCCTGCGGGAACACCTCGCCGGTGTTGCGGCGGTAGATGTGCTGGAAGGCATCGGTCAGGGCGCGCAGGTCCTCGACCCCAAGTTCGGTGTCGAGCGAGACGCCGGCGCGCTCCTTGCTGGCGGCGATCTCCTGCTCGAACGCCTCACCAGGGATGTCGTGGACGACGTTCCCGAACATCTGCACGAGGCGGCGATAGGAGTCCCACGCGAAGCGAGCGTTTGAGGTCCGTGCCGCGAGTGCCTCGACGGATCGCTCGGTGAGACCGAGGTTGAGCACGGTGTCGAGCATCCCGGGCATCGACTCCCGTGCCCCTGAGCGCACCGAGACGAGCAGCGGGTCGGAGTCATCGCCGAGCCGCAGACCGGTGAGCTGCTCGAGCCGCGCGAGCGCTCCGCTGATCTGATCGGCGAGCCCCCGAGGGGCGGAGCGATCGTTTGTCATGTAGGCCACGCAGGCTTCGGTGGTGATCGTGAATCCCGCGGGTACGCGGTGAGCGCCGAGGATGCGCGTCATCTCTGCGATGCCTGCGCCCTTGCCGCCGAGCAGCTCGCGATCGTCGCGCGAGCCTTCGCTGAAGTCGTAGACGTACTTCGTCGCCTGAGTGGCTGCCTCCATCGCTGCGTCCATTCTAGGCTCCGGCGCCCGTGCGGTCTGCGCGGCGGGAGTCCGGTCTGGGTGCGCGCGTCGGATCAAGGTGAGGCCCTGTGATGCTCACGCTCCTGGCTATATCGGCCGCGGCCGTTGCAAGCCCCGCTGCCGCGGGTGCGGTTCGCTGGCATTCGCGCCGGCGTCGGCGCTACGCCCGCCTGCTGATCGAGCCGTATCGCGGCGACCGCGCAGGGGAGGGCGAGGTGGCGGGAATGCTGCGGGTGCTGCATTCGCTGCTCTACGTGCGTGGTCTTCGGCGACTCCTCTGGGGCCAGCCGTCGTTTGCGCTCGAGGTGCACCTGACGGCGATCGACGGTCGCCCGCCGCTTGCGTGGCTGGCCGTGTGTTGTCCGGCGGACCTGGAGCGCCAAGTGCAGGCGGCGCTACGCGCGAGCTACCCAAACTGCGGGGTGCGGCGCGTGCGCACGCTCGTTGGCCAGCCGCCGGCAATCATTCGCCTGCGCAGACATGCTCCGCTGGCACGGTCGGTTGTCCCTGTGCGGTCCTCGGAGCCGCGGGCGGAGGGCGCAGATCCCGAGCGCCCGCTGGTCGACCGTGTGCTCGGTGCGATGGCCGCCGGGGGAGGCTCGGCGCTGGTTCAGATTGCGCTCGCACCCGCGCCGCGTTGGCTGGAGCACTTCGAGTCCCCGCACGAGCAGCGCTCGCCGGCCGATGCTCGGCCGCGCCGAATTCCGTGCGGACCGTTGCTGTTTGGGGATGTGCGCATCGTCGGGAGCGACCTCCGAAGATGCCGCGCGATCGCGGCTGAGGTGCGCGGGGCGAGCGGCGTGGCTCCCTGGCGACTGGTTGAGCGCTCGGGAAGGATTGCCGGACCGTCGGCACTGCGACTTGCTCGCGGCGAGCTCGAGGCGATTCCTGCGCTCGCACGTGGTGTCTATACGCCAGCTGAAATCGCCTGCCTGTGGGGCCTTCCCTCGGTGGGTTTCACGGCGCTTCCGCTGGTGCGTCGCACGCTCCCTGTTGCGCCGGCGCCGCCTCGGATCACTCGCTGCTGCGCCTCCCGCGGCCTGCTCCGTGACGAGCATGGCCTGGTGACGCTCGGAATCTCCGTGCGGCGCCAGAACACCGCGGTGGTGGGAACGGTCGAGCAGGGCAAGAGTTCATATCTCGTGGCCAGCGTGCGTGAGGACCTGCGGCGAGAAGACTGTGCCGTGGTGGTGCTGGACCCGAAGGGTGACGCGGCGGATGCGGCGATCAGTGCAGTGCCGCTCGGGCGGGTCTGCACGGTGCTGGACATGGCGCGACCGAGCTGCGGATTCAACCCCCTGCTTTCAAGCGCCGCACCGGACGCCGTCGCCGACTATGTCGTTGCCTCACTGCGCGGGCTGTTCTCAGAGGGTGAGGTCAAGGGCAGCTCGGATCGCTATCTGCGAAACGCGTTGATTGCGGCAATCGCGTGTGAGCTCGAGCCCACCTTGTGGCATGTCGCGGCGCTGCTGGGGGCGGGCGCTGACGCCCGGCTCGCCCGCGAGCGAGCCGGGCAGCGGCTCGTGGAGCTGCCCGAACACGCGCAGGTGGCGAGCTTTCTGCTGGATGAGCTGCCCGCGCAGCTGCGGGACGCGCGTGCGGCGACGACGGCGAAGCTCGATGCACCGGCGAACAAGCTCGCGCGGGTGATCAATTCCGCTGCGGTTGCGCGCGTGCTGCGCAATGACTCGCTGCGGATCGACTTCGATTCTCTGATTCGCGGACGCGAGGTGTTGATCGTGCGCGGCGCGCTTGGGGAGATCGGCCCAGGCAACGTCGCAGTCCTGATGCAGCTGCTGCTGGGGATGCTCGATGCAGCGCTCGGCCGGGTGCAGGATCGCGCGGAGCCCGGGGCCCGGACTGCGGTGGCGCTGAAAATCGACGAGGCGCCGCTCGTCATCAACGAAGCGTTCGCGCAGACGCTGGCGCTGAAGCGCTCCGCTGGACTGGAGACGGTGGCCTGCTGGCAGACCGACGCACAGTGGCCTGCCGAGTTACGCGAACAGCTCGACGCGCTGTTTGCCCACCGTGTGCTGTTTGCTACGGCATCCGCGCAGGACGCGCGCGCTGGCGCCTCGTTGTTGATGACCGAGTACACCGACCAACTGCGCGGGGGTGATGCCGCGCTCGCCCAGCTCGCTGCGCCCGACGTCCGCCTGCATCTACCGCGCCATCGCGCGATCGTCAGCTGGACAACCTCCACCGGGCGCGAGCGTCCGTTCTTGGCGTCGACGCTGCCGATGGAGGTCGACCCCGCGGCGCTCGCGCGTCAGCGCGCCGAGCAACTGGGGCGCGGAGGGCGGGAGGCGTCGATCGCTCAGCCGGCAAAGCTCTCGGCGATCCTTCCGGCGTCGCCCGAAACGCCGCTCGCCGGGACCGCGGATCCGCAGTCAGGCGCGGCGGGCGGGCAGTTTGGCCCGGCAACCTCGCAGTTGGCGGCAACTGCGCCCGAAACGCCGCCGAGCTGGCTCGAGCTGGTGACGATAAACGCAGCCACAAGTGCTCGTTGCCAGCCGATTCCTCCACGCGCCGTCGGCTGGTCTCACGACGCGCAGGAGATTGAAATGCTCGCGTGGATCGCCGCTGCGCGGTGCGCGCTGACGAGCCAGATCCATCGACGTTTCAACCCGGACCGTGCACTGACGACGACGCAGCGTCGCCTGAAGCGGCTTGCGGACGCTGGCTTGATCGCCCGCGTTCAGTTCGTCCGAGCGGTCGGCGGACGAATGGCACTGTGCTGTGCTTCGACGCAAGCTGGGGTTGATGCCCTCGGCATCCGCGGCCGCATGGCCGCGGACCCGCGCTCGCGGGCGCTCGACGAGCTGCGATTGGATGTCCACGTCGTTGGCTGGTTGCTCGCGCTTGAGCGAGCAGCCGCGGGCGCGCTGTTGAGCGTGCTTGGGCCGGGCCGACCGAGGCTTGCCCCGTTCGGCGTCTCTTCGCTCGCTGAGCTCAGCCTCGGCGAGCGTCTTCGCCCGCGCGACTTTGTCGACGAGCACGGAAACAGCGTGGAGCGCTTCGGCCCGGTCGCACCGCTCGCCGCCGCCGAGGTACGCCTGGTCGGCGGCGCCACCACCGACCTGTTGCTGGTTTCCGAGCCGGCCGCCACTGAGCGGGTGCTGCGGACGTACGACCATCTGCTCTCGGGCTGGTGGCGCGCCGTACCGCGGTACGCGCGTACGGGTGCTCCCCCTCGGGTCGTGGTGCTGTGCCCCGACGCGTCGAGCGCCCGGGCTGCCGCCACTCGAGCCGACCCGGTTCTGTGTGCGTGCCTTGCGGAGATCGGCGTTCCGCGCGAGCAGTGGTCTCGCCCGGGTCGCGCGGGGATTGCCTTCGTGGATGCGCAGTCGATTCATGCGGCAAGCCTCGCGTGCGTGCGGACGTCTCCTGTCCCCGGTGGAGAGCCCGTAGCAGGACGCCTGCTCCAACTCGCGTCCGCCGGCGAGCCAACTGACACACCGGCTGTCTGGCATTGACGAAGGCCAGCTGCGGCTCGGCGCATCCGCCTTAAAGGCCCCTGGATGCAGCTTGCCCGGCACGAGCGCAGCTAACGGCGCGCCGCTCGCAGTAATCGTCAACTGCGACCCATCCTCTGAGTAGGCTCGAAGTCTCCCCAGTCTCCTCTGCATCTCCTTGTCCCGCTCGCCGCCGCCTCGTCGGTGAACGCACCACCCCCACCACGCGCGTCAAGGAGACGAAATGAGCCTGATCGGATCGAACTTCAGCACGCCTCGCCCCGCTGCCCACGAACTCGATTTTGCTCACGTCGCCGCAGCCGCCGCCCACCAGGTCGATTTTGCTCACGCCGCCGCAGCAGTTGCCCCCCAGCCGTCCGCAGTCCCGTCCCCCTCAGCTCGGAAGCGCGCCAACGCGAACACACCGCGCTCGCGCGGCCGGGCTCGACTACTCCCGCCCCGATGTGAGGTGCTCGGCAGACTCATCGACTCACGCGGAAGCGCGCGCGAGGTCGTCTCGCTGCCCGGGGCGGGGGGCTCACGCCTCGTAGTCGACCGGCTCGCCTTCCGCGGTCTCGACGCGCGACTCGTCGCGCATCTCGCGGCCGACGAGCCCATTGGCAACGCGCGGCTTGCAGCGGACCTGTATCTTGCCGATTCCTCTCGCGCCTGCCGGTCGCTGCGCGAGGAAGACCTGCTCCAGCAGCCGTTCGAGCCGGAGCCTGGCGTGCCCACCTGCGGCCAAGCCGCCGGCTATCTGCTCGGAGGCCGGGATGGATCGCGGTATTCGATCGCCCTCGTGCCCGCCCGCCAAGGCAGCGAGGCGCGCTG
This sequence comes from Solirubrobacteraceae bacterium, assembly GCA_050997675.1. GTDB lineage: Bacteria > Actinomycetota > Thermoleophilia > Solirubrobacterales > Solirubrobacteraceae > Palsa-513. The sequence continues at coordinate 12,891 of JBPCQX010000196.1, forward strand.
GGTTCGCAGGAGCGCTAACGGGGCGGTCGAGCAAGTCGTCAGCGTGCGCGATGTGACCGGAGAGCTCGAACACTCGTCCCTTGTCCGCGCCGCCACGCTCGAGGCGATTGCGCGCTTGCGCGGGCAGGCCGGCGTGTCCGTCGCAACGCTCGGCGCCGAGCTGCGTCGTCTCGACGCAAGTCCGATCGTTCTCAACCGCGCGCTACGCAGCGCCGTGCTCGCAGCCGTCGCCCGCCGCGAGGTCTCGCTCAGCGCGATCGCAATGCGCTGCGGCCGGGTCAAGCGCGACAGGCGTGGGCGCAGCTCAGGCGAAACCAGTTGGCTCGCCCGCCGCGTTGGGCTGCTCGCCGAGGGAGGCAGCACCGCACCCACGCCGTGGATCCACACCGACGTGCTCGCATTGATCGCGCGCCGCGGCCTGGGCATCGCACCTCGCGAGGTTGAGCTTGGCTGAAGCAAAAATGCCCGCGTGCGTGATTGCGCATCCATGTCCTCGCGCAGGACACCGCGCCGCACTTGCGCTCACGGCAGACGGGTGGAGCACGACGCCAGTTGAATCCGTTCTCGCAGCAAAGGAGCAGATTTGCCGCCGCCGGTGCGACCTGCTCGTTGTCGCAGCGGACTTCGAGCGGCTACTCCACCCGGCGCGCCGGCCGACGATCGTGCTGGCCCCGCGTGGAGTGTCGCAAGGGCGACTGCTCGACCTCGGCGCCGACGCCGTATGCGCCGAGCCGCCGCTGCGCGAAGCCGAGCTCTGCGTCCGTGCGCGCTCGCTGGTGCGATGGCCTCACGGCCTGCAAGTGGACCTAAGGCGCCAACGCGCCACGCTCGACGACGTTGAGCTGTCGCTCACGGCCAAGGAATTCGCGTTGATCGCAGCGCTCGCAGCCTCGCCCGGTGACTTGCAAACGAGGCCCACACTCGGGCACTGCCTGTGGGACGCCGAGCGCCCGCGCGATCCGAGTCGAGCTATCGACGCCCACGTCGCCCGGCTGAAGCGGAAACTCGGCGGCCACAGGGGGCTGATCGAAACCGTCTGGGGTCTCGGCTACCGACTTGCCTTGCCGAGCCCGCCCGGGCGCTCGCTCCACGCAGCGGAGCGGGTGTCCGACGCGACGGCCCGCGGCCCGCGCTAGGGCCCGCGGCCCAGCCGTCCAAACAGCCCTTCCTCATGCCGGCGGAGCCGGCCGATCAGCAGTTCCAGTCGCGGATTTCGGATCCCCCGAAGCCGCTCAACATCAACCCACATCCGAAAGGGGCATTCCATGCTCTCCAGCTCTTGCACGCCCGCATCCAGGCCCGCTGCGGACCGGCGCTCGCCGCGTCTCCGCCTCCGAAGCCACTCCGCGTTGGTCAGCGGCGGGGCGCTCGCCGTTGGGCGGGATCTTCGCGGGGCCCTGACGCGGATCCCGATTGGCGACGCGGGCGGCTCGCACCGGCTGCTGGTCGGCGCCACGGGGTCCGGAAAGACCGTGACCGAGGCATGGATCCTGGCCCGCGCGATCGAGCACGGCCACGGTGCGGTGGTGATCGATCCGAAGGGAGACGTGATGCTGCGCGAGCAGCTCAGAGCCGCGGCGCTGCGGGCCGGCAGACCGTTCATCGAATGGACTCCCGCGGGCCCCAGCACCTACAACCCCTACGCGCGGGGAAGCGACAGCGAGATCGTCGATAAGGCGCTCGCCGCCGAGCCGTGGAGCGAGCCGCACTACTTGCGCCAGGCGCAGCGCTACCTTGGCCACGCGGTACGTGCGCTCCACGCTGCCGGCGAGGTGGTCTCCCCGGCTCGACTGATGGAGATGATGGATCCGAGGGCGCTCGAGGTGCTCTCGCGCAGCCTGCCCGAGGAGAGCGACGCGCGCACGGTGTGGGGGTACCTCGACACGCTCGACGCGCGCCAGCGCGCCGGACTGTCCGGCACCCGAGATCGGCTCGCCATCCTCGCCGAGTCAGAGCTCGGATGCTGGCTGGCGCAAGCCCAGCACGGAATTGATCTGTTGCAGGCCGTGCGATGGCGCGCCGTGGTGCTGTTTCGACTCGACGCCGACCGACTGCCGCTGCTCGCAGCAATGCTCGGCGCGGCCGTCGTGCAGGACCTGATCGGAGTGTCGGCGCAGATGCAGGGCGCGGGCGTGGCGACGCAGATCGCGATTGACGAGTTTTCCGCCGTCGCGGCCACCGGCGTCTCGCGGTTGTTCAGCCGCGCGCGCGGGGCTGCGTTCAGCGTCACGCTGATCACGCAGGAGCTCGCCGATCTCGACGCCGCCTCCGCGTCGCTGCGCGAGCAGGTGCTCGGCAACGTCGAGAGCGTGATCGTCCACCGCCAGAGCGTGCCGGAGTCGGCACGACTGCTCAGCGAGCTCAGTGGCTCGCGGGCCGCCTGGAGCACTAGCGAGCGGCTGGAGCGCGGGCTCACCGGACCGAGGCCGTCGGGGGCCGGAACGCGAACGCGAGAACTCGTGCCGATCGTCAGCGCCGAGCAGATACGCACGCTCGCCGCAGGTCATGCGGCTGTCATGTCACTCCCGGGGTCGGGGACCTCGCTGACCCGGATCTTCGACCCGGAAGGAGGCAGGCGATGAGCCGGCCGATTGAGATCGAGCCGCTGCGCTGGATCGCGCGCATCGGCGGCGCCACGGCAGAGGATCTGGCTCGCGCGCTGAGCCTCCCATCGCAGCGCACGGCCCAACGCCACCTCCGGGCTTTGGAAGACGCCGGACTTGCGCGGCGAGCCCAGCTGCTCTACGCGCAGCCCGCGCTCTGGCTCGCGACCGCTGCGGGCCTGCGGCTCGCGGGCCAGAGTTCGCTGGGCGTCAGCTCCGTGAGTGCGAGCGGATTCGCCCACATGCTCGAGTGCGGACGCGTCGCAGCCACGCTGGAGCAGGGACTCAGCGCCGGAATCACGCTGTGCGGCGAGCGAGAGCTGCGAGCGTGGGAGCGCGCAGCCGCCAGGCCGCTCGCCAGCGCCGAGGTGGGTTTCGGGCCCGACGGCAGCGTTGCGCTGCACCGCCCCGACCTCGTGGCGTGGAATGCGATCGGAGCAGCCGTCGCCGTGGAGGTCGAGCTGACACGCAAGGCGTCGCAAAGGCTTCGCGCAATCGTCCGGGGCTGGGCTCGCAGTCGGTGCGTTGACGGGGTCCTCTATCTGTGCACTGCCGACACCGGACGAGCGGTCACGTGCGCGATTGAGAGCGAACGTGCGCAGAGCCACGTCGAGGTGCTCGCGCTGGAGGCGTGGACCGCCGCGCAGGTCGAGTCCATGTTTGCGCCGCGATCGCACAGTTCCGTCCCAAACCCCGCGTAGCTTCGAGGATCCAAACAACAAGGGGTCCGTCAGGAGGCGCGACGACCGCGCCGGGGCCGCTCGCTCCGGCAGGTCGGGACTCTCCGACGCCGACCCCGCAAGATCCAACTGGAGGCACGAGAGCGATGGCCGGAGTGAATATCAACAGGGTGGTGTTGAGCGGCAACCTGACGCGCGATCCCGAACTGCGGGCGCTGCCGTCCGGCGCCAGCGTTTGCGCGATCAGGCTGGCCACGAGTGTTTCGTGGCGCAGCAGCGACACCGGGGAATGGGAGGACCGCCCGAACTATTTCGACGTCTCGGTGTTCGGAGGGCAGGCCGAGACCTGCGCGCGATATCTGGCCAAGGGACGGCCGGTGGCGATCGACGGGCGACTCGACTGGCACGAATGGGAGACACCCGACGGAGATCGCCGGCAGGCGGTGCAAGTCATCGCCGATCGCGTTCAGTTCCTCGGCAGCGGCCCCGGCGCGGGTGGCGAGACCGAGAGCGGCGGCGCCGCTGAACTCGTCAGCGCGGGGGCTGAGGCGGAAATCGCGTTCTGAGTCAGGCTGATGGGCCCATGAGCCTCGCTGCGCGGCGCAGGGCGCGCGAGGTGCCGGCGCGGCCCGGCCGGTGCGGCGAGGCCTGTGGCGCCCACGCGGATTGCTCGCAGCCGCGCGGCGGTCAATGCCTCCAGCGGGGTCCCCCGTACAATCGGGAGTTCAAGCAAAAAGCGCGGCGGCACCCGGTGGGCCCTGATGGCACCACCGCCGGCGTCGTCGCGCGCGAGAGCGACCTACGTCAGGAGCCAGGCGTTGCCAGTGAACACGCAGGCGATCGGGAAGCAATATCCGCAGACCACATATGCCGTCGGGCGCGAGAAGATCCGTGAGTACGCCCACGCCGTCGGCGAGACGAATCCGCTGCACCACGATCTCGCAGCCGCCCGCGCCGCTGGCTACACCGATCTCGTCGCGCCACCGATGTTCACGGTGGTCTACAGCGCACCGGCGATGGCGCCGTCCATCCTGGACCCGGACGTCGGCATCAACTTCGCGATGATGGTCCACGGCGGGCAGGAGTTTCGCTGGAGTACTCCGGTCGTCGCCGGCGACGAGATCACGACAACGGTGTCCGTCGAGGACATCGCCGAGCGAGACGGCAGGGCCTACTACGTGTTTCACTCGAAATCCCAGAATCAGCGCGGCGAAGAGGTCTGCGCCGGGGTCTGGACCAACATCGTGCGAGGAGTCTGATGGCGACCGGCGAGTCTCACTGGGAGCCGGGGGCCGCGCTGCCCGAGCTGAAGGTCACGCCCGATCGCTTCCTGACGATCCGCTACGCGGGTGCCTCGGGCGACTTCAACCCGATCCACGTCGACGAGGAGTTCGCCAAGGCGGTCGGCCTCCCCGGCAGGATCCTGCACGGCCTCTACACGATGGCTCAGGTCGCACGCGCGCAGAGCGAGGCCGCGGGCGGTCCGGAGAAGCTCAAGCGCCTCGACGTGCAGTTCCGCGGCATGGGCCTACCCGAGCAGGAGATTCTCGTCACCGGCACCGTGACCGAATGCGACGGCCGGCGGGCGGTGATCGACACCGTCGCCACGCAGGGCGGCAAAGCGATCATCCGCAACGCCACGGCAGAGGTTGAGCTCTGAGTGTGATGCTCACGCCGCGCCAGGAATTCATCCTGCTCAAGGTCGTCGACAGCTACCTGCAGGCGGGTCAGCCGATTGGCTCCAAGGTGCTCGCAGCCGATCCTGCGCTCGACTGCGGGCCATCGACGATCCGCAATGAGCTGGCGATGCTCGAGGAGCACGGTCTGCTGGCGCACCCGCACACCTCGGCGGGGCGCGTGCCGACGGACGCGGGCCATCGCTACGTGGTCGATCGACTGCTCGCGAGCACCAGCACGGCCGTGGTGCCTGCGCCGCCGATGGAACTGGGCCTGATCCGTCGCGAGCTCGACGAGGCGATGCGGGTAACGACCGAAACCCTCTCCGAGGTCTGCAACCTGCTGGCGATCGTCACCGCGCCCGCCGTCGACAACGCGACGATCCGCCACATCGAGGTGCTCACGCTTCAGCCGAGCGTGGTGCTGGTCGTCGTCATCACCTCCGCTGGCGGTGTCTCCAAATACGTCTGCAACTTCGAGCAGGCTGTCGACCCGGGACTCGTCGCGTGGTCGGCCGAATACCTCGCGGAGCGCCTCAACGGCCTCACGCCGGGCGCCCGGATGATCCAGGGGCGCCTCGCCGACCCCACGCTCGGTCCGCGCGAGCGTGCGTTCGTCGAGCGTCTTGCCCCAGCGTTCAGCGAGCAGCGCGTCGCGGGCGCCGAGGACAACTTGTACGTCGAAGGGGCTTCGCGTCTGTTGGGCGCGCAGAGCTTTAGCGAGGTGCACGAGATCAATGCGCTGATGGAGCTGCTGGAGCGGCGTGTGGAGCTGCTTTCGCTCCTGCGCGGCGCGTTCGGACAGCCCGGCGTGTTCGTTCGCATCGGGGCGGAGAACGAGGTCCCGGCGATGCGCTCGCTGTCGCTTGTCGCAGCGGGCTACGGGCTCTCCCAGCGTACTTTTGGGGCCGTCTCGGTGATCGGGCCGGTGCGCATGGACTATGGCTCGGCGATCACCACGGTGCGCGCAGCAGCGCGCGAGCTCTCGCGCTTCGTCGAAGATGTCTACGACGCCGGATGAGCCACGAGCAGACATGACTTCGGGCGACCCCTACGCGATCCTTGGCGTCGAGCGAGATGCGGGCGAGGCGCAGATCAAGAAGGCCTTTCGAGGACTCGCGCGTGAGCTTCATCCTGACGTCAACCCCGGCGATCCCGCTGCCGAGGGCCGGTTCAAAGAGGCGGCCGAGGCGTACGAGATCCTGTCCGATCCCAGCCGCCGAGCGACCTACGACCGCTTCGGACACGAGGGGCTGCGCTCGACGGGGCAGGAGCCGCACTTCGATGGCTTCGGCTCGATCTCGGACCTGTTCGGCGCTCTGTTTGGCGCCGCCGGAGGAGCGGGCGCGGCGCGTGGACCGGCGGTCGGCGGAGATGTCGCGGCCGCGCTCGAGATGACGCTTGCTGAGACGGCGAGCGGCGGCGCCTTTGAGGTCTCCTACGAGGTTATCGAGCGCTGCGAGCACTGCCGCGGAAACGGGGCCGAGCCGGGCACCCCGATCGAAACCTGTTCTCGGTGCCGTGGGGCGGGGCGGCTCCAGGCACAGACACGAACGCCGTTCGGCCAGATGACGCGCGCGGTGGAATGCGACCAGTGCGGCGGCGACGGGCGCATCGCCCGGACTCCGTGCCGGCAGTGCCGCGGCCGCGGTCGTCGCGTCGCGCGCCGGAAGCTCAGCGTTGATGTGCCGGCGGGGATCGACGACGGTCAGCGCATCCGCGTCAGCGGCCGCGGTCACGCGGGCGATCCGGGCGCACCGGACGGAGACCTCTACGTGCTCGTCAGGGTTGCTGCAGACGAGCGGTTCGTGCGCGAGGGAGACGATCTGATCTGCGTCGTTGACGTCCCGGCACCGCAGGCCGCACTCGGCGCCACCCTGCGCGTCCCGACGCTCGCGGAGGCCGGTGAAGAGGAGGTCGTCGAGATCGCGCCGGGGACCCAACCGGGTGAGGTGGTGGTGCTCCGCGGCCGGGGCATGCCCAGGCTTCAGCGCGCCGGCCACGGGGACCTGCGAGTGGTCGTCAACGTCCAGATCCCGCGCCGGCTGACGCACGAGCAGCGTGAGCTGGTCGAGCAGCTGGCGGCGAGCATGACAGACGAGAACCTGCGCACGGACGACTCGATGTTCTCGAAGCTGAGGCGCGCGCTGCGACCGCACGCTGCGTAGCTGTGATCCGGCTCGCGATCCGCGTCGAGCGCGCGGACGCCGAAATTGCACTCGCCGAGCTGCTCGTGCTCGCGCCGCATGGGCTCGAGGAGAGCGAGCTGCCTGACGGGCGGATCGAATACGCGATTTACGGCGCAGCGGGCGAGGTACCTGAGCTGCCCGCGCTCGAGGCGGCTGTCGCGGGGCGGCTGGTCGAGATCTGCACGAGCGAGGTCCCGGATGACTGGTCAGAGCGCTGGCGCGAGTTTCACCGCGCGCAGCTTGTCGCGGGCGAGCTGTGGGTGCGCCCGCCGTGGGACCCGCCTGCGGCTGCGGGACTGCTCGATGTCGCGATCGAGCCGGCGCAGGCATTCGGCACGGGTGCGCACCCCACCACGCGTCTGTGCCTCGAGCTCCTCTGCGCATTGCCGGAGCGCGCGGGGCCGCTGCTCGACGTGGGCTGCGGCTCGGGCGTCCTTGCAATCGCTGCGGCGAGGCTTGGCTTCGATCCGATCACAGCGGTCGACCACGAGCGCGAAAGCGTGAAGGCGACGCGTGAGAACGCTCAGCTCAATGGGGTGGACGTTGCGGTAGGCAGGCTCGACCTACGCTGCGACGCCGTTCCCGAGGCGCCGACGATACTCGCCAATCTGCTGCTGCCATTGCTGCTTGCCCTCTCAGCGCGAATCGAATCGCCGCCTCGCACGTTGATCGCGGGCGGTCTGCTCGCAGGACAGGTCGACGCCGTGGCTGCGGCGTTCGGCGAGCGCCACGGAATGCATGAGCGCGAGCGCCGCCACGAGGGCGAATGGGCTGCGCTGCTGCTGGAGTAGTGTGGGCTGGGAATGGCTGAGCGTGACCTCTCCGTGCTGCTCGACGGCGGATCCTTCTTCGAGGGTCCGCGCTGGCACGAGGGCGCCTGGTGGGTGTCGGACTTCTACCGCGAGGTCGTGCTCCGGGTTGACGTCGACGGCTCGTGCGATCTCGTGATGGAGGTCCCTGGCGAGCCCTCTGGACTTGGCTGGATGCCCGACGGCTCGCTGCTTGTCGTGAGCAAGAAGGATCGCAAGTTGCTGCGCCGCCAGCCCGATCGGACAGTCTCGGTCCACGCCGAACTCGCCGAGTTCTGCGGCGGCGACTTGAACGACATGGTGGTGGACATCGCCGGTCGCGCGTACGTCGGCAATTTCGGCTTCGACTTGATGAATGGTGGCGACCCGGCGCCGGCGTCCCTGGCGCTTGTGGACTCGGATGGGACCGCGCGAATCGCCGCCGAGGGACTCGTGTTTCCCAACGGGGCACTGATCACACCCGACGGCGGTACGCTGATCGTCGCCGAGACAGCGGCCGCGAGGTTCACGGCCTGGGCGATCGATCAGGACACTGGCGAGCTCTCCGATCAGCGTGTGTGGGCGCAGGTTGCGCCCGCGCCGGAGCTTGGCCCGCTCGTCGAGACGCTGTCGCAGCTGCGCTTCGCGCCTGACGGCTGCGCGCTCGATGCCGAGGGACACATCTGGGCCGCTGACGCGCTCGGTGGGCGCTGTGCACGTGTCGCGCCTGGCACCGGCGAGATCGTGGAGGAGATCCCTGGGCCCGAGGGTCTCGGCGTATTCGCGTGCATGCTCGGAGGCGAGGACGGTCGCACGTTGCTGCTGTGCTGCGCACCGGACTTCGACGAGCACACGCGTCGCACCCGGCGCGAGGCGCTGCTCGTCACCTGCACAGTGGATGTACCCCACGCGGGTCTGCCGTAGACCGTCCAGCGCGGGCGTATGCTTTGAGGGTGACGATTTCCGAACGGGTGAAGGGCGACATGCTTGCCGCGATGAAGGCCGGGGAGCGAGCGCAAACCGGGACCCTGAGGCTGCTGCTCTCGGAGCTTCAGAAGGCAGCAAAGGAGCACCCGGACGCGGGCCCGGACGGCGAGCTCGCCGTTTTGCGGCGAGAGCGCAAACGGCGTCTTGAGGCTGAGCGGGCCTACCGCGACGCCGGGCGCGACGACCTCGCGGAAGGCGAGCAGGCGGAGTCTCGGGTCATCGCGGGCTACCTGCCGGCGGAGCTGTCGGACGAGGCGCTGGGGGAGATCGTGCGGCGTGCGGTGAATGAGGCGGGGGCGTCGGAGCTGAAGGACCTGGGCCGCGTGATGGGGCTCGCGATCGCGGCGGTCGATGGCCGGGCGGACGGGCGCCGGGTGTCGGCGCTCGTGCGCGGGGCGCTCGCTTCGTGAGGCGTCAGGTCGAGGTTCCCAACGCGGCGGCGGCGGCGCTTGCGGGGAGCCACGATGCAACGCTGCGGGCGCTCGAGGAGGAGCTCGACTGCCGCGTGTTCCTGCGCGGAAACCTTCTGACGCTCGACGGCGACCCGGGCGAGGTGGCGGCTGCGGAACGCGTCGTGAGCGAGCTTGCGGAGCTGATCGAGGCCGGCCACCAGGTCGCGCCCGGGACGATCGCCGCGGTTCGCGGTGCGCTCCAGCGCGACACTTCGCCGTCCCAGGTGCTCGACGACGTCGTGTGGCGCCATCGCTCCAAGCGCGTTGCGCCGAAAACCGTCAACCAGAAACGCTACGTCGACTCGATCCGCAACAACACGATCACCTTCGGGATCGGCCCCGCGGGCACGGGCAAGACCTTCCTCGCGGTGGCGATGGCCGCTGCGGCGCTTGCCCAGCGGGAGGTGAACCGCATCATTCTCACGCGTCCCGCGGTGGAGGCGGGCGAGCGGCTCGGCTTCCTGCCGGGCGACTTGATGGCGAAGATCGACCCCTATCTGCGGCCCCTGTTTGATGCGCTGCACGACATGATCGACCCCGAGCGGGTGTCCCAGCATCTCGAGAAGGGTGTGATCGAGGTCGCGCCGCTGGCGTTCATGCGCGGCCGCACGCTGAACGATGCGTTTGTGATCCTCGACGAGGCCCAGAACACGACGCCGGAGCAGATGAAGATGTTCCTCACGCGGCTCGGCTTTGGGTCGAGGATGGTCGTCACGGGCGATATCACGCAGGTTGACCTGCCTCGCGAGCAGCACTCGGGCCTGATTGTTGTTGGCGACATTCTTGAGCGGGTTGACGGCGTTGAGTTCGTGCGCATGGGAGGCGAGGATGTCGTGCGCCATCGCCTCGTGCAGCGAATCGTCGAGGCTTACGACGAGCACGACCAACGCGGGGCTCCGGAGCTCCGCGCGGCGGCGGACCGCCGGCTGGCCTGAGGTGCTCGAGGTCGAGATCGTCGGCCGCTCACCGCTCGCGCCGGAGGAGATCGTTCGCCTCTGCACGCTCGCTGCGGCCAGTGCCGACGTGCACGACGGACACCTGGCGGTGGAGTGGGTCGACGAGGCGCGGATCGCGGAGCTGAACGCATGCCATCGCGGCAAGGCGGGTGCGACCGACGTGCTGTCCTTCCCGATCGACGGTGCGGGCGGCGGCGAGACGGCGATCGGGCCGCGCGAACTGGGCGACGTCGTGATCTGCGGCCAGCGCACCGCGGACCTGCGGGAGGCGGTCGTGCATGGCGTGCTTCACCTCGTGGGCATGGACCATGAGCGCGATGATGGGGAGATGCTCGCGGTGCAGCGCGAGCTGCTCTCGTGGCGGCCGTGACCCGCTCTGGTTTCGTTGCGCTGGCGGGACGGCCAAATGTCGGCAAGTCGACGCTCACTAACGCGATTGTCGGCGAGAAGGTTGCGATCGTCTCTGACCGCCCGCAGACCACCCGCCGCGCGATCCGGGGCGTGCTCTCTGCAGCGGACTATCAGCTCGTGCTGGTCGACTTGCCCGGGGTCCAGCGTCCGCGTGACGCGCTCACGCAGCGCATGCAGGGCAGCGTTGTACGCGAGCTCGGCGAGGCTGATGCGGCGCTGCTGCTGCTCAACGGTGAGGAGGGGGTGGGCCCGGGCGACCGCTTCATCGCCCGCGCGCTTCTCGACGCGCCGGTTTCGGTCACCGTCGCGGTCAACAAGATGGACCGCCTGCCGCGCCCGCGCCAGACCCAGGCGCTGCTTGATGCGGCGGAGATCGCTCCTGCGGGAGCTGAGATCTTCCCCGTCTCCGCGCGCAGCGGAGCGGGCGTGGCAACGCTTGTGGAACATCTCGCGTCGCAGCTGCCTGCGGGCCCGTTTCTGTATGAGAGCCACCAGCACAGCGACATGGCGCGAGAGGAGCTTTTGGCCGAGCTGGTGCGCGAGCAGGTGCTGCGCCGGACCTTCCAGGAGGTGCCGCACTCGGTCGGCGTGATGCTCGACCACATCGAGCAGATCCGCGACGGGCTGATCCGCGTGCGGGCCGTCGTGTGGGTTGAGACGGAGTCGCAGAAGGGGATCCTGATCGGTGCGGGCGGGAGGATGATCAAGGCGATCGGGATTGCTGCACGCAGGGCGCTCCAGGCCGAGCTCGGAGCGCAGGTGCATCTCGATCTCTCGGTGCGACTGAGGCGCGGCTGGCGGGCCGATGAGAGCTTGCTTGATCGTCTGGGGATCGAGTAGGAGCTCGCAACGTGGCGCCCAGGCCGCCGGCGCCTCACCGCGCCCGCTCCGCGGTGCTGGCAAGCTAGAGAGATGAGTGATCTTCGCTTCGACGAGGACGGGCTGCTGCCGTGCGTGATCCAGGACTGGGATACGGGCGAGGTGCTGACGCTTGCCTACGTCAACGAGCTCGCGCTTCGACGCACGCGCGAGACGGGTGAGATGCACCTGTGGAGCCGCTCGCGCGGGGAGCTTTGGCACAAGGGCGCCACGAGCGGCAACACGCAGCGTGTGATGGCGCTGCGTGTCGACTGCGATGCCGACAGCGTGCTTGCGCTGGTGGTCCCGAACGGTCCGGCCTGCCACACCGGTGAGCGCACCTGCTTCCACGACGGCGAGCTCGAGCCGCTGGCGCCGCACGAGGTGCTGCCGGGCCTGGAGCGCACGCTGGAGGAGCGGGCGCTGCGCCGCCCCGAGGGCTCCTACACCGCGGCGCTGCTCGACGCCCCGCAGCTCGTGGGGGAGAAGGTCATGGAGGAGGCTGAAGAGGTTGCCCGGGACGCGCGTGAGGAGTCCGATGAGCGAGTCGACAACGAAGCGGCTGATCTCCTCTACCA
>JBPCQX010000219.1:0-19363 GCA_050997675.1 Solirubrobacteraceae bacterium
GTCCATCACTGATCCCTGGCCCACGTGTCCGGCGAGCTGGCGCGCGAGCAGTGCGGCCTTCAGGGGCATCATGGCGCACTTACGAGCAAAATCGAGCAGGTTGGGCCTCAGCAGCGTCCCAATGTCAATGTCGCGGAAAGGTGTCGGCGTCTGGCCGATCACGACGCGCATCATCTCCTCCGGTGTGATCCCGTTAGCCGCGAGCGCGGCGATGAACGAGCCCGCCGAGGTGCCGACGTAGACATCGAACTCGTTGACGGTCCGATTGACGGACAGCAAATCGAGCGCCCGCAGAGCGCCAATCTCGTACACGCCGCCGGTGAAGCCGCCGCCGCCGAGCACGAGTGCCGTCTTGGAGCCCTTGGATGCGGAAGCCCGCGTGCGGGTGCGCTGCTTCGAGCGCGCCTTCGCCGACGCCTCCAGCTTGACCACGTTGCCCATCGAGGTCCGTATTCTAGAGCTCCTGAGACGCCATGCACACAAGTTGCTCGCCGCGAGCGCCCTCGTGGCGCTCGGCGGGAGCTCTGCCATCCCCGCGGATGGCGCGGCGCGCGCCGCATCCCCGCTTGCACCGGCTCTGATCGCGCGCACGCAGGCCGTGCTGAGCCGCGCAATGCACCACGCGAGTGCTTCCTCCGGGGCATACGTAGTCGACTACCGCGCCCAACAATCCCTGTTTGCCGTCCACGCCGAAACGCCACGGAGTCCAGCGTCCGTCGAAAAGCTCTACACGACATCGACAGCGCTTGCCAAGTTCGGACTCGACGGGCGACTCGACACGATCGTGCTCGCGTCCGCTCCGCCGGACGATCAGGGCGTTGTGCGCGGAAATCTGTACCTGCGCGGGGGCGGCGACCCGACGTTCGGCAGCGAGCGCTTTAGTGCCACAGCCTACGGAGGCGGCGCCACGGTCACGGCGCTGGCGCGCGCGCTCTCGGACACCGCTCACATCACCAGGGTCCGGGGTTCAATCGTCGGCGACGAGTCGCTGTTCGACACGCTCCGTGGGGGTCCGGCGACAGGCTTCCGGATCGACAGCGAAATCGGCGACCTCAGCGCTCTTTCGTTTGACCGCGGTCAAACCGGCGGGCTCGGCTCGCCCGCGGCCTACGCCGCCTCGCAGCTGGCCGCCGCGCTGCGCCTCAACGGCGTCGCCGTGGACGGCAAGTCGATCACGGGCACCGCGCCGCCTGCCGCCAAGCTCGCCGCGGCAATCGGCTCGCCACCGATGAGCACCCTGATCCGGCTGGCCAACCTCAGCTCCGACAACTTCTTTGCCGAAACCCTGCTCAAAGACCTCGGCGCACAGTTCGGCTCGACCGGCAGCACCAGTGCCGGGGCGGCTGTCGCACGCCGCTGGGTGGGCAACCTCGGCATCTACCCGTCGATCGTCGACGGATCAGGACTCTCGCGCGCCGACCGGACCAGCCCGCGCCAGGTCGTCGACCTGCTGCGGGCGACGGCCTCGAGCCGGCTTGGCCCCGCGCTTCGCGGCTCGCTGCCGGTGGCGGCACGCAGCGGCACCCTGCGCAAGCGGTTGCGTGGCACGCTCGCCGCGGGGCACTGCGAGGCCAAGACTGGGACGCTGAGCGATGTCTCTGCGCTCGCCGGGTGGTGTGGCCGGAGGATCGCCTTCGCCTTTCTGATGACCGGGATGAGCGTCGCCAAGGCTCATGGAATCCAGGACCAGATGACCGCGGCGATCGCCGCGCTAGGTTAGAGGCAACCGACCGCTCCAAGGAGGCGTCATGCCAGCTTCAATCGAAGGCCGCTCGCGCGAACTGCTCGAGCAGCCGAACTTCTGCCACATCAGCACCGTGCGTCCCGACGGGGCTCCGCACGCAGCGATCGTGTGGGTCGACCTCGAGGACGGCAACGCCGTCGTCAACAGCGCCGAAGGCCGCGCACGGCCGAGGAACCTCGAGCGCGACGGTCGCGTGCTTCTAACCGTCGCCAACCGCGAGAACCAATATGAGTACACCCAGATCCGCGGGCATCTTCGCGAAGCGAGCCGCGAGGACGGCGACTCCCACGCCGACAAGCTCACCAAGAAGTACCTCGACAAGGACAAGTACCCCTTCGGCCAGCCCGGAGAGGTCCGCGTCAAGTTCGTGATCGAGCCCGACGAGGTCAAGCACTTCGGCGGCTAGGCGCAGTCCGGCTCGAGCAGGGCACTTCGGCGGCGGCGCGGTCAGCCCTCTAGCAGCGCGAGCAATCCCCTCTCGTCGAGCACCTTCGTGCCGAGCCGCTCGGCCTTGGCGAGCTTCGACCCGGCGCTCTCGCCGGCGACGAGGTAACCCGTCTTCTTCGAGACCGCGCTTGACACGCGGCCTCCGGCGGCGGAGATGCGCGCGCTCGCCTCTTCACGAGACAGCGTGGGCAGCGTTCCGGTGAGCACGAACGTCGACCCGGCAAGCGGCCCTTCGCCCGGTGCCGGGCCCAGTTCCTCGAAGCACAGCCCGGCCGCTCGGAGTTGCTCGATCAGATCGCGCATCGCCGGCGCCGCGAGCTGCTCTCCGATCACCGCGGCCATCTTTCCCCCGACGCCCGGGGTCTGCTCGATCGCCTCCGGATCCGCCGCGAGCAGCGCATCGATCGTGCGAAACTGGGCGGCCAGAGCTCGCCCCGTCACCTCGCCGACCTCCTCGATGCCGAGCGCGAACAGCACGCTGGCAAACGGCCTGGCGCAAGAGGCCGCGATCGCGTCCACTACTTTGCGGGCCGATGTCTCACCGAAGCGCTCGAGCTCGGTCAGCTGCTGGACCGAAAGCGAGTAGATCCCATCGGCGCGATGGATCAGCCCCCGCTCGAGCAGCAGCGCCACCTGCTTCTCCCCGAGTCCGTCGATGTCCATCGCCCCGCGAGAGACGAAATGCTTCAACAGCTGCCTTTGACGTCCGCGACAGAGCGCGTTGGGGCACTTGGTGAACACCGAGCCGTCGGGCTTGATCGTTTGCGTGTCGCAGTCGGGGCAGCTGGCAGGCGGCTGCGGACGCGCGGCGCGGCCGCCCCGTTCGACGGCGTGCGGTGCAGGGGAGACCACCTGCGGGATCACATCGCCTGCGCGCAGCACGATCACGTCGTCGCCCTCGCGCAGATCCTTTCGCGCGAGATCCTCCTCGTTGTGCAGCGTCGCAAGCTTGACCGTCACACCTCCGACGTGCACGGGCTCGAGCTCTGCAAACGGGTGCAGGTCACCGAACTTCCCAACGTTCCAGCGCACGGCACGCAGGCGTGTCTTGGCGGTCGTTGGCGGAAACTTCCACGCGATCGCCCAACGCGGATCGCGCCCCACCGCACCGAGCCGCCGCTGCAGCGCGTAGTCGGAAACCTTGACCACGACGCCGTCAATCTCGAAGTCCAGTGCCCCCCGGCGGTGCTGCCACTCCAGACACTGCGCGACAACCGCGTCCTCACTCCGGTGAACTGCGATATCGGGGTTAACACGAAAGCCGTGGCCGCGCAGCCAGTCGAGCGCCTCGAGGTGATCTCTCAGCTCGAGCCCATCCGCAACACCCACGGAATAGGCCCACATCGACAGCGGCCGATCCGCTGCGAGTGCGGGATCCAGCTGGCGGATCGTGCCCGCGGCCGAGTTGCGCGGATTCATAAACGTCGAGTCGCCGCGCTCGGCACGGCGCTCGTTCAGCGCCTGGAAGTCCGGCAGCGACATGTCGATCTCGCCGCGCACCTCAAGCAGCGGCGGGGCATCAGCTACACCCAGCGGGATCTGGGGGATCGTGCGCAGGTTGTGGGTCACGTCCTCGCCAACGAGGCCATCGCCGCGGGTGGCGCCTCGCTCCAGCACGCCGTCTCGGTAGAGCAGCGAGATTGCCAGCCCGTCGATCTTCGGCTCGCAGACAAACTCGAACACAGGGTCGTCGATGCCCTCCCGGTGAAGGTGTGCACGCATCCGCACCACCCAGGCCCGCAGCTCCTCCTCGCTTCGGGCGTTGGCGAGCGAGAGCATCGGCTGCAGATGCTCGACCTTCTCGAGCTTGCTGGCCGGCGCGCCGCCAACGCGCAGGGTGGGGGAATCCGCCGTCGCCAGCTCCGGGTGCGCCCGCTCGATGGCGCGCAGCTCATCGAGCAGCGCGTCGTACTCTGCGTCTCCGATCTGCGGATCGTCGAGCACGTAGTA
The DNA here is from genome assembly GCA_050997675.1 of Solirubrobacteraceae bacterium. GTDB lineage: Bacteria > Actinomycetota > Thermoleophilia > Solirubrobacterales > Solirubrobacteraceae > Palsa-513. The sequence goes on from JBPCQX010000219.1 coordinate 4,142, forward strand.
GCGGTAGCCGTGGTCGGTGAGCTGTGCGCGCAGCTCCGCCGCTCGATCCCCGGCGCTCAGAGCAGTCGCTCCAAACCGAGGTCCCGCAGAGCCTGAATCCGTGGCGCATCGGTCAGCTCGAAGTGAAGCGGGGTGAGCGCCACGCGACCGGCGGAGACAGCGGCCAGGTCCGTTCCCGGCTCGTCGTGAAAGCCCGGGTCAGTGCCGTACACCCAGAAGCGCCTGCGCCCTTCCTCCTCGGATTCGAGGCGCAACTCGTCCCGATAGATCCGCTTCCCTAGGCGGCAGACCTCTATGCCATCGGGGGCCGCGCCCGGAACATTGACGTTGAGCAGCGTGCCGTCGGGCAACGGCGCGTCGCCGATCGAGTCCACGAGTCGGGAAATGAAACCCGCCGCGAACTCGAAGTCGTAGCCCGATCCCTCGCGGAAGTCGAGTTCGCGTGAGCGAGACTGCTGGGAGACGGCAATCGCCGGTATGCCGAGGATCAGCGCTTCAAAGGCTGCCGCCACCGTGCCCGAGTAGGTGATGTCGTCGCCGAGGTTCGAGCCGTGGTTGATCCCTGAGACCACCAGGTCGGCCGCGAAGTCGGCCACCACGCCCAGCTGCGCGAGACGGACGCAGTCGACCGGGGTGCCGTCGCTCGCAAAACCCACGCCGCCGTCGCCGAACTCCACCTCGCGAACCCAGAGCGGGCGGCGCGTCGTGATCGAGCGTGCCGTCGCAGAGCGGTTCCCATCGGGCGCGACAACGACCACCCGGACGTCCTCGAGCCTCGCCAGCGAACGGCGCATCGCCTGCAGACCTTCCGCCTCGATCCCGTCATCGTTTGTCAAGAGCACGTTCAGCACGCCCGCCCCAGGATACGGACGGCTGCGGTGGATAGGCCACGCGAGCGAGATGCAATCCGTGCGGCGGCGCGGTCGGACCAGCGCTCGAGCGCTGCGCCCCTTCGAGCAGTCCAATGAACGAGGAGAGGGTGCGCCGGCCCCGCGCGACCTGAAGCATCGTGCCGACAAGCGTGCGGTTCATCTGGCGTAGAAAGCCGTCAGCCTCAATCCAGAACTCGAGCAGATCATCCGCGCGGCACCACTCAGCCGCGTGGACGCGACGGACAAAGCGGCTGTGATGTGTCTGCGTCGGCGTGAACGCAGTAAAGTCATGCGCGCCCAGCAGCGCGACGGCGCAGGCGTCGAGCGCCCCACGGTCGCAGGCGCCGGGGAACCAGAGCGCATGCGCTCGGTCGAGCGCGCTGCGCTCCCGCCTCGCAAGCACGCGATAGCAGTACGTCCGACTCGTCGAGCTGCGACGAGCGTCGAACTCCTCGCCTGCCGGTTCGCTGGCGACCACCACCACATCGCCCGGCAGCAGCACATTGAGACGCGCGGGGTCAAGCGCCTCGTGCGGGTAGGAGGCGACCTGTCCCCAGGCGTGCACGCCGCGATCGGTGCGACCCGCCACGCTGACCGTCAACGGCACCCGCAGGACGCACTCCAGCGCCCGCTCGAGTTCGGCCTGCACAGTGCGCCCGCCCGGCTGGCGCGCCCAGCCCGCAAAATCCCGGCCGTCATATTCCAGCGTCAGCTTCGTCTTCATCGGGGCGCCACTCTGTCAGGATCCGCCGATGAATTACGAGACGATCGCATACGAGCAAGCCGATGCTGTGGCGCAGATCACGCTGGACCGACCCGAGCGACTCAACACAATCGTGCCGCCCATGCCCGACGAGCTGCAGGCAGCAGTTGAGCGCGCCGACCATGACCCGGAGGTCAAGGTGATCGTGCTTCGCGGCGCCGGGCGCTCGTTCTGTGGTGGTTTTGACTTCGCCGGGGGCTTTCACCACTGGGACGAGCACCTGACCACCGACGGCCAGTGGGATCCGGGCAAAGACTTTGTGCTGGCCACCTCCAGCGCCGGGCCGGTGCCGAAGTTCATGAGCCTGTGGCGCTCGCCCAAGCCCGTGATAGCGCAGGTGCACGGCTGGTGCGTGGGGGGTGGCAGCGACCTCGCGCTCTGCGCCGACATCGTCGTCGCCAGCGACGACGCGCGAATTGGGACCCCCTACTCACGGATGTGGGGGTGCTACCTCACCGGCATGTGGCTGTATCGGCTGGGCCTGACGCGCGCCAAGGAGTACGCGCTGACAGGCAAGCCGCTGTCGGGCAGCGAGGCCGCAGCGATCGGCTTGATCAACGCCTCCGTGCCGTTTGATCGACTCGAGGACGAAGTACGGACGCGGGCACACGAGCTCGCGGCGATTCCCGCCTCCCAACTTGCCGCAATGAAGCTGGTGGTGCGCCAAGCCTACGAGAACATGGGACTCGCCTCGACGCAAATGCTTGGTCCCGTGCTCGACGGCCTGATGCGCAACACACCCGAAGCTGATCGCTTCGTCCACCTCGCGGAGGAACGCGGCGTGCAAGGGGCGATCAGCGAACGCGACCGACCTTTCAGAGACTACGGGCAGGCGTCTCCAGCCGCGCAGCCCGACCGCAACAACAGCTACGAATAGCCGACGCGCCCCTAGACGAGCTCGATGAACACCATTTCAGTCGAATCGCTGCGCCGCGGGCCGAGCTTGAGGATCCGCGTGTAGCCGCCCGGGCGCTCCATGTAGCGCGGGGCAATCTCCTCGAACAGCTTGTGCACAAGACCAGCATCCTGTCCCAGCGTGGAGAGCGCCTGGCGCCGCGCGTGCAGGTCGCCACGTCGAGCCAGCGTGATCAGCTTCTCGATCTCGGGCTTGACCGCCTTGGCCTTGGCCTGCGTCGTCTTGATCCGCTCGTGCTCGATGATCTCCTTCTGCAGGTTGCTGAGCAGCGCCTTGCGATGCGCCGAGGTCCGGCTGAGCTTGTGGCGTGTCTTCTGATGGCGCACTTTCGAGGATCCTAGTCCTGGCGCAGATCGAGGCCACGCGCGCGCAGCGTCTCGATCACCTCGTCGATCGACTTCTTGCCAAAGTTCGGGATCGCGTTCAACTCCGCCTCGGACTTGGAGATCAGGTCACCCACCGTCTGGATGCCGGCGCGCTTGAGGCAGTTGTAGGAGCGCACGCCGAGCTCGAGCTCCTCGATCAGGATGCCCCACTCCTCACCCTGCGCCGCGCCCCCAGCACCGCCGGCTCCCACGCCGCCCGGCCCGTTACCGCCGAGCAGTGCGTCGATCTGTCCGACCGGACCCGCGCGGAGCTCCTCCATGCGCTCCACATCGGTGAAGATCGCCAGCTGGGAAATCAGCAGCTCCGCAGCTTCGCGCAGCGCCGCCGCGGGCTCGACCGAGCCGTCGGTCTCGATGTCCAGGGTGAGCTTGTCGAAGTCCGTCTTCTGGCCGACACGCGCCTGTTCGACCGCGTAGGCCACGCGACGGGCGGGCGAAAAGATGGAGTCGATCGGGATCACGCCAATCGGCTGATCGGCAGACTTGTTCTCCTCCGCAGCACGATAGCCGCGACCGCGGCCGATCGTCAGGTAGAGCTCGAGCTTGGTCTTCTTCTCGAGCGTCGCGATGTAAACGTCGGGGTTGAGAATCTCCACGCCCGCGGGAAGGTCGATGTCCTTCGCGCTGATCTCGCCCGGTCCTGCGGCGACGAGCGCGGCCTCGATCTCGCTCGCGTCAGAGTGCATGCGGCAGACGATGCCCTTGAGGTTGAGGACGATGTCAGTGACATCCTCCGTCACGCCCGCGATCGTCGAGAACTCGTGAGCCACGCCTTCGATACGAACGCTCGTCACAGCAGCACCGGCCAGCGAGGAGAGCAGCACGCGCCGCAGCGAGTTGCCGAACGTGTAGCCAAATCCGCGGTCGAGGGGCTCGATCGTAAACGAGCCACGATTCTGTTCAACGGACTCGCTCGTGATCCGGGGGATTTTGAAGTCAAGCATCGGGGTCCTAACGTCGTCGGTGTTCGGGAGGTCGCGCTCCGGACGGGCGCGAGCTTGGGTGCGAAAGGGGGGTCGGGGGCGCTACTTGGAGTACAGCTCGACGATGAGCTGCTCCTGGACGGGCGCGGCGACCTCGCGGCGCTCGGGCCGGCGCAGAACCTTCGCGGTCAGCGAATCGTGATCGGCCTGCAGCCAAGCCGGCACCTGACCGGTCAGCTCAGTAGCGTCACGGATCAGAGGTTCTGCCGGCGTTCCAGACTTGACCGCAACGACGTCGCCAGCACGAACCTGGTAGCTCGGGATGTCGACGCGCCGGCCGTTGATCGTCCAGTGACCGTGGCGTACGAGCTGGCGAGCCTGCCGCCGCGAAGCAGCGAAGCCGAGTCGCACGAGCACGTTGTCAAAGCGGCATTCGAGCAGCGCAAGCAGGTTCTCGCCCGTGATCCCCGGCTGGCGCGACGCCTTGTCGTAGTAGGAGCGAAACTGCTTCTCGAGCACGCCGTAGTAGCGCCTCGCCTTCTGCTTCTCGCGCAGCTGCACGCGGTACTCGCTCTGCTTCTGGCGTCCACGGCCGTGCTCGCCCGGCGGGTACGCCCGGCGCTCCACGCCGCACTTGTCCGTCAGGCAGCGCTCGCCCTTGAGGAACAGCTTCTGGCCTTCACGGCGGCACTGCTTGCACTGGGGTGATGTGTCTCTAGCCAAGTCGTGCCCCCTACACCCGGCGCCGTTTGCGGGGACGGCAACCATTGTGGGCCTGGGGAGTGACGTCCTTGACGCCGGTGACCTCGAGCCCCGCGGCCTGGAGGGAGCGAATCGCAGTCTCGCGACCGGAGCCGGGCCCCTTGACGTAGACCTCGACCTTTTGAAGTCCCTGGTCGATGCCCTTGCGGGCAGCCGCGTCCGCCGTCACCTGAGCGGCAAACGGGGTCGACTTGCGCGAGCCCTTGAAGCCCGCACCGCCCGCGGACTCCCAGGCGATCACATTGCCCTGCTGATCGGTCAGCGAGACAATCGTGTTGTTGAAGGAGGTCTTGATGTGCGCCTGGCCGATCGGAATGTTCTTCCTCGGCTTGCGGCGGCCGCGCGAAGGGCGCTTGGGGGCCGGCATCTAGCGGAGCACCATCATTTCTTGCCAGCCTTTTTCTTGCCAGCAACCTGCATCCGCTTCGGCCCCTTGCGGGTGCGTGCGTTGGTCTTCGTCTTCTGTCCGCGAGCCGGCAATCCGCGACGATGGCGCTGGCCGCGATAGCAGCCGATTTCGTTGAGGCGCTTGAGATCCTGGGAGCGCTCGCGCCGCAGATCGCCCTCGACTGTGAGCGCTTCGTCGATCCCGTCTCGCAGCTTGCCGACCTCCTCGTCGGTCAGGTCCCGCACAAACGTGTCACGCGAGATTCCGGCGTCGTCTAGCAGCTTGGACGACGTCGGCCGTCCGATGCCGTAGATATAAGTGAGGCCGATCTCCACACGCTTGTTGAGCGGCAGGTTGACGCCTGAGATTCTGGCCACGCGTCAGCCCTGACGCTGCTTGTGGCGTGGGTTCGTGCAGATGACGAGAACCACGCCGTGGCGGCGGATGATCTTGCACTTCTCGCACATCGGTCTCACCGACGGTCGTACCTTCATGGTCCCTTTCAGCAGGCTGTAGAAGCGGACGGAGCCGCAAAGACTGGCACGCGCGCGTGAGCCGACGACTCGCGGCGAGCGCAGCGCAAGATACTAGCAACCCGGCCTATGCGGCGGCCCTGTCGCTCTCGAGATGCCAGGGGGTGAGCACTCTCGGCCCGGTCGCCCCTACCGCGACGGTGAATTCGAAATGGGCAGCCAGCGAGCCGTCCTGGGAGTAGATGGCCCAGCCGTCCGCACCCGCACGGACAGCCTGGCGCCCTGCCGTCGTCATCGGCTCGATCGCGAGGACCATGCCCTCCTCGAGCACCGGGCCCCGCCCGGGGTCACCGTAGTTGGGAATCTGGGGGTCCTCGTGCATCGACCGACCGATGCCGTGCCCCACGAGCGAACGCACCACGGACAAACCCTCGGCCTCGACCGCCTGCTGGATCGAATGCGAGACGTCCCCGAGGCGGTTGCCCGCGACGCAGTGCTCGATGCCGCGCAGCAGAGAACTCCGGGTGACGTCCAGCAGCTTGGTGGCAACAGCGCTGACTGGTCCGACCGGGAAAGTGCGCGCCGCATCCGCAACCCAGCCGTCAAGCGTGACACCGACATCGATCGAGATCACGTCGCCGCGGTCGAGCTCGTAAGTGCCGGGGATTCCGTGCACGATCATCGAGTTGGGCGACGTGCAGATCGAACCCGGAAAGCCTCTGTAGCCCTTGAACGTGGGCTCCGCGCCTTGCGAGCGGATGAACTTCTCTGCCACGGCGTCGAGCTCGGCGGTGCTCACCCCGGGACGTACTTGGCGCTCCAGCAGCCGCAGCGTGCGGACGAGGATATCCCCGGCCGCGGCCATGCGCTCGATCTCCTCGGGCGACTTCTTGATGATCACAGCTGTTCTTCGAGCTTCAGCGTCGCCAGCGTGGCGCGAATGTGATCGTGGACGTCGGCCGGGCTGCGGGTGCCATCGAAGCGCCTGAGAAGCCCGCGTTGCTCGTAGTAGTCGACCAGCGGTGCGGTCTGAGAGTGATAGACCGCGAGCCGCTTGCGCACCACCTCCTCCCTGTCATCCTCGCGCTGCACCAACTCCGAACCATCCACGTCGCAGCGGCCCTCGTGCTTGGGCGGGTCGAACGCGACGTGGTAGACGCGGCCGGACTTCTTACTCACCCGCCGGCCGGAGATTCGCCGCACCAGCTCCTCGTCGGATACCTCGATCAAGAGCGTCGCCGTCAGACGCAGCTCGCGCTCGGCGAGTGCGTTCGCGAGCGCATCAGCCTGTTCGATCGTGCGCGGAAAGCCGTCGAGCAGGAACCCGTCTCGCGCGTCGTCATCCTCCAGACGCTCGAGGATCACCCCGATGATCACCTGATCAGGGACGAGGTCCCCGGCGTCCATGTAGTCCCGAGCCTGTGCGCCGAGTTCAGTGCCATCGGAAACCGCGGCGCGCAGGATGTCACCCGTGGCAATGTGCGGTAGGCCGAAATCCCCGGTCAGCCGGGCCGCCTGGGTTCCCTTGCCGGCGCCGGGCGGCCCAAGCAGGATGAGGTTCAGTGCAGACATAGGGCGCTCGTCGCGCGGAACCCGCGCACCGAACGGCCAAGCTTAACCGATCCCCCGAAGCTCAGGACTTCAGGAAGCCTTCGTAGTTGCGCATCATCAGTTGCGCTTCGAGCTGCTTCATCGTGTCGAGCGCGACGCCGATCACGATCAGGATCGAGGTGCCGCCGAAGAAGAAGTTGGCGTGAGCCCGCGCGACGAGGATCGCCGGCAATGCCGCGACCGCCGCCAGATACAGGGCGCCCGGGAACGTCAGCCGCGCCAGGATGCGGTCGAGGAACTCGGCGGTCGGCCAGCCCGGCCGCACGCCCGGAATGAAGCCGCCGTACTTTTTCAGGTTGTCGGCCTGGTCCACGGGGTTGAACGTGACCGCCGTGTAGAAGTAGGTGAACAGCACGATGAACACGCACTCGCCAACGATGTAGTGCCAGCCGTTCGGACTGAAAAAGGTGGAGATCGAGTGCGCCCATGGCGTGTTGATCAACTGCCCAACCGTGGGCGGGAACGCCATGATTGAAGCGGCGAAGATGACGGGGATCACCCCGGCCATATTGACTCGCAGCGGCAGGTAGGTCTGACCGCCTTGGGTCATGCGCCGGCCGATCACGCGCTTGGCGTACTGCACGGGGATTCGTCTCTGACCCTCCTGGATGAAAACGATCGAGGCGACAACGCTGAGCACGATGAACGGCATCATCACCTTGAACACTTGGTTCTGCGATGTCCACCAAGCCTGCACGCCGCTCGGCAAACGCGAGACGATCGACGCGAAGATCATCAGGGAGATGCCGTTGCCGATGCCGCGATGGGTGATCAGCTCGCCCATCCACATCAGCAGGATCGTTCCGGCCGTTAGCGAGATCACGATCAAGAAGACGTGGGGCACATCGAACGTCGTAATCACCTTCTCGCCAGATGCCGGCGCCAGCGAACGGAACAGGAATACGTAGCCGATCGACTGGGCGAACGCGAGGCCCACAGTCAGGTAGCGGGTGTACTGCGTGATCCTCGCCTGCCCCACCTCGCCTTCCTTGGAGAGCTTCTCCAGCGACGGCACCACGACGGTCAACAGCTGCAAAATGATCGACGCCGTGATGTAGGGCATGATGCCCAACGCAAACAGCGCGATGCGCGACAGCGCGCCTCCGGAGAACAGGTTCAGGAAGCTGAGGATGTTCGAACCGCTGAACTGCGAAAGCGCCTTGACGGCGTGGGTGTTGACCCCGGGGACCGGAATGTGCGAGCCCAGGCGGTAAAGCGCGAGCACGACCGCGGTGAAGGCGAGCTTCTTGCGGATTTCCGCAACGGTGAACGCGCTGAAGATCGTGTTGAGCATCAGGAGGAGACGATGTTAGAGGGTCGGGAGCGCGCGGACGCCGCAGCCGCTGCGGGCTTCACCTCGGCGTAACCCTGCACCCATCTGCACCTCAGGCGCGTCCGGCACCACGATAAGTGCCAAAGCTCCAGAAGACTCCCTCGGGATCGCGCGAGGTAAACCCGCGCGATCCGTAATCCTCATCAGTCAGGCCGCGGGTGATCCTCGCGCCCGCGGCGCGCGCGCGATCGTGAAGTGCGTCGGGCTGGTCGCAGGCGACGTATACGGAGCCGACGCCGGGTGGCAGCTCAGCGATCGAGCTGTCATCGCGCGCGGCACTCCCCAGCATCACACCGCCCCCGTCAGGCCAGCGCAGTTCCGCGTGCTCGATGACTTCAGGGGCTCCGTCGCGACGGTAGATCGCGACCTCCTCGAAACCGTACGCCTCGCACAGGAACGTGATCGCGGCGTTTGCGTCGGCCCGCAAGCGAACGCCTCCCATTCGAACGAGACGGCGCCCCCGGCCTGAGCAATCATTGACCGTATGAACGATCCACGAAACAGCAACAGCATCTGGTGCAAGGCAACACCAATCCGTCGCCGCACCCCCGCCGGATCGGCAAAGCCGTCAATTCCCGCAACGCGTGCGGTGCCCGCTGTGGGCGGCAGCAGCGTGCAGAGCATGCGCACGGTGGTTGTCTTACCGGCGCCGTTGGGCCCGAGAAAGCCGAATACCTCGCCCTCGGCCACCTCAAGGTCAATGTTGCGCACTGCCCCGACCTCGCCCTTGAACGTGCGCCGCAATCCATGCCTCGATCGCCACCGAATGCGCGTCGTCCGGGTGCGCGGACATCAATCTCCTCGCCGGTATCGCAAGTGACCACCACTCCGTGGCTGCACCCGATCATGCGAGGCGCGGCGCGTAGCCATGCGTGAGCCGATCATGCGATCAAATGGTCGCGCACGCGGGCCCGCGACGTCGCCTGCGAATGGGACCTCTCCGTCCGCCCGCCAGCGCGAGAGCGGACCACCCACGAAATCGTTGAGCCGCAACGACCCGCCTCGCCGCGAGGTGCCGCCTAGTCGTTCACGAGCACGCAGCTACCGCCTGCGCCCTCGATCTTCTCGCGTGCGGCGCCGCTGAATCCATGCGCGTGCACTGTCAGCGCCTTCTGGAGCTCACCCTTTGCGAGCACCTTGACCGCGATGCCCTTGCGTGTGCCCAGACCCTTGCCCACCAGTGCCTCCAGCGTGACGTCCGCCCCCGCGTCGAAGCGAGCTTCGAGATCGCCGATGTTGACCGGCTGCGTGTGGGTGCGGAACGGCTCAAATGGCATCGACATCTTCTTCGTCGGGCCGCGCAGCTTGCGCATCCGCATGTGGATCGGCATCTGGCCGCCCTCGAAACGAGCGCGATCCTTGGAGCCCGAGCGCGAGCCCGCACCCTTCTGCCCCCGGCCGGAGGTCTTGCCAGTACCTGAGCCCTCACCGCGGCCGACGCGCTTGCGCGGGCGGCGCGAGCGCGGTGCCGGCTTGAGCGAGTGCAAGCCAATCCGCTGGGCACCCGACTGCGCGCTGCCGGACGCCGTTACACCGGCGGGCGCCTTCGCCCTTGCTGTTGTGCTTGCCTGTGGGCCTTCGGCTGTCTTGGTCTTGGGAGAGGTCTTGCTCCCCGGTGTTTTTGCCTCGTCGTCCGCAGCCGTGGGCTTGCGCGCCGGGGGCATCAGGACCCCTCAGCTTCCACTTCGACGAGGTGGCGGACCTTGTGCAGCATGCCGCGGGCCTGAGGCGTGTCGTCGACCTCGACGCTGTGGCCGATCCGGCGCAGCCCAAGCGAGCGCAGCGTGGCGAGCTGCGAGCGATCCGATCCGTTGCGCGAGCGGCGCTGGGTGACCTGGAGCGTGCTCACGCGGGAGTGGGTTCGGGCTCGGCCTTGGGCGGGAGCGGCTGATCGCCGCCGTCAGCCTCGAGCTCAGCAGTCGCTGCGGTCTCTCGCGAGTCGGCGATGCCGAGCACCTGGGAGATCGTCAGGCCGCGGAGCTGTGCGACCTCGGCGGGCGTACGCAGGCCCTGTAGGCCGGTGACGGTGGCTTTGACCAGGTTGATCGGGTTCTGCGAGCCGAGGCTCTTGGAAAGAATGTCGTGGATCCCGGCGAGCTCGAGCACCGCGCGCACGCCGCCGCCGGCGATCACACCTGTACCTGGTGAGGCCGGCTTCAAGAACACACGGCCCGAGCCGAAGATCCCCGTCGTCTGGTGCGTGATCGTCGAGCCGTGACGAGGAACCGTGAATAGGTTCTTCTTCGCCTGGTCGACTGCCTTCTGGATCGCGAGCGGCACCTCGTTCGCCTTGCCGTAGCCGATGCCCACAACGTCCTTCTCGTCGCCGACCACGACCAGCGCGGTGAACGAGAAGCGACGGCCGCCTTTGACGACTTTCGCGACGCGGTTGATCTCGACGACGCGCTCCTGCAGGTCGAGCCCCGCTGCTGTGACTGTTCGATCAATTCTCATTCGGGATCGGAAGGGTAGCGTGCCTAGACCGTCAGGCCGCCCTCCCGCGCTCCCTCCGCGAGCGCCTTGACATGTCCGTGGTACTGATAGCCGCCACGATCAAAGACTGCTTCGGCGATGCCCGCCGCCTTCGCGCGCTCCGCCAGGAGAACGCCAGCGCGGTGTGCACGCTCTCCGCGAGGCCGTGTGCGCAAGTCAGACTCGGTCCAGTTCACGGCCGCGAGCGTGCGCCCGCTGAGATCGTCGATCAGTTGCGCGGAGACCCCGCGATTGGAGCGAAACACGGATACGCGCGGGCGGGCGGCGGTGCCCGTGATCTTGGCGCGGACGCGGCGCCTGCGGCGCAGCCTGCGCGCCTCCTTGGTGGGGACCGTCATGCTCGCTTACCAACCTTCCGGGCGACAAATTCACCTTCGTAGCGAATACCCTTGCCCTTGTAGGGCTCGGGCGGGCGTTTCTTGCGGATGATCGCCGCGGTCTCGCCGACCTGCTGCTTGGAGTTGCCGCGGATGATCACGCGCGTGGGTTGCGGCACCTCGAACTCGATCCCAGCGGGAGCGGCGATTGGCACGGGATGGGAGTAGCCGAGCGCGAGCTCGAGATCCTTGCCCTTGAGCTGGGCGCGATAACCGACGCCCTGGATCTCCAGCCGCTTCTCAAACCCTTCGGTCACGCCGAGCACCATGTTCGCCACCAGCGTGCGGACGAGACCGTGCAGCGCGCGGTGCTCACCGCGATCGGTCGGGCGAGTGACGACCAGCGCGTCTTCCTCATGCGTGATGGTGATGTCGCGCGGGATCCGCTCGTGCAGCTCTCCGCGCGGGCCGTTGACCGTCACGAGCTCAGGCTCGATCGCGACCATCACCCCGGCTGGAACCGGAATCGGCTGTCTACCGATGCGCGACATCTACCAGACTTCCGCCACGACCTCGCCGCCGACGCCCGCTGCGCGGGCCTCGTGGCCGGTCATCACGCCGCTAGAAGTCGAGACGATCGCGGTGCCCATGCCTCCGAGCACCTTGGGGATGTGGGCATGGTCGACATACGTGCGCTGGCCGGGACGCGATACGCGCCGCAACCCGGAAATCGCCGAACGGCGGGTGCCGTCGTACTTCAAATCGACATGGAGCAGATCGCCCGGTCCGCCATCGGTGCGCGGAGCGACGCTGAAGGAGGCGATGTATCCCTGCTCGGCGAGGATCCGAGCGAGCTCGGTCTTCTGCTTCGAAGCCGGGATCGCAACGGTTTCGTGCGAGGCACGAATCGCGTTGCGAATGCGAGTGAGGAAATCTGCGATTGGGTCGGTCATCGACATGGGGTCACCAAGAGGACTTCGTCATTCCGGGAATCTGGCCGTTGTGCGCCATCTCCCGAAGGCAGATGCGACATAGCCCGAACTTGCGGTACACGGCTCGCGCCCGACCGCAGCGGTGGCAGCGGGTGTAGGCGCGGGTCTTGAATTTTGCCGGAAGCGCCTGCCTGACGCGTTGTGATGTCTTTGCCATCGGCTCCTAGCTCTCTGTGTGATCGGAAGTTTGGGGTGCGTCCGGAAGCTCCGGACGACCTTCGGCGGCGAACGGCATGCCAAAGGCTTCGAGCAAAGCGAACGCTTCGCTGTCTGAATCAGCGGACGTCGTGATCGTGATGTCGAGGCCGCGAACCTGGTCGATCGCGTCGTAGTCGATCTCGGGAAAGATGATCTGCTCGCGGACGCCCATGGAGAAGTTGCCGCGACCGTCGAAGGAGCGCGGGTTGAGCCCGCGGAAGTCGCGGATCCGGGGGATCGCGATAGACATCAGGCGGTCCAGGAACTCGTAGCCGCGCTCGCCTCTGAGCGTCACCGAGATGCCAACGGGCATGCCCTCGCGCAGCTTGAATGCGGCAATCGACTTACGGGCGCGGCGGACGCTTGGCTTCTGGCCAGCGATCGTCGCAAGCTGCTCCGTAGCGGCGTCGAGCACCTTGGAGTCCTGCTTGCCGTCGCCGACACCCATGTTGAGCGTGATCTTCTTGATCGCCGGCGCCTGCATCGTCGAGGAGTACCCAAAGCGCTGCTGAAGCGCAGGGCGGATCTCCTGCTCGTAGCGAGTCTTGAGTCTTGCTGTCTCGTTCTCGGTCATGGCTCTCAGTCGAGTCTGCTCTGCGAGCGTCGGGTCACGCGGAAGCGCTTGCCGTCCTCACGTTGAATGCCGATTCGAGTCGGCTTCTTGTCCTTGGGATCGATCAGCGAGACGTTTGAGACGTGGATCGGTCCCTCGCGCTCGATCACTCCCCCGGCGCCCGCTCCGCTCTGACCGTCAGCCATCTGGCGTGGACGCTCGTGGCGCTTGATCATGTTGAGGCCCTCGACAAAGACGCGGTCCTTCTTTCGGTCGACACGTAGCACGCGTCCCTGCTTGCCGCGGTCCTTACCCGACCTCACCACCACATCGTCGCCGCTGCGGACCTTCATCATCACAACACCTCCGGAGCCAGCGAGACGATCTTCATGAAGTTGCGGTCTCGAAGCTCGCGTGCGACCGGCCCGAAGATGCGGGTCCCGCGCGGATTGCGACCCTCGTCGATGATCACGGCCGCATTCTCATCGAACGCGATATAGGTACCGTCAGCGCGGCCGAACGACTTCTTGGTGCGCACCACGACGGCCGTCACAACCTCGCCTTTCTTGACAGTCCCCTGTGGCGTCGCCTGCTTGACAGTTGCCGTGATGATGTCCCCGACGTGCGCGTAGCGACGTCGCGAGCCGCCCTTGACGCGGATGCACAGAATCTCCCGCGCGCCTGTGTTGTCGGCTACCCGGAGCCTGGTCTCGTTCTGAATCACCGGGCTCGCTCCAGGATGTCGGTCAGGCGCCAGCGCTTGGTGCGCGAAAGCGGACGAGTCTCGACCACGCGAACGAGGTCGCCCTCGCCGGCCTCGTTGCGCTCATCGTGCACGTGCAGAGTCGTGGACGAGCGGACGATCTTCTTGTAGCGACGGTGGCGGCGGCTCGTGTCGATCCGCACCCGGATCGTCTTCTCGCCCTTGTCGTAGACGACCACGCCCTGGCGCGTCTTCGGACGTCCCGGGCCGTGTTCGTGCGGGGAGGGGGCGCTCGACGTGGCCCCCGCAGCCGCCGCGCGCCGCTGCTTGGCCTTGGCGCGCTCCTTGGGCCGGCCGACGCGACGTGCTTTGGCCTTCTCGGCACGGGCCGCGGTACGGGCAGCTTGGCGCTCCTCGACGCCCTGCGCCGGGCTGGCGTCACCGGCGTGGGCCGAGCGCGCTCGCCGACGGCGCTCCTTGGGGTGAAGGCTCTCGGCGGGCTCGGACGGCTTTGGCTTTGGCGGCGCGGCCTGCTCAGCGTCGACCTCAGGCGTGTCAACCGCGGCGGCCTCGGCCTCAGGCGCATCGTCCGCGGCGGGCTCGGCCTCGACCGCGACCTCAGGCGCGGCCGCCGGGGCGGACTCGGCCTCCGGCTCGGCAACCGCGGCGGGCGCAACGTCGGACGCCCCGCCGGATTCGCCAGCCGGTGCTATGGCGTCGGACGCAGGCGTCTCCTCGGCAGGAGCCGGCGGTGCAGTTTCCTGTTTCTTGTCGTCTGCCATGTCTCTTTTAGTTCTCCGAGCCGTGCTCGATTTCGATGTCGCGCTCTTGCGCGATGGTCAGGGCGCGGGCGAGGTCGCGCTTCGCGGCGCGCATCCCGGCGGTGTTCTCGAGTTCGCCGGTCGCGTTCTGGAAGCGCAGCCCGAACAAATCCTTGCGCACGGTGGTCACGTGCGCGCGCAGCTCGGTGTCAGTCAGGTCGCGGATTTCCTTCGCCTTCATCAGTCCTCGCGATGTACGAATTTCGTTTTCACAGGAAGCTTGTGCCCGGCAAGCCGCATCGCCTCGCGTGCCAGTGGCTCGGGAACCCCGGCCAACTCGAACATCACGCGGCCAGGCTTGACGACGGCCACCCACCCCTCGGGCGAGCCCTTGCCGGACCCCATGCGGGTTTCAGCCGGCTTCTTCGTCACCGGCTTGTCGGGAAAGACGTTGATCCACACCTTCCCGCCGCGCTTGATCTTACGCGTCATGGCGATTCTCGCAGCTTCGATCTGGCGGTTCGTCAGCCAGCCGGCCTCAAGCGTCTTCAACCCATACTCGCCGAACTGGACTGAGACCTGACCGCGCGAGAGCCCACCGCGACGCCCGCGGTGCTGCTTGCGATGCTTGACCCGCTTCGGTGAGAGCATCAGCGACCACCGCCCCCGGGCCCGCGGCCACGTCCGCCGCCGCCTGGTCCACCGGCACCGAACCCGCTGCGACCGCCGCCTGGACCGCCGCGCCCGCCGCCGCCAGGGCCGCCGCCTCGCCCGCGAC
>JBPCQX010000244.1:0-3759 GCA_050997675.1 Solirubrobacteraceae bacterium
GCGCTGCGCAGCTCCGTCATCTTCGGCGATTGATCCAGATAATAGCTGCGGTCCGGAAGCTCGATCCCACCCTGGAGCAGCGCGGCGGCGTTGTGCGTGGGATGGTTGAAGTCCTGCGCTACCCAGAGTCCTAACGGGTTGTCCGTGTGCAGATTGCCGAGGTTCATCGGATCCACGTCGGCGCGAAGATGCGCGCCGAGGAAGCGCGCGAGCGCCACGCGATCGTTGATGCGAGCGATGCTGTCGAGCAGCGGTTTGATCGGCGTCGTACCGCGCGCCGCGATCGCGGCGGTGTCGACGAAGGCCGTGTAGTAGTCGCCGATCCTGTGCAGATCCGAGCCTGCGGCTGCGTGCGCGGACGCTGCGCCGCGGACCACCGCGATGAGTTGCTGCTCCGCGCGGTCCGCTGCGATGTTGAAGCCACCGTAACTACTCCTGTCCGGAGGGATCTGCGTGCGTCGATCCCAGTTGCCGTTCGCGTAGCGGTAGAAGCCATCGCCCGGCCGCACGGTAGTGTCCATCCCAGCGGCGTCGAGGCCGGGGATGACACGTTGCGCGACGAGCGGCGCCGCAGGAATAAACGCGGCGAGTGGGAAGACGAGAACGGCGCGGACAATTGAGCGGATCATGCAATGGCTCCGGACGCGAAGTGGCTGGATGGGTTGAGCGCGTTAGTCGCGCATGTAGTGGCAGCTGTAGCCGCCGGGATTCTTGCGTAAGTAGTCCTGGTGGTACCGCTCCGCGCTGTACCACGTAGAAACGGGCTCGATACTCGTTGTGATTGGCCGCTTCCACTTGCCTGATGCATCAACGCGTGCCTTCACCCGCTCCGCCGTCTCCTTCTGCTCGGGTGTCTGTGGAAAAATCGCCGAACGGTACTGGGTCCCGATGTCATTGCCCTGCCGGTTGAGCGTCGTCGGGTCGTGCAGTTTGAAGAACCACTTTTCGAGCAGTTCCTCGTAGCTGAGCACGGACGGGTCGAACGTGATCCGGATCGATTCGGCATGCCCGGACTTGCTGTCGTGGGTGTCGTCGTATTTCGGGTTCTCGAGCCAGCCGCCGGTGTAGCCGACGTCCGTGTCGACAACCCCGGGCACGGCGCGCAGAATTTCCTCGACGCCCCAGAAGCACCCGCCAGCGAGTACGGCGACCTCGGTGCGCTTATCATCGGTGCTCTTGTCATCCCCCGCCGGGCGGGGCGCTTGCTGTTGGTCGCTCATCTTGAATCGCTTTCAGTTTATGTCAGGTGGTGCACGGTACTGAAGATTCATGAAGCTATAACTGCACGCAGCTCTCAGAGCCAGTCGGCAGGGGTTTGCTGGCCCCGGGTGGCAAACGCTCGGGGCGGAACAGATGCAGCGCTCATCCGTACGTTGACAGCATCGTGGGCGGCGAACAGCTTTGGCCATCATCGACCCTCGGGAGTCGAATGCTCGTGCGTCGCGTCTTCGGTGTGCTCGGTGCGTCGTGTCTCGCGCTTGTCGCCGCGGCATCACATGTTCGCGCGCAGCCGCCGCTCCGCACGGCTCCCTCCCTCATCCTGACGGAGGGCAAGCTGTTCACCTCGGACTCCGCACGGCCGTGGGCCGAGGCGATCGCCATCCGCGGAGATCGCGTCGTCGCTGTCGGCACAACCGCCGAGGTACGCCGTCTTGCCGGACGTGGCACGCGCGAGATCACGCTTGGCGGCCGTGTGGTAATTCCGGGCATCAACGACTCTCATGACCATGTCGGCGACGTGGCGCTGCCTGGCGAGTTCCGCACGAGCGCGTCTCCGACACCCGACCCTCCACTAGCGCAGGTGCTCGACTCGGTCGCCGCTGTCGCCGCGCGTGTGCCGGATGGCAGTTGGATCAAGACGACGATCGGCCTGCGCATACTTGATGACTCGGCCGCGCGACGTGCGACGCTCGACCGTGCTTCGGGTGGCCGCCCGCTGATCCTGTCGGCCTGGTGGGGCCACGGAGCGTTGCTCAACACCGCCGCCCTCCGCGAACTTGGCATTCCGGACAGCGCTGCCGACCCGCTGGGCGGTTGGTACGAGCGCGACGTCCGCGGAAGGCTAACCGGGCGCCTCGACGAGTACGCCGCGTGGGGAGTGGAGCGGCGCATCTACTCGGCGATCCCGGAGCAGAGACTCGTCGCGGCTTTGTCGGCCTTCGCCGACTCGTCACTTCGAGTGGGTGTGACGACCGTCCAGGACATGGCTGGCTACCTGGAGCCGCGGCTCACCGTCCGAGCGTTCCGCGACGCACGCCTTCCGATCCGTGTGCGCCTCATCCGCTGGTCGATCCCCGATGCGGCGGGGCGGAACGAGGGGGAGTGGGATGCGGTCGATGCGCATCCCGTACCAATGGTCGCAGTGTCTGGCCGCAAGTGGGTGCTCGATGGCACCCCCATCGAGCGCGACGCGTTCCGGCGCGCGCCATACGCGGGATCCCTCGCGTGGCGGGGTCGCCTCGACTTCCCGCCAGATACGATTCGCGCGATGCTCGCCGAGGCGCTTCGACCCGGGGCCGCGCAGCTGCATCTGCACATCGTCGGCGACAGTACCGCAGAGATCGTGCTCTCACAGATGCAGGCACTCGCCTCCGATTCGACCTGGCGGAGCAAGCGCGTTCGCTTTGAGCACGGGGCGCTCACGACCGACTCGCAGTTGGCGCGCGCACTGCGGCTCGGAATCGTCATCTCTCAGCCAAGGTATGGTGCGCGGCTGCGCTGGTGGCACGAGGCCGGCATCCCACTGGCGTACGGCTCAGACGCGCTGCGCAGTCCGTTCTACAACTTCATGATGGCGGTAACAGGTGGCCCGCGGCCCTCGGAAGCTCTCTCCCGCGAAGACGCAGCGGTTATGTTCACGCGTGGGTCGGCCTATGCAGAGTTCGCGGAGAGGGAGAAGGGGACGCTCGCACCGGGCATGCTGGCCGACCTCGCCGTGCTGTCGCAGGACATCTTTACCGTCCCACCGTCCGCTCTCGCGGCGACGACGAGCGTACTCACCATCGTTGGCGGCAGAATAGTGCATGACAATTTCACGCGGTCGACGCCGTCACGTGCTCAGCGACGCTGAGCGGTTCGGCACGCTCGGGCCGACCGGCCGGCACCACTAGCGTCATTTCAGGATTCGCGGCTCAGCGCCTGTCTCATCCTAGCGCCGGCAGCGTTGCGAGTGCAGCGGAGACGGCTCTGCGCGCCGAGGCGGGCTACAACCCTTTTCGCGCCGGAACCGTCAAAATAGCTGTGGCCATCCCGCTCCTCGCTCCCCTAGCATGAATCCATTCAGACGCATGACCGCGGTCGTGCTGATACCGCTCCTGGCACTGGCCGCCCCACTCACGTTACGCGCGCAGGGCGGCAACATCACGCCCACGACACCCGACACGAACGCTCGGCCGGTTACCCGCGCGGTGCCGCGCAGCGGTCCCGTCATCATCGACGGCCGGCTGGACGAGGCGGCGTGGCAGACAGCTCCGGCCATCACGCACTTCACGCAGCAGCAGCCGGTGGAAGGCGTCCCACCCACGCAGCGAACGGAGGTGCGCATCCTGTACGACAACGCCGCGATCTACATCGGGGCGCGGATGTACGAGACCGGTGGGGCGGCGGCCGTGACGAGCCGGCTCACGCGGCGAGACAACAGCCCCAGCAGCGACATACTGCGCATCGACTTCGATCCGTACCACGACCGGCTGCACAGTGTGGAGTTCGACGTGAATCCCGCCGGCTGGCGCGGCGACGCGACCAACTACGACCGCTCCT
>JBPCQX010000061.1:0-4711 GCA_050997675.1 Solirubrobacteraceae bacterium
CAACAAGTGGTCAGAAGGCTGACCGGTTGAGAGGGGCACGCTAACAGGTCCGCGGTTATTTGGCAAGCGCTCTGACCACACCGCGCATTTCTTCTGCTACCGTCGAGGCATGAGGCAGACAGAAGCCCTGACCAAGAGCGAGGGCGCCAGCGGCGACGGAGAGGGTGCGGAGCTAGCATCCGTGGCAGCCGGTGGGGGCCGCCGTTATGGGGACAAGACGATGTCCGAGCGCCGCGCAGAACGGCGCTTGAGGTTGCTCGACGCCGCGCTTGACGCGTTCGGATCCAATGGTTATCGCGCGACGTCGATTGAGCAGCTCTGCACCGCTGCGGGGATCTCGACGCGCAACTTCTATGAGGAGTTTCCCGATCGCGAACAACTGCTGCTCGCGCTGCATGACGATCTCAACCTTCGCGCGCTCAACGCCGTACTCCAAGCCCTCGCCGAGATTCACCCGGACGACCTGCCGGCCCGAGCGCACGCCGGGGCGAAGGCGTACTTCGATGTGATGACGTCCGATCGTCGCTGGGCCAGGATCGCGCTGGTCGAGTCCGTGGGTGTAAGCCCAACCGCGGAAGCGCACCGCCGCGCCGCGATCGAGCGCTTCGCCGAGCTGCTTCGCGCCGAAGCAACCCACCTTGCCGAGTCGGGCGCGATTCCACAGCGTGACTACACGTTGACGTCAATCGCCTTGGTTGGGGCGATCAACGGACTGATCAACACCTGGACTGCCGAGGGCGATTGGGGAAAGCGCGTCGATCAGGTCGTGGAAGAGGCCGCCCGTTTGATCCTGCTGGCGCTGCCGGGGAACTGGTCGGCTTGAGTTCGCAATGCGTGGGGAGGGGGGTCAGTGCTGGATGTGCACTGCGAACGCGGTGCCGGCGAGCGCCCCAGCCCGCGGCGGTGGCTGCGTTCATGTTCGCGGTGCGGGGGATCGACGAGCTGTTTGAGCAGTCGCGCGCGGTATCGTCGACGCGCAAGCTGTCGCGGCTGGCGGTGCTGTTGTGATGGGCCTTGCGGCGGCTCCAGTCGAGCGTGTGGGCTGCCTCGACCGTGAGCTGGCTGAGGAACGCTCGCTGCGTGCGCCCGTTGCCCTCGCGGAACGGATGCAGGGCGTTCAGCTCACCGTAGTAGTGGCCCAGGCGCTGCGTGAACTTTGCGGTTTCGAGGTCCTTGAGATGCCTCTGTTCGGCGAGCTGGCGCAGGACATCATCGCCGTAGCTTTTGAGGTGCTCGGGAATGGCGAACATGTCGCATGTTGGCGATCGCCACGGTGCGAAGCTCACCGGCCCACGGATACACGTCCTGGAAAATATGGCGGTGTATCGCCTGCAGGTGCTTCACGTCGAACGCGCCGGGGATCGGTCGCAGCCGTATGTATACGTTGTATCTACTGACGTGGATTGTTGTTCGGTGACATCGAGCAGACGATTCTTGAGCACAGAGAGGAAGAGGATCATCCAGGGACCTGGTCGGGCCGTTGCGGGTATCGGGAACGGCGTATTACGTGTTGGGACGGCGCTGGCTGTACTGCTGCTGTGGGGGTCTGTCCCGGCGTCGGCGTCGGCGACGTGGTACGTGAGCGCGTCGGCACCGGCCGGCGGCACCGGGTCGGGCGCCCGGCCGTTCGCGACGCTCGCTGCGGTCGAGCAGGCGTCGGGGCCTGGGGACACGATCGTCGTCCTCCCGAGCCCGGCGAGCACGCCGCCGTTGGACGGCGGGATCGGGCTCAAGCCCGACCAGAAGCTGATCGGCGGTGGACCAGCAGTGACCGGCCTTGACAGCTCTGCTGCTGCGCCGCGGATCACGAACACGACGCCGACGCACATCTCCGGTGACGCGGTCCGACTCGCCGATGGCGATGAGGTTTCGAATGTCGCGATCGTCGGCTCCTTTCGCGGCGGGATCTACGGCGACAACATTACGTCCGCGACGATCGCCGGGAACGACCTGACCGGCACGAACACGTCGTGCACGACTGGATTCGTCGTCCAGGAGTTCACGCTTCCCACGCAGTTTCCCGGCGTGGGCATCCCATTCACTTCGGGCCTGCCCAACGGTTGGGCGGCCGTACTGGTCGATGAGTCCGCTGGCACCGCTCGACTGGGCTTCAGCGGTAACTATGTCCATGACGCTGACTGCGCGGACGGCATCGACGTCCGCGCGTCGGGAACCGCCGATGTCACGGCCACGGTCGCGGGCAGTGTGCTCACGCGCCTGAAGCAGGGAGTCTCACAACAGTCGGTGCTCGCGATCGGAATGCAGGCTGTCGGAAGTTCCAGCCTCCTCGCTGAGGCGGATGGCAACTCAGAGAGCTACATCGGGAACGGAATCGTCGGCGACCAGGGCAACGCCGACTCCGAGGGGCTGTTCGCGAACACCGCCGGTTCATCGCACCTGACCGAGCACATCACGAATAACACCGACGTGCACGGTCAAGGTCACTTGTCCGCGAACTGCTTAGAGGTCGTCGCCAGCAACGGCGTCCCCACCACCGATGTCTCGCTCAGCAACAGCTCATGTAAGGACATCGTTGGAGATCAGATCGAAGAGGTCAACCTCACCGCCAACTCAACGATGAACCTGACCGTCGACCACGTCCGCGCCCAGACCACGGAATTCAACGGCGGACCAGCCTTCCACCAGGCGGAGCCAGGCGATGACGGCGACTGCCTGTTCATGCTCGCGTCTGGCGCCCACACGACCACAACACTCCAGGTGACCAACTCCATCTTTACCGGCTGCGTCACCGATGGCCTCGAGGTTGCCGCCACCGTCGACTCTGGCACCGGCCCGATCGACAAGCTCACCTTCGACGTGAGCAACAGCCAGATCACCGGCAACACGCTCAGCAACCTCCGCGTTCTTGACAACGGCCCGATCAACGAGTTTGCCGGCCGGATCGCCAACACCGATCTCAGCAACACGCCCGGCACACCGATCATTCTCGAAAACCTCCCAACGAACAGCAGCACGTCCGACCTGCACCTCGACCTGGGCGGCGGCATGCTGGGCAGCCCCGGCAACAACTGCATCTACGGCGGAAACCCGCTCGACATCGCGGACGTCCGCGACAACGTCTTCGCCCGCCATGACTGGTGGGGACAGCCAGGCGGACCGGCCCCCGGGCGGGTCGTCGCTATCGGCGGCAGCGTCGACACGGCCGACCCGCTCGCGACCCCCGCCTGCGGTCCGGTCGCAGGCACGATCCTCGGACCGCTCCCCGCCCCGCTCCCCGCCCCGCTCCCCGCGACGTCCAAGGCCCCCGCACCGCCCACTCTCCAACCGCCATTGACGATCGCTGGCCCTTGCACCGATCGTCGGCACTTCGTCTTCAGGTTGCACCACCCGCCGCGCGAGCTGGTGGTCCGCGCGATTGTGTACCTCAACGGCAAGGTCATAAGGCGTGTGCGCGGGCGCCACCTCACCCGGCTGGTGCTCAGCCGGGTGCCCCGGCGCGCATTCACCTTAAAGATCCGCACCACCACGAACACCGGCGCCACTGCAACGAGCGTGCGCCGCTATTCCGCCTGCAACCAGACCCGGCCTAGGAATCACACGTCGCCCAGGCGCGGCAAAGTGAGGTCTTCGTGAAGAGATGGGTTGTGGCTGTCCTGGTCGCTTGCGCGACCGCTGTGTGGCCCGCGACTGCCGGTGCCGTCCTGCCCTCCTGCTCCTCGACACATTGGGTGTCTCGAGCACTGTCATCATTCGCGCCAGCATGAGGAGATTGCGAAGCAGTGCGACGCCCTGTCGCGCGCTCAGCAGCGCCTTGAGCCGGTCGAAATTGTGGTCGTCGACTACCGGGCCGGTGAGCACCTGCCGGGTGAACTCAAGGACCGTCCGCCCGGTTTCGTCGAACGCATCGTCGTCGCTGATACTGCCGTGCTCGATGGCGTTGATCTGCGGCTCGCTCACGCCGGCGTGTCGGCCGACACGACATGCTGTACCCACTCGTATTTCGCCTCTGCCTATTTGGCCACTTGGAGAATTGCCCGGTCGCGCAGCACCGGGTCAAGTTCGAGATCTCCGAGGATGACCGCACCCAACCGGAGGTACGGTTGCATCGCGGTGGAGGCGTGGCCGAGCATGCGGAAGATGTTTATGGCGGGAACGACGCTGAGTGCGTTTGACGGCGGCGGGCGCGTCGTCCGGGTCGATGTAGGGGAGCCGCGCCACGCGATCGCCAGCTATTTGGTCGAGTACTCGCGCCGTGCGCTTGTGTCTAAGCGCGTCGGCGCGCGTCGGCAATTCAACTGTTGGGTTCTGGGACGGTGCGCGATGAGTCGCGCTCCCGCTTGTCCCATCCTGGATGGCGCAATGGTGCCGGTCGCGAGGCGGTTGAGTTCCCCGTCAGTTGCCAACCGGTAGCTTGCGCCGTGTGGCGGGTGCCAACAGTCCCGACGGTGAAGTTTTCCCGGCTTCTCGCCGCGCCTGTCCATAGGTGGGACCCGGCGCGCTGACGTGTTGCCGAAGCCATGACGCCATCTCGCGTTCGCTCCACTCCCCGGAGGCGACCGCGAGTACGGCTCGCTCGGCATCGTCGACCCTCGGTGCCGGGTTCCGCGACCAGCCGTTGGTAGACGTATCGGAAGCCGGCCTTCAGCTCGCCCGGCGGTAGCGGATGTGCGTGGCCAGCGGCGAATGCAGCACCTCGATGGGCTCCAACCCGAGAGATTCGACGCCGTCGAAGATCCGCTCGCCGGACCCG
>JBPCQX010000177.1:0-10275 GCA_050997675.1 Solirubrobacteraceae bacterium
CGCCGACTCCACCCCGGCGAACCGGACCGAGCTCACAGGAGCCGATCTAAGCCCCTACGCGACCGGCCGCCGACCGATAGAACCCCCGAAAAAGTTCTGCCCTACCCCTTGACTTTCATCGGTCGCCGAGAGCAGGGCCCACCAGATGCGGTGCAAAACCGGCGCGATACCTATGCAGCCTCGCCGTCCCTGCCGACTCGCCAGCGGGCACCGCTGAGCTCGGATTTGGGCGGAAGCGAGCGCGCAACCTGACGAGGACACCGGAGGAGCTCGTGGCTCAAGCGACCGTGCGCTCGCCTGAGACCAGGACACTAATCCGAGCGTCCGCATACCGGATGTGCGGGACAGTCGTCGGTAGGGCAGTTGCAGCCGTATCGAAAGAGGTGGTCTGGGCGCGGTGAGATCCTCTGGGGATGCAAGGCTCTCCCCGGCTGACCCCGCAGCTTGACGCGCTCGCCCTCCGACTGGGAGATGACCTAAGCGTTGAGTGGTGGGGCTACGAGCAACTCGCCGATCTTGCTGATGAGCGCCAGCGCGCAATCGTCTCGGACCAGATCCTCGCCACTGTAGACGCGGTCCTTACGAACTTACGTGAGGCCAGTGATCATCTGGCCGCATTCGTCACCCTCGTGGGGCCGAACGGCCGACCGATGCCTGATCCCGCGCGTCCGCGGGAGACCCAGGAGATGCATGACCTTGATCGAGAGATGATCGGCTTCTTCCGCGCGGCCGGGTCGGTGCTCGATTGCCTCGCCGGCGCTGCGATCGGTGTACTCCGGCTGCCCTTCTCGATTCAGCGCGCCGACGCTGGCGCGCTCGGCCGGATTGCCGAACTCGCCGCCTCATCCCAGGGCGGTAGTGCATTGGTCTGGCGCGAAGCAAGTCAAGCCGTTGACGATGTGCGCGCCGCGACACCCCAGGGTTGGTTCGAGTGGGCGCTTGAGATGCGAAACGCCGTGGTGCACCGGGCCCGGCAGCTACGTGTTTGGCTTCCTCGTGCCACGCGCCGGCCTGGTCAGCCACAGCTACTCGTGCGGACACAGCATCCAGTGCACCGACTCGTGCGCTATGAGCCACACCTACGCCGCCATCCTTGGTTGCCCGATCTTGCAGCGCTGGCGGCGCGGGGCGAGGCCGGCGACAACTGGCTGCCAGAGCCGGCGACCGTTACGTTGCCCGGCATCCTCGGTCGCATCGAGCAGATGACCGAATCAGTCGCCGAAACCATGGTCAGGGTCTGGGACGATGCGGGTGCAGGGCGTTTGCAGCTTGCGGCCCCGGCTGCCGCGTGGCTTCCAGAACACGGATCTCCTGCGTGGCGCGTGGCGGCTGCGGGCGAATTCGTGGGGTTCGAGCCCGAGACACAAGGCCCGCCGCTAACGGCGATAGTCATGAATCCTCGTGACGCCCGGCGCGCTCAGATTGCCGAGCGCATGCGCAGCCAGGAGTAATGAGGGCGCCGATCCCGCAGCGGAACTAGGCCGCGTCTTTGTAGCCACTGACAGAAGGCACCTATTTGGCCGCTTTGCGTATGCGCTACCGCGAAAATACGCCCTGTCCGGAATCACTCCGTCCACCGCCTCCTGTACTACTGCGCGCGTCGCTTACTGCGTCAGCGGCGGGCCGGCCTATTCACCCGGCCCGCCGCTGAAGGAATCCGTCCGGCCCATGGCACATGCTTTGAGGTCGGGTCGGCCCTCCGGTTTGACCGCCGGCTCGCCCGGGCTTCCCCGCCGTAAGCGACGACGAAAGACCGGTGAGGAATGGTCGACGATGATCCACTTGAGCCCCTCGCCCGCTGGCTCACCGACCAACGGGCAGTGATCGACATCGCCGGACAGGTGACGGTGCAGACGGTCGAGCACGGTGAGGGCGACCGAACGAAGGTCACGATCGACCACCTGCTCTCGTGTCCACTCAGCGGATACGACGGCTGGCGGGTTACGACGAAGAAGACGTTCCTTCCCCTGGGGCAGTTCTCGTCACATGCGAGCTTCTGTCTGAAGACGTCAGACCACACCCGCGGCCGAACGATCTACTGCAAGGACCGGTCGCTCGACGACGAGGTCGTAGCGGCCATGAGTTATCACGTCGACGAGCGCCCGAGCTGGCCAGTGTTCGTGACGACTATCGGGTATCACGGTGACGGCAAGCGCGACGCTGAGATGCGTCGGCGGACCGTTTCCGGCGCGTTCGTGATCAAGCAGTACGTGCACGCGATTTCCGACGCGATCGGCCGCGGCGGCTTCGTCCACATCGACGCAGCCCGTGATGGCGAGATCTACGCTCGAGAGCTCGGCTTCAGCAAAGCACCGCGTATCAAGGGGCTCCGGGTGGCCGGAACGCACATGCGCCAGCCGCCGCTCGATCAGGACTCGGAATCGGGCATCGGGGGGTAGCCCTGGATCATGTCCGGCAGCTCTGGTGCGTCACGCGCCAAGCTCGCTTCAATCTGCTCGACGAGCGCCGGAGGAAGCCGCCGGCGCGCGAGCCGCAGTAGCTCCTCCTGCTCGGCAAAGAGCGTGTCCTGCTCGAAGAAGCTCTCCACCTCCGCCTCGACCCGCACTTTCTCGTCGACGCTGACCGCCTCGGCGTGATCGATCAGGTTCTGCGCGAGGTCGTTGAGCGAACGCCTGCGATAGATCGCGCCCAGGCGGAGCACCTCGCCGGGGGCCAGCACCACGTCGCGCTCGCCACGCTCCTCGCGGGCGAGATCCGCGCGACGAGAGAGAGTCGACGCGGCAACGCCCAGCATCTCCGCAGCCTTGCTGATGTTCGGGTGCGCTTGCAGCGACTCAGTTACGTCTGTGCGATCAGGCATCAAAAGTGCTCCCGTGCAGGGGTCGATGTGCGCACTGTAGTAACGCCATGCGACGGACGCAATTACCGCACCTTTGGCAACGGACGCACGATATGCAACAATATCGGTAGACGCTACAAAAACTTGAGCTCGTTACGGAGGCGGCAATGCCGAAATACGACGTGGACATCGAAGGTCAGATACACGAGTGGGACCACGATTCGATCACGGTCCCGCAGCTGCGCGAACTCGCCGGCTACGCGCCCGACCAGCAGCTGATCGAGGTTGACCTGCAGGACAACACCGAGGTGGCGCTTGCCGAGGGAGCGGTCGTAGCGCTGAAGCCCGGCAAGGGCTTTGCCAAGAAGGTGGTGTTCAAGCGCGGATGATCGACCGGATTCGCGCCGAGATCGAGCTTGTGCGCTCCTCCTACCCGGGGCTCGAGTTCCGGGAGGAGGACTTCTGGGCTCGCATCCCTGTGTATCCGCTGCCCCCAGGCTGGGGACGCGAGTCCGTCGAGCTTGCCTTCCAGGTTCCGCACGACATCTTCGGGCAGCAACCGTACGGCTTCTGGCTGCGCCCCCCGCTGCTCGCGCCCGGCGGCGGTCCGCCGACCAACACGTCCGGACCGGTCGCGACGGGGTTCGGCCAAGGCTTTCAACAGTTCTCCTGGGCGCCCGAGGCATGGCGCCCCGGTGCGCAGCCGCGCAACGGGAGCAATCTGCTCGACTTCGTCCGATCGTTCGCGCATCGCCTGCGAGAGGTGGGGTGATGACCTCGCTGTCTATGGCGGCCGCGACGTACGAGGCGCTGGTCGCGCACCTTTCCTCGAGAGAGGAAGAACAGGTCGCGTTCCTGTTTACTGACCCGCCGGCGGCGGACACGACGTTGCGCGTGACCGAGCTCTACGTTGTTCCGCGCGAGCAGTTCGAGATCCAGAGCGCCTACCACGTGTCGCTCAGGGACGACGTGCGCGGCGAAGTAATCAGGCGCGCGCACGAGCTTGGTGGCTGCCTCGTCGAGGTTCACAGCCACGGCGGCGGCCCGCCGGTCTCGTTCTCCGTGAGCGACCTGCTCGGCTTTGACGAGTGGGTGCCGCACGTGCGCTGGCGCCTGCACCAGCGCACTTACGTCGCACTCGTGTTCGCTGAGGACGCGTTCGACGCGCTCGTTTGGGACGGCGATCACAACGCGCCGACAGCGCTCGTACAGCTGCGGGTCGACGGGTGCGTACCGCGGGCGCCGTCCGGGCTCACGTATACGCGCCTGCAGCGCGATCAGGCATGACGTCCGACGCTCGCTACGACCGCCACATGGCGCTGTTCGGAGCGGCTGGGCAGGACCGGATCGCCACCGCCCGCACCGCGATCGTTGGGCTCGGAGGACTTGGCTCGCACGTCGCGCAGCAGCTCGCCTACCTTGGCGTGGTCGACTTCATCCTGATCGATGCCGACAAACTGGCGACCTCCAATCTCAACCGGCTTATCGGCGCCGGGCCGGCGGACGTCGGCGCCGCCAAGGTCGACGTCGCGGCCCGCGCGATCCACGCGGTCCAGCCGGCCGCAAACATCGTGCAGACGGCCTCTGAGTTCCCGTCGCGCGGCTCGGCGCGCGAACTGGCGCGCGCGGATGTGTTGTTCGGATGCGTCGATGACGACGTCCCTCGGCTCGAACTCGTTCGCGAAGCCTCGATTCTGGCGCTGCCATACGTTGATATGGCGAGCGACGTCGCACCGACCGGGGAGTTCGGCGGCCGGATTCTTTTCGCCAAAGATGGCGAGCGCTGCCTGTCGTGTGCAGGAGAGCTCGACCAGCATGCCCTTGCCCGCGCGCAGATGACCGAGGATCAACGCGCCGCCGACGACGTGATCTACGGGGTGGAGCGCTCGGCACTTGACGCCGGCGGACCCTCGGTCGTGTCGGTCAACGGCGTCGTCGCATCGCTAGCGGTAACCGAGTTCATGGTCTGGCGGACCGGCTTGCGAGAGCCTGTCGGCCACCTCAACTATCGCGGCGACCGCGGCACGGTCGGCAGGCGCGTAGACCCCGAACGAGGTTACTGCCACTACTGCATGGGCCTCTGGGGCACTGGGCGCTCGGCCGCAGAGCATTGACGGCGCCGATCCCTGCTACAGCGTCCGGATACTCGCAATCAACGGCCAGCGCGACGGTGCGAGCCGCAGACTCGGGGACGCTCGCATCCATCGGACCGGTTGGCGCCTCCTAGCGATGGCGAGCATGCGCCATCGCCCCGTCGCCGGGACGCTCACAAATTGCCCCAAATCCGAGCTCAGCGGCGCCCGCTGGCGAGTCGGCAGACACGGCGAGGCTGCATAGGTATCGCCCCGGTTGGCACCGCATCTCGTGGGCCCTGCTGTCGGCGAAGAGGAGAAGTCCGCTGGCGCCGGTTCGGAGCGGCCGAGAGTTCTGCGTGTTCGTGGAAGCAGGTCTGTCGCGACGCCTGCCTGGCTGGCTCCGAACGGATCGTTGCCTACCTCTTCTCGGCGAGGGCAGGTTCTCGCTACGGATTGCGTCCAGGACCGCTTGAGGCGCGATCCGGTGCACTGCTCCGGCCGGGCCGCGCTCGAGGTGGGTGGTCGGCAGACTGTGGTGATGCTCGATCTGGATCTTCAGAGCGCGGCACTTTGGACCGAGGCGGTCGAGAAGATCTACGGGGATGCGACTTCAGCGCTTCGCGGCCTGTCGCTGCGAGTACCGGCCGGCTGCTTCTTTGGTCTGCTTGGCCCGAACGGTTCGGGAAAGAGCACGTTGATCGGGATGGTCTGTGGTCTGGTTCGTGCTCCGACTGGTCGCTTGTTCGTGTTCGGCCATGATGTCGTGAGGGACGCTCAGCGCGCGCGGCTGTTGCTCGGCGTCGCGCCGCAGGATGTTCACCTCGATCGCTTCCTCAATGTCCGCGACGTGCTGGTCTACCACGGTCGGTATTTCGGGATGGATCGTCTCGAGGCGGGCCGCCGGGCCGAGGAGCTGCTCGGCGTGTTCGAGCTGTCTGCCAAGACGCGGACCACGCCGAACCGGCTCTCGGGCGGGATGCGCCGGCGACTGTTGATCGCCCGGGCGCTGGTGCATCGTCCCCGGCTGCTGATCTTGGATGAGCCGACCGCGGGCGTGGATCTGGAGCTGCGACACGAGCTGTGGTCCTTCCTGCGGCGTTTGCACCGCGATGAGCAGGTAACCGTGCTGTTGACCACGCACTACCTGGAAGAGGCGCAGGAGCTGTGCGAGCGGGTCGCGTTCATCCGCGCCGGTCAGATCCTCGCCGAGGGGAGCTCGGCTGAGCTGATCGCCCGCTACGGCGGCGACGACCTCCAGGACGCATACATCGAGGCGATGGGCTCGTGACCACCGACGCTGCGGTGGCTGAGTTGCGTCTGGTTGGCCGCCGTGCAACGTGGGCGCTGTCGGCGCGCGAGATGCGCCGCGTGCTGGGTCTGTGGACCCAGACGCTGTTGCCGTCGGTCATCACCGGCCTGATCTTTCTGGCGATCTTCGGCGGGGCGCTCGCCGGCCGGCTGCACACCGTCGCCGGGATCTCCTACGTGCGCTTCATCCTGCCGGGGCTGCTGGTCATGACGGTCGCCGGTCAGGCGTTCGCGAACAACTCCACCAGCCTGTTTCAGGCCAAGAACGAGGGCTACATCGAGGACGTGCTGACCAGCCCGCTGCGCGCCTGGCAGCTGGTGGCCGCCTACATGAGCGGTGGCTTACTGCGCGGGTGGCTCTCGGCGCTGATCCTCGCGCTCGCCGCATCCCCGTTCGCCGGGGCGCCGCACGACCTGTTGTTGCTGATCGCGGCACTGGTGCTATGCGGGCTGGTGTTCGGCGCGTTGGGAGTGATCACCGGGGTGTGGGCTGACAGCTTTGATCAGCACGCGTTCATCGCCAACCTGCTGATCGCCCCGCTGGCGCTGCTCGGGGGTGTCTTTTACGCGGCACATCGTCTACATCAGCCGTGGCGGACGATCACTCGCATCGACCCGCTCTACTACCTCGTCGACGCAACCCGCCAAGGCTGGACGGCCGTGCACGAAACCTCAGCGGTCGCCGCGCTGCTCGTGGCGCTCGTTGTCGCCGCCGCAGTGTTCCTCGCAGCCGTCACGCTCGTGCAGCGAGGCTGGCGGCTCAAGCCGTGAGCCGCCCAGGCTCGCCGATAGGCTTGGCAGATTGACCGACCCTGGCCTCGAGACACGCCAACGCAAGTTGTAGACCCTCATCGAGGACGAACGCGGTCCTGGCGCCGATGGGTCACCGCCGTCACGTCGACCCCGGACAGGGCCAGGCCTGGATCACCGTCACCGGCGAGCCGCCGCTCGAGGACATGCTCGACGCTCTCGCAGACCTCGGCGACCCGACACATCAGGTCACCACGCTGCATGCACGAGACCGCGATCTAGGCTCGTAACGACTGGGGTGGAGCATTACCCCGCTCGGGTTGCTCGACCTCAGTGCTCCCTCGGCGGGCG
Source organism: Solirubrobacteraceae bacterium (assembly GCA_050997675.1). Classification (GTDB taxonomy): domain Bacteria; phylum Actinomycetota; class Thermoleophilia; order Solirubrobacterales; family Solirubrobacteraceae; genus Palsa-513. The sequence continues at coordinate 7,285 of JBPCQX010000177.1, forward strand.
AGGTCCCCGGGACGCGGCTTCTCGAACCGGGTAACTACGGCTGGCGTCCGCTGCCTTGGTTGCGACGAAGCAACCGGGGTCCGCGGCGAAGCGCTCCTGGCAACCTGAGCAGCAGAAGTGGAATATCTCGCCGTGGTGCTCCTCGAACACGGTGGTGGTGTGGGGGTCGACGTTCATGCCGCAGACGGGATCAATCGCCAACTCGTGTGACTGATCGAGATCACCGAGGTTCTGCTTCTGTTCTGGCGGCGCGTTACGGCCGGCGTAGCGGGCCGGATCGGTGTCGAACCTTTCGGCGCATCGGTCTGCGCAGAAGTAGAACCGGTGACCCTCGTGGCCCCGAGGACCGACCGACGATCGACCAGATCGCCGCCGTGCGCGCCGCGGGTTAGAAGACGGCGTTGCGCGGCGTCGGACGAACCCGCGCGCCTTTCCCGGGAATCAGCGCCGTTCCTTACAGCAATGCGCGCTCGGATCGCGACGTAGCCGCTTGGAGCGTGAAGCGCTCGGGCAGCAGCGGAAGCACCTGGCGCAGCTCGAACAACGCCAGTGAGGCTCCTAGGCAGCGGCGGTCCCCGCCGCCGAACGGCAGCCACGTGCGCGAGTCCGGTTGCGCGGCGAGGAACCGCGTTGGGCAGAATCCCAGGAGATCGCCGCCGCCCTCGCGGTGGATTAGCGGTGGGGGGATCAGCATCAGGGTCCCCGGTGCGACGCTCCGGCCGCCGATCGTTAACGTCTTGGCGGGCGTGCGGACGATGTCGATCAGCGGGGCGCGCAGCCGCAGCGTCTCCTCGATCACCGCATCGAGCCACGAGCGCTGACCCTCCCGGCCGTCGGCGATGGCGGCCGCCGCCTCCGGCGCCCGCGCGAGTTCGTGTACCGACCACGCCAGCGCGGCGGCGGTCGTCTCGTGCGCCGCCAGCAGCAGCGCGAACAGCTGGTCGCCGCCGACCAGCTCCGTCACCCGGGGATGACGCTCGCCCAAGAGCTCACGGAGCCCGTCAGCGAACTCGAGCCACCGGCGCCGCGCGACAGAGCGCGGGCTCAACGGCCCGAGCCGCCGCAGCGAGGACTGGCCCGCGAGCATCCCGTAGGCCGGCAGCGCCCGCTTCACGAGCCCCTCCAGCACCTCCGCGTCACGCCGTGTCTCGATGCCGAACAGCACGTTCGCGGCAAGTCGCAGGGCGAGGAAGCGCAGACGCGGGAGCATCGCGATCGATGTGTGGGTCGGCCACAGCACGGCCTCCTCGGCGGTGAGCTGCGCGATCATCGGTGCGAGCCGCTGCAGGGCGGCTCCGGTGAGCAGCGGCGCGAGCAGGCGGCGGCGCGCCATGTGCTCCTCCCCGTCGAGCGTGAGGACCGTGTCGTCGGGCAGCAGCGGAAGGATACGCCGGTTGGCGGCGCCCGCCAGATACGTTGCAGACGGTGCGTGCAGGATCTCGTGAGCGAGATCCGAGCTTCCGATCACCAGCATGCGCCCCGGCACGAGCGTGCTCGCTTCAAACAGCGGCCCGTCACCGGCGCAGCGGCGCAGCAGTGTCTCGATCGGACGCAACTGCATCGCGACCGGCTCGGCCCCCGCGCGGAGCTGCGCCTGCCACGGGCACGCTCGCCGCGACCGCGAACGGGCCCCGGCCGAGGATCGGTTCGGCGCTACGACGGGCACCCGGCCGCCCCGCCCGGCGCGGAGCGCAGCGTCGTGTCACGCGGTTGCTCGTACGCGTCGACGAACTTCAGCCATAGCTCGCTGCGGGTCGGGGACACAGGACGTGCCGTCACGCTTGCGTGGGTCTCAATCTCAGTCACACCAGCCGAACGGGCGAGGCAGGCAATCTTTGCGATCAGCGCCGAGTCAACGCCGCGTCGACCGAGGCGCGGGTCGACGTAAAGCATGTCGAGCACCGCTTCGTCAACAAGATTGCTGAACCCGACAAGCCCATCGTTCCCGCCGGCCACGATGGGGTGCGCGGCAGCACGCGCGGGCACCCAGTCGATGACGCCTGCGGCGTCTAGGACGGTGGATGGCCAGGCTTTGAGCTGTTCCTGTGTGTAATCCGCCGATGCCGTGCAGTGAACGGCGCTTTGAAAAACCGCTCGCGTAGCGCCAGCATCTGGATCGCGGCAGGGACAAAGCTCCATACCGGTCACGCTACCGCGAGCGCCTTGCACTCCGGCTGCTGCCACTTCGCCCCCAGCCAGAGAAGCCATCGTAATATCGGCACTGATCCGACATCGACGGCTGTGGCGGCGCAGATTCTCGCCGACGCCGATTGGCGATATGAGCACGCTCGGGTCAGCGCATCAGATGTTGACGTAGGAAGCGGAGAGTCGCGGGCCACGCTTGTGCCTCGTACTGGCCGGCGTGCTGGCTTCCAGGGATCATGAGTAGTTGATGTGCGACTCGGACGCCGGCGAGACGGCCGATCATCTCCCGTGCCTGGCCGATGGGGATCGTCTCGGCGCTGCTGTTGGCCAGCAGCATGGGCGGATCACCGGGGTCAACTTGATTGACTGGGGACGCTGCTCGGTAGCGACCGGGGCATGCGGAGGCTATGCAACCGAGATACCCAGCGACGAACGGGTGGGCTGGGTAAAAGCGCGCGAGGTCCATCGGTCCTGACCACGACACTGCTACGCGCACCTGATCGAGTGGACTGTTGGGGTCAGTCGCGGCCAGCACCGCGAGATTCCCGCCCGCGGAGACGCCGAACAGGCCAAGCCTGGCCAGGTCGACCCCTAGGCCGTGCGCGTGGCGGCGCACCCACCGGACTGCCGCGAGGCCGTCCTGCTCGGCGGCGGGGAAGCGAAATTGCGGTGCCAGTCGGTAGTCGATCGCGAACGCTGCCAACCCATTCCTGGCCAGCGCTCGGCCGGTCGGACCGAAGGCTTGTTCGCCGGGAGCGAACGAGCTGCGTGTCCCTGATCGAAAGCCGCCGCCGTGTAAGAAGACGATCGCGGGATGCGATCCTTTCGCCGCCGGCAGGTAGGCGT
>JBPCQX010000243.1:0-16352 GCA_050997675.1 Solirubrobacteraceae bacterium
CGCAGTAGCCGGCGTAGGCCTCCGCGCAGCGCTCGAGCTGCGCCGCTGGGCCGCGGGGCTCGCCGGCGACCGCCGCATCGAGGATCTGCGAGAGCTCGTCGAGGTAGGTGGTCACGGTCAGCACGTAGAGCTCCTCCTTGGAGGAGAACTGGCGGTAGATCAGGCCGCGAGCGATGCCGACAGCCTTGGCAATCTCCTCGATCGGAGCTTCCTGCATGCCGCGCTCGTCAAACATCGCGCGGGTCGCCCGTACGAGCTCCTGCTCGCGCACCTGCCGCATTGGGTTGACGCCGACTGCCGACATCCATAGATCATACGAGAACGACCGGCTGACACACGTTCTCAGTGTCGGCTACCATCGATGCCTGCAACGCTGACCCGAGATTAAGAAGAGAGAGACGCGGACCAATGCCCGAACGCGGCGCCCCCCCAAATGTGCACCCGCTGCAGCGACGCGTGCTCAACGCGATCCGCTCGTTCACCTCACCGCTGCTGCCCGACGACTACCTGGAGCTGATCAACCCCTTGTGGTCGACGCGGGAGCTGCGCGGGCGCATCGAGGCGATCGAGCCCGAGACCGCCGACGCGGCCACGGTCGTCATCCGCCCAGGCTACGAGTGGAGCGGGCACCAGCCCGGTCAGTACCTGCGGATCGGGCTGGACATCAACGGACGCCGCCATTGGCGGGCCTACTCGCTGACCTCAGATCCCTGGCGCGAGGACGGCAACATTTCGATCACCGTCAAGAATGTCGACGAGGGAGTGGTTTCGCCGTACCTCGTGCGCCGCGGGCGGCCTGGGTCGATCGTCGCGCTGGGCGGCGTCGAGGGCACCTTCCTGTTGCCGGACGCGCTGCCCGAAAAGCTGCTGTTCATCAGCGCCGGCAGTGGCATCACGCCAATCATGAGCATGCTGCGGGCGCTCGACCGCGACGGCGGGCTGAACGACGCGATGCATCTCCATTCGGCGCGCACGCCCGAAGACGTCATCTTCGGCGCCCAACTGCGCGAAATCAGCTCCCGCAACGCCGGGCTTCGGCTCCACGAGCAGCACACCGCCAGCGCCGGGCGCCTGACGCCAGCGAGCCTCGACGGGTTGTGCGCGGACTGGCGCGAGCGCGAGAGCTTCGTCTCCGGGCCGGCAGACATGCTCGATGCGTTGAGCGAGCTGTGGGAAAGCGACGGCGACCCCGACAAGCTTCACGTGGAGCGCTTCCAGCCGATCATCGGCACAGGCGACGTCGAGGAAGGCTCGGGTGGTCCGATCAGCTTCTGCAAGAGCGACGGCTCGGCGCAGTCCGACGGCAGCAAGCCGATCTTGGTGGCGGGCGAAGACGCGGGACTGACGCTCCCATACGGTTGCCGTGAAGGCATCTGTCACACGTGTGTCGGCGAGTTGCGCTCAGGCCGCGTGCGCGACCTGCGGACCGGCCAGGTTTCGGGACAACCGGGGGAGATGGTGCGAACCTGCATCAACGCCCCGGAGGGTCCTGTGGAAATCAATCTCTGACAATCGAAAGGTAATAACCAATGGCGCAAGTCGAAGTCTCCGACCCCGAAAATCCGCTGCACCGGCTGTCGCCCGATCAGATCGAGCAGCTCGGCCACGAGTTCGACGCCCTGCACGACGAGGTCTTCGCCGATCTCGGTGAGCGCGACGCAATCTATATCCGCTCGATGATCTCCTTCCACCGTCGGCTTGTGCTGATCGGTCGTGCGCTCCTCATCGGCTCGCGCTACAGGCCGCTGTGGCTCGCGGGCACCGCGACGCTGTCGGTCGCCAAGATCCTCGAGAACATGGAGATTGGCCACAACGTGATGCACGGTCAGTGGGACTGGATGAACGACCCGGTGATCAACTCCTCGGCTTGGGATTGGGATTCGGCCTCCACCGCGGAGGCGTGGAAGCACTCTCACAACTACGTGCATCACACCTACACCAACATCCGCGGGCTCGATCACGACCTGGGCTACGAGATCATGCGAATCGACCCGCACCAGAAGTGGAATCCGATCTATGTCCTGCAACCGCTCTACAACCTGGCGCTGATGGCGTTCTTCGAGTGGGGCGTCGCCTTCCATGACCTGAACTTCGATGAGATCCGCTCGGGCAAGAAGTCCCGCGAGCAGGTTCGGCGCGAGCTCAAGGGCATGGCGGTGAAAGCGCGCGCGCAGATCGTCAAGGATTACGTGGCGTTTCCGGCGCTCAGCGGGCTGTTGATGCTCGGCATCGACCTCGCGCTCGCGACCCGTTCGGCGGAGCTCGACGAGCTGACCGGGGAGACCCGTGGCGCACGTGCGAAACGGGCGGTGCGCGCAGCCCTGGGCGGCGGGCAGCAGACGGAGAGCAAGGGGGCCGCGATTGTGCGCAAGCTCGTCGAGCGCCGCTCCTTCCGCCAGCCATTCCGCTCGACGCTGTCGGCGGACTTCACGGCCAACATCGTGCGCAACCTGTGGGCGCACGCGATCATCTTCTGCGGCCACTTTCCGGACCAGACGTTCACTTTCAGCCAGCAGGAGACCGCGGAGGAAAGTCGCGGCGGCCGGCACGTGCGCCAGCTGCTCGGCTCCGCGAACATCGAAGGCAGCCCGCTGTTTCACGTCCTCAGCGGCAACCTCGGCTACCAGGTCGAGCACCATCTGTTTCCCGACATGCCGAGCACGCGCTACGCGGAGATCGCACCGCGCGTGAAGGAGATCTGCGAGCGCTACGACCTCCCGTACAACAGTGGGCCGTTCGGTAAGCAGTGGGGAATGGTGCAGCGGACGATCATCCGGCTGTCGATGCCAGGCGGCAAACCTCGTGCGAAGCCGGGGCCCTACCGCAGCGAGCATCGCGAGGGCGAGGTGGAGAGCGCTCTGGCGGGCGCAGCACGCTGAGCGGCGCGGCGAGCCCAGCCGCGGTCCGGCTAGGTATCCTCGCCGGGTGCGCCGCTCCGTGTATCTCGTGCCGATCGCGGTCGTGGCCAGTATCGGCGGCTGCGGCAGCTCCTCCTCCTCCGGCAACACACCTGCCCAGTTCGCGTCCAAGGCAGGTGCGGTGTGTGTCAAGGTCGCGCCACGGCTGAAGACGACCTCGACGGCGATCACGGCGCTCGACGCCGCTGCGGGAAATCCACTCGACAAGCTCCCGAAGCTGGCGGGTCTGCTCGGTCAGCTCGACGGTGAGTTTGCAGATCTTCACCACGGGCTGGGCGCGATCGGGGCTCCAGCGGCGCAGAAGGCGCCCTACGCGAGATTTCTCGGTGATCTCGGCCGGCTCGAGCAGCTGACCAGACAGGGCACGACATTCCTGGCGCCGGGGACGATCAGCGGGCTGCGGCAGTTCAAGGCGCTCGGCACGCAGCTCAATGCAGCTACCACCGCGCTGGGGAGTGACGCATCGAAGGTGCCCGGCCTGTCGGCTTGCAACAACCTGTCCTAGATTCCAATGAACCGGAGAGACTTCGAGGGCGTCGTGCTCGCGCGGCACGGCGAGACGGACTACAACCGCAGCCGCCGCTTCCAAGGTTGGCTCCCGGTGCCGCTCAACGCGCGCGGACGCGAGCAGGCTGCGGAGCTCGCAGAGCGCGCTGCGGATGGGGGATTCGTGTGCATGTGGGCGAGCCCGCTCGAGCGCGCGCGCGAGACGGCGGCTGTCGTCGCCGCGAGGATTTCTCTCCCGCCCCGCGAGGATGCGCGGTTGAAGGAGACGGAGACCGGCGCCTGGACCGGCCTGCTGTTCTCCGAGGTGGCGGCCGTCGAGCCCGAGCAACTGAAGCGGTTTCTTGCTGGCGACCCTGAGTTTGCGTTCCCCGGTGGGGAGTCTTTCGCTCAGCACCGCGCGCGGGTGATGGAGGTGCTCGAGGAGGTGGCTGCAGGCCCCAAACCCGCGCTGGTCGTCTGTCACGGCGTCGTGATCCGGCTCGCGCTGTCGAGTCTCGAAGGCCCTGAGCGCGCGCTCGCAGCCCCGGTGGAAAACGCCGCGCTGGTGCCGCTCGGCGGCGCGCCTGAAGCGGCCTGAGCGCTGCGGTGCTCAGGCCGTCGCGCTCGGCGGAGCAACTGCTGAGGTCTTAGCGCCGGGTGCTCAGGCCGTCGCGGGCATCGGTCCGCTGCGCCCACCGCCGCCGGAGCCGCTCGGCTCCGCGTCCTCGGCGGTGAGCGGCTTGGCGATGTCCTCGAGGCTCTGGCCTTCGGCGGCGACGCCAAGGAAGATCTCGACGATCCCCGCCCCGATCATCAACAGCGCGCCGAGTGCGAAGCCCAGCGCAACCTGCGTCAGCGACTTCGTGTCCACGAGCTTGGCGAACAGCAGCGGCCCCGCGATGCCGCCAGCAGCCGTGCCGACCGCGTAGAAGAACGCAATCGCAAGCGCTCGAGTCTCCATCGGGAAGACCTCGCTGACCGTCAGGTAGGCCGAGCTCGCGCCGGCGGAGGCGAAGAAGAAGACGACGCACCAGCACACGGTGAGCGACGCGGCGGTCAGCGCGCCCTGTTGGAACAGCACAGCGGTGGCGAGCAGCAGCGTTCCGGAGAGGATGTACGTGCCCGCGATCATCGGCTTGCGCCCGACGGTGTCGAACAGCTTGCCGAGCGTCACGGGGCCTGCGAAATTGTCGACGGCAAACGCGACCAGGTAGTAGGGCACGTCGCCTGAGGGGGTCTTGAAAAACGTCGTGAGGATGTTGCCGGCCCCGAATAGAATCGAGTTGTAGAGGAAAGCCTGCCCAACGAACAGCGAAAGACCGAGCACGGTCCGCCCGGGGTACAGCTTCCATACCGTCTTGGCGATCTCGACGAACCCAATCGTGCGGCGCTGGCGAATCGTGAGCTCGCTACCCGGGGCTTCGAGCTCCTCGCCGGTCGACTGTCGCACACGCCGCTCGATGTCCTGGACGACCTCCTCGGCTTCATCCTCGCGGCCGTGGATGAAGAGCCAGCGCGGGCTCTCGGGCACGTTGCGGCGCACCAGCAGCACGGCCAGGCCCAGAAACACCCCCAGGCCGAAGGCGAGTCGCCAACCGAGATCTTTGGCGAAGATGCTCGTGTCCAGCGCGACGATCGAGAGCAGCGAGCCGAGCGCGGCGCCGACCCAGAACGAGCCGTTGATGATGATGTCGATCCTCCCCCGTGCGCGGGCCGGGATCAGCTCGTCAATCGCTGAGTTGATCGCCGCGTACTCGCCGCCGATGCCCATTCCGGTGATGAACCGGAACAGCAGAAACGACCAGAGGTTGAACGACAGCGCTGTCGCTGCCGTAGCGACGAGATACACGCCGAGCGAGATCATGAACAGCTTCTTGCGTCCGAAGCGGTCCGTCAGCCAGCCGAAAAACAGAGCTCCGACGCAGGCGCCGCCGATGTAGGCCGCGGCGGCCCCGCCCGCGACCTCACCCTTGGTGATCGAGATGCCGCTGCCAAGCTCCGAAAGGCGAGCGCCGATCGAGCCGACGATCGTGACCTCCAGCCCGTCGAGGATCCACACGGTGCCCAGTCCGTCAGGATCTGCGATCGGGATCCCTACCCGCGCGATGAATCTTGCAAACGGCAGGTGGACAAACGGCCGATTCCGACCACGTGGAAGCACGGCCGACTCCTACGTTTACCGGCCGCCCGCAGCCGGGTAGCGTTTCGGAACATATGAGCAAGTTTGCGTTTCTGCCGTTCGGTGCCGCAGCGGGCGCTGCGGCCGGTTTTCTCAGCACCAAGCTGTTTTGCTCCGTTTGGGCGTTGATCGACGACGACCAGCCGCCGGAGCCCAAACACCGCCGCGCGCAGGTTGGCAAGCTGGCGCTGGCGCTCGCGCTTCGGGGTGCAACGATCAGCGTCGTCAGCGGCCTCGCGGATCACGGCTCGCGGCGAGGCTTCGAGCAGCTCACCGGGAGCTGGCCCGGCGACGAGGAGCCGCAGCCCGCGGGATCCTAGGCGGCGCGGCGCGGCGCGGCCCGCACGGGCGGCGGCGCTCACGCTGGTTTTGCGCGAGCGCCGCCGTGGGCCGTGTCGGTGCCGGCTCTCAGCCCAGGCCGTTGGCCGCCAAGAACTGCTTTGCGACGTCCCCGGCCTTCTGCTTGTCGAGGTCGACCGCGGCGTTCATCTTCTGCATGGCCTGCGTTGTCAGCTTCGCGCTGACCGCGTTCAGCGTGTGGGCAAACGCAGGGCCCTGTGCGGTGAGGGTCTTCTTGCTGACCACGGGTGCGACGTTCTGAAAGCCGAAGACGTACTTCGGATCCTTGAGCACCGTGTACTTGCCTCCCTGGAGCTGGCCGTCCGTCGTGAACACGTCCGCGACGTTGACCTGTCCTGAGTCGAGCGCCTTGTACTGGAGGCCGATCGCGAGCGGCTTGAAGGTCAGCGAGAGGCCGTATAGCTGCTTGAGCCCGACGCTCCCCTCGAACCTCGTGTTGAACTCAGGCGCCCCGCCGAGGGTCACCTTGGAGCCGAGCTTCTTCAGGTCGGCGATCCCGCTGAGGTGGTTCTTCGTTGCGTAGCTCGGAGTCGTCGCCAGCGCATCGGAGTTGAAGAATGGCGTCTTGTTGAGTAGCTCATACCCGCGCGCGATCTCGAACTTCTTGGCTGCGGCGTACGCCGCAGCGGCACTGGCGGGGCGCGTGGTCTGGTGTGCCAGGGCCGACAGGATGGTCCCCGTGTACTCGGGGTACATGTCCAGCTGTCCGCTCGTCAGAGCCTTGTCGGTGACCTCCGAGGAGCCGATGTTCGGCTTCAGGTTGACGGTGAAGCCCTTTGCGCGCAGCGCCTGGGAGTAGAGCTCGCCGAGCACGTTCTCCTCGGTGAAGTTCTTGTCGCCGATCGTCACGGCGGGCTTGCCCTTCCCGGGACCGGTCGCAGCCGACGCGGGCGCTGAGGTGCCGCCCGACGAGGCGGGCGTTGATGTCGTGGCCTTCTTGGACGACGAGCTCGAGCTGCCGCAGGCCGCTAGGCCGACGGACAGAGCGAGCGCGAGCGCTGCTCCTTTGAACAACCGCATTTGCTTCCTCCTGGGTTTGTGTGGGACGAGCACCGGCAAAGATCAGGACACCTCGGGGAGCGGCTCGAGCCGTCCGGGGGCTGCCTCAAGGCCGCCCTCGCGCTGGCGCACGCGCAGCCCGCGAGGGGTGACCAGACGCTGTGCGAGCGCGAACGCGCCGTCGACCGCGAGCGCGAGCGCAGCGACGCAGATCGCAGCTCCGAGAACCCCCGAGAAGCGGTAGCTCGCCTGGTTGGCGATGATGTCTCCGAGCGAGCCGCTATAGCCCGCGAGTGCGGTGATCGTCGCGGTCGCGACGACGAACACCGCAGAGATGCGGATGCCGGCAAACAGGATCGGCAGCGCGAGCGGCAGCTCGACTCGCAGCAGGATCTCCCGCTCGCGCATGCCCATCCCGCGTGCCGCATCGACAACTTCGCTCTCGACCCCCGCGACACCGACGTAGGCGTTGGTCAGAATCGGCGGGATCGCAAGCACGATCAGCGCCACGACGACGTTCCGGAATCCGAGCCCGAGGAACGGAATTCCGATCGCAATAACCGCGAGGCTTGGCAACGCCCGGCCGACGTAGGAGACGTTGAAGGCAATGAACGAGCCGCGGCGCAGATGTCCCAGCCAGACCCCGAGCGGCACCGCCACCAGGAGCGCGACGGCGAGCGCCGCCCCGCTCAGCTCCAGATGCTTGAGCGTCAGATGGATCAGCGTTGGATCGCCGGCTTGGTTGACCCCATCGCGGCCGATGAACCTCAGTGCTTCTACCAGGGTGTGCACGCCAGCTCAGCTCGCAGCCAGCTTCGCGCGGGCCCAGGGCGTGAGCAGGCGCTGCGCCCCGACGAGCAGCGTGTCAGCAAGCAGTGCGAGTGCGATCGCCAGCCCGCCCGCGGCGATCAGTTCGGTCTTGAACGCGTTCTTCTCAATCGCGTCGAAGATCGGCACGCCAAGCCCCTGGTTGCAGACGTAGGCCGCCACCGTGGCGAGGCTGATCACCGTTACCGTCGCAATCCGCAGCCCGGCCATGATGGCCGGCAGCGCGAGCGGTAACTCCACCCGCAGCAGCGACTGGGCAGTGCTCATGCCCATTCCGCGTGCGCTCTCGCGCACCTCGGCGGGCACCTCGCGCAGCCCGACGAGGATGTTGCGGAAGAGGATCAGCAGCGTGTACGAGACGAGCGCCACCTCGGCGTTGGTGCGCGTCAGTCCCAGCGAGGGGACGAGAATCTGAAACAACGCCAGCGACGGGATCGTGTACATCACGCCCGTGGCAAGCGCGACGGGCCGCTCGAGCCAGCCGTAGCGGTAGGCGCCGAGCGCTAGCGACATCGCGATCACAAAGCCGACTCCGACGGCGAGTGCGCTTAGCGCGACGTGCTGGAGTAGCGCCGGCTGCAGCACGCCTCCCCAGTTGGCGCTGACCCAGTCCCAGCAGAACAGCTTGTTGGAACGCACGCAGCTGTGCGTGGCTGATGCTCCCCCGAAGTTCGGGATCACGACCGCAGCGCCGAGGATCACCTCAGTGCTCCCCCTCATCGGTCTCGCCGAAAAGGCTGCCGACGAGGTCGATCGTGACCAGGCCGGACACGCGCTCGTCGGCGTCAACAACGGTCAGCGGGCTGCCTACCGTGAGCATCAGCGATAGCGCGTCGCGCACCGTCGTTTGGAGGCCGACGCGGTGTGAGTTGGGCCGCACGCCGTTGGGCGCGAGCAGCTGCATGTCGCCCAAGGTGGTCAGCGCGAGCCGCTTCAAGGCGCGGTCGCTGCCTACGAATTTGGCGACGAAGTCGTCGGCCGGCGAGGTCAGGAGGTCGACGGGCTTGGCGTACTGCGCGAGCCCGCCGCCCTCGCGCAGGATCGCGATCCTGTCGCCCATCTTGATCGCCTCGTCGATGTCGTGCGTGACAAACACGATCGTCTTTCGCACCTTCGCCTGAAGTCCCAGGAACTCGTCCTGAAGGCGCTCGCGGTTGATCGGGTCGATCGCCCCGAACGGCTCATCCATCAGCATCAGCGGCGGGTCGGCGGCAAGCGCGCGGGCCACACCGACGCGCTGGCGCTGGCCGCCGGAGAGCTGCGCCGGGTAGCGGCCCTGCATCTCCTGGGGATCCATCCCGATCAGCTCGAGCAAGGACTGCACGCGTGTCGCGACCCGCGCTCGCTCCCAACCGAGCAGCTTCGGCACCGTGGCGATGTTCTCGCCGACCGTCAGGTGGGGAAACAGCCCGATCTGTTGGATCACGTAGCCGATCTGTTTGCGCAGTTCGTCGGGCGCGCGGCTAAGGATGCTCTCCCCGCCGAGCAGGATGTCGCCACTGCTCAGCGCGATCATCCGGTTGACGAGACGCATCGCCGTCGTCTTGCCGCAGCCCGACGGCCCGACGAGCACGCACACCTCGCCGGCGGGCACCTCGAAGGAGAGATCCTCGATCGCCGCCTCGCGCTGTCCCGGGTAGCGTTTGCAGACGTTGCGAAACTCGAGCGTCGCCGCTGCGGCGAACGCGGACGGCCCCTTATCTTGGGCGGGGTTCGGCGAGGTCACGGAGGAGGATGTCCCGACCGAGGGACGTCGAGGATCGTATACCGATCACCGCCGGCGGGTGAGCGGGGGTCGCCGCGGGACCGTGTCGGCGGAGGCGCCAGCTCGTCCGCCGGCGGGTAAGCAGGGGTGCTGGGGGGCTTGTGTCGGCGGAGGCGCTAGCTCGTCTGTGCCGTGGTGCGGCCGGCGGGGACGAGGTGGTAAGCCAGCGGGTCAAAGGCGCGTGTGCGGCGGCGGAAGCGGAAGGTGAAATCAGGCCACACAGTGGTGTTGTTGCCGTCGGCGTCGATGTACCAGCTCGCGCAGCCCGACATCCAAACCGTTCCCGGCATCCGCTGCTGGAGTTCTGAGTTGTAGGCGCTCTGCACCTCGGGGCGCACGTCGACGCTGCCGAGGTTCTCGCGCTTCATCTTTCTCAGGCAGTCGAGCACGTACTGCAGCTGGGACTCGATCATGTAGACCATCGAGCTGTGGCCGAGCCCGGTGTTCGGCCCGATCAGCATGAACAGGTTGGGAAAGCCGGCGACCGATGTACCCAGATAGGCCTTTGCGCTGCCCTGCCAGGTTTCGGCGAGCGTGCGTCCGTCAGCGCCCCTGATGTAGTGCGCAGACGGGGCGTCAGTGATGTGGAAGCCCGTGCCGTAGATGATCGTGTCGACCGGATGCTCGACTCCCTGGCTCGTGACCACCGAGTGCTCGCGAACCTCCGCGATCCCGTCGCAGACGAGCTCGACGTTGGGCTGCTGGAGCGCCGGGTACCAGCGGTTGGAGACCAGGATTCGTTTGCAGCCGATCCGGTAGCGCGGCGTCAGGCGCTCGCGGAGCTCGGGGTCGCTCACCTGGCGCTGCAGGTGGTTGCGGGCGAGCCCCTCCGGGATCGCCATCAGCTTGCCGTGCTTGGCGAAACCGACCACCAGGGCCTCGCGCGCCCAGTAGATCGCCGCGCGCACGGCCCGCTGGGCGGGCGGGAAAAGCCGGAACAGAGCGCGCTCCGCGGCCGAGACGGGGCGGTCGGTGTGGGGCATGACCCATGGCGCCGTGCGCTGGAAGACAAGCAGCTTTTCGACCCGCGGCTGGATGCGGGGCACGAACTGGATCGCCGACGCCCCGGTGCCGATCACCGCCACACGCTCGCCGGAGAGATCCTTCTCGTGATCCCAACGCGCCGAGTGAAAGCTCGTGCCGGCAAACTTCTCGATCCCGGGGATCTGCGGCAGGGCCGGCTCGTCGAGCGGTCCCATTGCGCCCACGAGCACCTTTGCGGTGAAGGAGCCTTGGGTGGTCTCGATCGTCCAACGCTGGCGCTCGGAGTCCCACTGCGCGCCGCACGCCTCATGGCCGAAGCGGATCTTCTCGTAGAGACCATGGCGGGCAGCGAGGTCGCGCATGTACTCCCAGATCTCCTCCTGGCGAGAGTAGGTGCGGCTCCAGTTCGGGTTCGGCGCAAACGAAAGCGAATAGAGGTGCGATGGCACATCGCACTGGCAGCCCGGGTAGGTGTTCTCGCGCCACGCACCGCCGACGTCGTCGCCGCGCTCGAGGATCACGAAGTCGCGCTCGCCCTCCTCGAGCAGGCCGATCGCCATGCCGAGGCCCGAAAAACCGCAGCCGACGATCGCCACGCGAAAGTCGCGGACGGCCGCTGCCGGCTGCTGCTCGGACGGTGCTGGGGCGAACGTGCTCATCGGGCTCCTTTGTTGCCTTGGTCGCTCTTGCCAACAGTTACACGGATCGATGACACGGTTACACCGACGCGCTACGGTTGCCGCAGGATGTTGATCGAGTTCCCCGCCGATGATCCCACTCGCGCCCGGCGCTTCTGGTCCGAGCTGCTGGAGCGCCCGCTGCGCGAGCGCGCAGCGGACGAAGGCGAAGGCTGGCAGACCGAGGACGGCGCGCTGGGCGTTCACGCCCGAGGCCGCGGTCCCGGCGACAGCTTCGCGCTGCCCTACTTTCCGGTCTCCGACCTCGCCGCCGCGCTCTCGCGCGTCCGCGATCTTGGGGGCACCGTCGTGCATCCGGGCGAGCGCTGGGCGATCTGCCGCGATTCCGAGGGCAGCCCGTTCGCTCTCGCGGGCGTTCAGGACGGAGCGACGCCGTGAGCGGGCCCCAACTCGACGTTGTCGTCAGAGAGAGCAGATCCGCAACGATCAGAAGATCTCGCGCTCACTGGCGCCGGCGCTCGTCGGCGGCAGCACCCACGGGTTCTGGCTCTATCTCGTCGGCCCGCTGGCCGGGGCAGCGATCGCGATCGCGCTCGCGCTCGCGTTCTGCGGCCGTCCAGCCAGCCACGAGCAGGCCGCCGCCTCCGCGACGTCTCGCCGGTGAGTGCCCAGTTGGCGCGGCTCCAGCTCAGCCGCAGTCCGCGCACACGCCGCTGACGAGGGCGTCGGCTCGCTCGGGCGTAAACCCGGCACCACGCGCCGCGGCCATCACGGGGCGCAGCTCGACCGGATCGATGTCTCGCACCGCGCCGCAAACGCGGCACACCGCGTGGGCATGGGGGTCGAGTCGGCCTTCGTACAGGGCCCCGCGGCCGCCGCAGTTGACCCGCCGTACAACGCCCAGCTCACCGAGCAGCTCGAGCGTCGCGTAGATCGTTGGCAGGCTTGTGGCGGGCAGCTCGGCGCGCACCGCGCTGTGAACCTGTTCGGCGCTCAGATGCGTGTCTCGCGAGCGGACGATGCGGTGGACCAGCAGTCGCTGCGAGGTCACGCGACGGTTGCGCGCGCGCAGGATCCGGATCAGGTCGTCGTCGAGCATCAGGGGGTCAGCTTCTCCTGATGCGAGCAGTGGGGCGGGTCGTCAAGCATTAGGGGGCCCTTATTCTAAGTCATTTGCTATAAAAGGCAAGTGAGAACGCGCGTTCGCAACCTCCTCCCCGCCAACGAGGACGATCTGATGCTGCAGATCGTGCAACCGGCGCTGGTCGGCCTGATGGACGGCACCGTCTCCACGCTGGCGCCGATCTTCGCCTCGGCGTTGCTTTCCGGCTCGCGTACGGCGCTGCTCGTGGGGCTCGCAACCGCAATCGGCGCGGGCATCAGCATGGGCATCTCCGAGGGGCTGTCCGACGACGGCTCGGTGACCGGTCGCGGCACGCCGCTCGTGCGGGGCGCAATCACGGGGGCGGCAACGACGTTTGGTGGGGCGTTCCACTCACTCCCGTTCCTGATCTCGAACGTCAACCAGGCGCTGGTCGTCGCGGGGATCGTGGTTGGCCTTGAGCTGATCGCGATCGCGCTAATCCGCAAGCGCTTCATGCAGGCTTCGCTGCGCTCCTCGCTGCTCCAGGTCACGCTCGCCGGTGCGCTTGTCGTCGCCGTCGGCGTACTTGTGGGAAGCTCCTGAGCGCGATGGACCCGATGAAACTTGCCGATCGCACCTGGCCGACACTGGTGCGCCTGATGGGTGGCCATACGAAGGTCTACCGCGCCACGCGCGGGCTGATCGGCCACCGCATCCCCGGGCTGGCGCCAATGCTGCTGCTCGACCACGTCGGCGCGCGCAGCGGCGTGCAGCGGACGACGCCACTGCTGTACGTCGAGGACCGCTCGACGCTGTTCGTTGTGGCCTCCAAGGGAGGCTACGAGAAGCACCCGGCTTGGCTTCACAACCTGCGCGCGCACCCGGACACGACGGTCCAAATCGGCTCGCGCCGTCACGCTGTCCACGCGCGCGAGGCGAGCGCGGAGGAGCGCGCCCGGCTTTGGCCCAAGGCAGTCGCGGCCTACTCTGGATACCGCGGCTACCAGGAGCGCACGCAGCGCGAGATCCCGCTCGTGATACTCGAGCGCTCGGGCAGCGGCTCAGCCGCGTGAGAGGAGCAGCGCCGCGATGATCGTGGCCGGAGCGATCGCCACGCCGCTCCGTGTGAAGGCTGCGACCGACGGGCGGGCCTTCACCTGGCGCGCGGCCTTCCACCAGAGGTAGGCCGACAGCGATCCCGATACCGCCAGGTTCGGGCCGAGGTTGAGCCCGAACAGCAGCGCGCGCGGGTGCGCGACGCGATGCGCCGAGAGCAGCACAGCGGCGGGCAGGTTGTTGACCAGCACGCTTGCCGCCGCGCCGAGCGCCGCAGTGGCCGGGCGGCCAGCGTGCGTCAGCGGGCTGAAGCTCAAGGCTCGCGCAAGACCGCCCAGCGCGACGCTGGCCAGGAAGAGCGCGAGCAACACGAGCGGGCCGATCGCTCGAAACGCCTCCCGCCCGGAAAGCTTTTGTCGAGCGACGGCTGCCGCTGCGGCCGCCGCGCCCACGAGCAGGACCCACGGAGCGGGAGACTTCAGCAACAGCGTCGCCGCGGCGGCGACGAGCGCGCCGGCGGCGCCGAACCCGATGCCGGACCCCGCCGCAGAGGCGCGCGTCGCGACTCGCTCGGGCGGCGCTCGCAGCTCGGTCCGGTGCAGCAGCCATACGCCCAGCCCGCAGACCGCACTCGCGGCGGCCCCCGGCACGAGCAGCGAGCCTCCTGCGACGGGCTCGCGCGCGAGCACCAGGAGATTCGTGAGGTTGGATCCCGGGAGGTAGAGCGAGGACGCGTTTGCCATGAAGACTGCGCCGTAGAGGAAGGGCTGTTCGGGCGCGTTGCGCCTACGTGCGGCGAGCACGAGCACGGGGGTGAGGAAGACGACGGCCGTGTCGAGGTTCAGCACCGCGGTTGTCGCTGCGACCAGCGTCAGAGAGGCCCCGAGCAGCACCGCCGGAGGGCCGGGCACAGAGTTCAGCGCGGCGCTCGCGCGGTCAAACAGACCTTCGGCATGAGCCACCACGCCGAGCAGCAGCAGACCGCTGACAAGCACGAAGGGTGGCCAGGCCTGGGAGGCGGCGTCTGTCAGGTGCTGCGCTATCGCGGCTTGTGGCGCAACCCGCTCGGACGGCGCGGCTTCCCGCGCGCCTGCTTCGGCATCGAATTCCGCGGCACGGGGTAGGCTCTGACCGGACTCGCGCAGCCGCCGTTCTTGAGCTGCTCGGGGGTGAGCGATACGGCCGGCAGGACGGGCACCCGGTTGTGGCGCGCGGCGAAGTTGAACGCGCTCGTGAGGTCGCCGACCGTCCGGCGACGCCACGCCGAGAGGTTCGGCACCTCGGCGCCGAACCGTCGCTCCAGGAATTTCAGCACCGAGGTGTGGTCGAATGTAGTCGAGGAGACGAAGCCCCCCCGGGCAAAGGGCGAGACGATCAGCAGCGGCACGCGGAAGCCAAGTCCGATCGGCCCCCGCACGCCCTTGGCGATCGCCGGCAGATTTGCCATCGTGAGGAACTCGCCGGCGGTTCCGGGGTGGGGCACGGGCGGTGCTACGTGATCGAAGAAGCCGCCGTTCTCGTCCCAGTTGATGAACAGCGCGGTCCTATGCCACACCTTTGGATGTGAGGTCAGCGCGTGGACCACGTCTCGCGCGACGGACTCGCCGGCCTTCGCTGTCGAGAACCCCGGGTGCTCGCTCTGGGGCAGGCCGGCGAGTACCCAGGATACGTGCGGCAATTCTCCTGAGGCGACGTCGGCGAGGAAATCGGTGGGGTACTTGGGCTGCAGGCCGCGGGCCTGGAGCGCGGGGTTCCTCTGGAAGTTCCTGAAGTACGGCAGGACGTTGTCGAGCACGCCACCAGCGGGGTCGGTGTAAACCTTCCACGACACTCCGTGGGCACTCAGCTGTTCGGGCATCGTGGTCCAGTTGAAGGTGCCCGCTAGGGAGCCGCGCCTGCCGACCAGGGTTTCCAGCAGCGGCCCGCCAGCCTCGCCGTCAGGGTCGATCGAAGCCGACATCGAGTAAAGGCGGTTGGGGTCGGTGGGGCCGAGCACCGAGCAGTGGTAGCCGTCGCATAGCGTGAAGGCCTTCGCGAGCGCAGTGTAGAAACCGATGTCGCCGCCCTTGTAGTAGCCCATCGTCGCCGGCCCGGCTGCCGCGCCGTCCTCAGCGATGTGCGTCCTCACGAACGAGTCCATACGCCCGTTGTTCCAGCTCGCATGCTGAGCGGCCCACTCATGCGTGATGTCGGGCATGCACTGCGGGGACCCGTGCGTGGCGAGGTGGAACGGGAGCAGCTTGCCACCGTTGTAGCCTGCCTGGGCGAACGCCCTCCGGCCTTTCGGGTCGCCGAACCCGCGAACGCCCCGGAGCGTGCCGAAGTAGTGGTCGAAGGAGCGGTTCTCCTGCATCAGGATCACGACGTGCTCGATGTCCTTCAGGTGGCCGGGCTTGGTCGGGGCGGCGGCCAGCGCCCGAGCGATCAGCGACTCACTTGTGAGCGAGGCGAGACCGGCTCCCGCGCCAAGTGCAGCGCCGCGGCCAATCAACTCCCGCCGAGTCAGATTCGCTCCCATGCTGTCCTTTCGATCGTCGATCCTTGGCCGTCCAGCGACGATAGCAGCGTCGCTAGCGGGCTACGGCCCATTTGATCGCCCCCAGCCCGGGGAAGCCGAGCGCGTCCGCGGTGGCGCCGGTCAGGTCCCATTCGCGTCCCACGATGTAGGGACCTCGGTCGATCACCGGAACGGTCAGCGAACGGCCCGCGTAGGTGAACGTGATCAGGGTGCCGCAGGGTGCGGTCTTGTGCGCGACGCCGAGCTGCAGGCGCCCGAGCAGGCCGCCGCAGGCGAGCCCGAGGTTGTAATCGCGAAAGACCGACGCAACGCTGATTCTCTCGCCGCTCTTGGGCTCCTGTGTCCACGGCAGCAGCGCAGCGGCGTTCGCCGCGCTAGCGCTTAGCTGTAGTTGACGGCGGAAGTGCTGCATCTGGCGTAGTTCGGCGCGCACCTGGGCATCTGAGGGAGCGCCCGCAGACACGCGAAAAGCCGCGGGCACGGGGTGCGCTGGCGGCACTCCGGCCTCCGTCGCGTGCGGCGCGGGTGCTCCTGGGG
>JBPCQX010000216.1:0-2796 GCA_050997675.1 Solirubrobacteraceae bacterium
GCCCTCCGGCCAGCAGAACGAACCCCAAGGCAGCGGCCTCCCAGGCCGCGTAGCCGGTGTAGGGCAGCGTCTTGGATGTGCCGCTCGGATCCGTGCTCGTTGCGGTCGCGGCAGTCGCGGTCGGCGTCGCTGGCGCAGGAGAGGGAGCGGGAGAGGCCGTGGAGGACGCGGTCGGCGTGCTCGGCGCGGGGGCGCTGCTGGTCGAGCTGGTACTCGGATGATGGGTTCCCGCGAGCGGATCGCAGTACTGCTGGTTATCCGCAGAATTGCCACTGCACGCCAGCGACACCGCCGGAGTGAGCATCGCAAGCAGGCCAAGGACGATCAGGCACGTGAAGATATGTCGTGTTCGGCGCACCCCGCGAGTATTGCAAAGCCGGGCTCGCAGTCGCCCCAGCACCACCACGAGCGCACTCCCGAGCATCGCGGAAACGCGACTTTTGCAGGATTTATTGCAGGCCAGGATCGAGGCGAGGCGCTCCGACGGCCCGTGTTAGGGTGCTCCGCCGCATGTCGAGAGCCCACCGAAGCCCGGGCAAGGTGCGGCTGGCCTGCGCCCTTGCGGTCGCCACGACGCTGCTCGGAACCGGCCTGACCGCCCCGAGCCCGGGCGATCTCCAGAACCAGATCTCGGCCGCCCGGTCCGCGGCGACGGCACTGCGCTCGCAGATCGCGGCCGACTCCACTCGGATCGCGGCCACTTCGGGTGGCCTCCAGGCGGCGCGCGACAGGCTGGCCACGATCCAGACCAATCTCGACCGGCGCGTGGGCGAGCTGCGCGCAGTCCAGGACGCGCTGCTCGAGGCCCGGGACCACCTGGTCGACCTCGAGAACCGCCTTCACCTCGCCTCCGGCGCGCTGTCGGCCAACCTCGTCTCGAGCTATGAAGGCAGCCAGCCCGATCTGATGACAGTGATCCTCGAGTCCCGCGGCTTCGGGGACCTGCTCGAGAACGTCCGCTTCATGGCGCGGATGGCTCACCAGGACTCGCGCGTGGTGGCTTTCACCCGCGCCGCTCGCGCGGCCGTGTCGCGCCAGGCGACGGCGCTGGCCGGGCTCGAGGCGCGCGATCGCACGCTCGCCGATCAGATCCTCGCGCAGCGAAACGACGCCGCCGCGCTGCAGTCAGCGATGCTGCGCGAGCAGCTGCGCGAGCTGGCGACGCGTTCGAGTGCGAGCGCCAAGTTCCAGTCCCTGAGCGGACGCCTGAAGGCGCTCGAGCGGCGCGCCGCCGAGCAGGCCACGCGCGCCGCCGCGACCGGCAACGCAAACGTGGCCGGGGTCGCGGTCAACACCAGCGGCATGGTGAAGCCTCCCGCTGGCGCTCCGGCCGCGGTCGCTCAGGTGATCGCGGCGGGCAACGCGATTGCGACCCTTCCCTACATCTACGGCGGCGGCCACGCGTCCTTCCACGCCGACGGATATGACTGCTCGGGCTCGGTCAGCTATGCGCTGGCGGCGGCAGGGCTGGTCAGCTCGCCGATGGTCTCGGGGGCCTTCGAGAGCTGGGGCGATCCCGGCCCCGGCCGCTGGATCACGATCTACGCCAGCGCCGGCCACGTCTGGATGGATGTCGCAGGGTGGCGCTTTGACACGGTCGCGCTCGCCGAGAGCGGGACCCGCTGGGCGCAGGGAGGCGGCGAGTTCTCGGGCTTCGTGGTTCGCCACCCGCCGGGTCTGTAGGTCGGCTCAGCGCACCAGTGAAGCCGTCGCGGCGCGCGCTTGGGGTCGGGCCAGGGACGGGGTCGTGGTGCTCGGGGTGCCTCGGTAGGTAACGGTGAACGAGCTCCCGCGCGCCGACAGCGACGAGGGCAGAGCCGAGGCTCCGATCCCGGAGGCCGAGCGCTCGATGAAGTGGCGCCCCGAGGGGGCCAGCGAGATCCGCGTCGCCCCCCACCGGCGGTCCGCGATGCTCCCTTCTTCGCCGGTGGTCGTGACCGCGCTCGCACGACTGAAGCTCGCCGAGCCAAAGGCGGCCAGCGCCAAGGTTCGACACGAGTAGCCGCCGGCGCACACCGACGGGGCTTCGAGGATCCACTCGGCCGAGGAGACATCAGCGGTCGTGGCCCGGAGCGTCCTCGTAAACGAGCTGCGCCGAGTGCGGTCGCGCAGCGCCAAGCGCACCCGGTGGCCGGATACGCTCACGCTCGCGCTGAGCTCGTCGCCGGGCCGGACGGTGATCTTTATTTTTCGCGACCCCGCCGGGACGAGCTCATACCAGGCGCTCGACTCGATCTTGCCCGCAGCGTTGCAGTCGACTTCGCTGCCGATCTGCTCGAGCGCCCGGGAGCCCACGCGGTAGCCGCCGAGACCCACCCAGACCGACGAGTAGGTCGGGATGTGAGGGGTGCAGGTGGCGCTCGGCTGCCGCCAGGCGCCCATCACCCGGGTGAAGCTCATACCCGAGCGGTGGAGCGCGTACCCGGCCCAGTTCGAGCTTCGGGTGGCGTCGGCGAGCGCCGCCGGCGCGCCGGCGAGCACGAGCGCGAGCGTCATCAGGATCGCGGCCGCCAACCGCGCTCTGGGTGCTTCTCGCGACCACACGCTCATGATTTTGGCGGGTCTTGTCTCGGGGTGTGTCATCTAACTGCCCGTATGGGTAAGGGGATTGGATCACCCCCGGCGCCGACAGGTCCCAAGCACGAGACTAGAGTACGAACGAGCCACCAAATCCGGGAGTTGTGAGCATGTCCGACAACAGCTTTGATGCCCGCGCCGAACTGCGTGTCGGTGACCGCTCCTACGAGGTCTTTCGCCTCGACGCGCTGCAGTCCAAGTACGATGTGGCGCGGCTTC
>JBPCQX010000245.1:0-42733 GCA_050997675.1 Solirubrobacteraceae bacterium
CATGCTCGGACGCATAGCTTCCGCTAGCGCGTGCGCGTGCGTCCACGGCCGGCGCGGCCCGGTTGTCCTTGAGCAGCAGCTCGGCGCCCCGCGGCGACGGGGCGAGCGCGCCCCACAGCCGCGGCAGCAGCGGCGGCAGCGGCGCGGGCGCGCGCCGCCGCTCGGCAAGCACGATCGCCGCGGTGCCTGCGGTGAACGCCGTCAGCAGCCCAATCACAACGCCCACCACCAGGAGCAAGCCGAAGTCGCGCACCATCGGTACCGGCGAGCCGACCACCGGCAGCGACAGGATCAAGAAGCCTCCGGCCGTGGCCGCACCCGCGATCGCAATCGTCGGTCCGCCGAGACGGGCGGCGCGGCGCACCGCTGGCTCGGCCCCGCCCCCGGCTTCTTCGCCGACGCGGGATTGAAACTGGATCGCGTAGTCGACCGTGAGTCCGATCAGCACCGGCAGGACGCCGATCGACGCCATCGTGAGCGACGCGCCGCTGACCGCGAGCAGGCCAAACGTGTAGGCCGTCGCGAGCAACGCGACGAGCAGCGGCAGCAGACGTGGCCGGCCGCTGAACACCAGCGCGAGCACCAGCGCCATCACGAGCAGCGCGCCAACCAGGAGCAGCTCCAGCGAGTTTGTGATCGACCCGCTGAGGTCAGCGACGATCACCGGCACCCCGGTGACCACGTAGCCACCTGCCTGCAGACGCCACTCCGGCATCTGCGTGGCGCGGCGGATCAGCGCGATCGCCCGGTCGCGCCGGCTGTCGGGCAGGCCCGCGTTCAGCCTTACCTGGATGATCGCGTCCTGGGAGTTCGGAAACAGCGACGAGAAGCGTGCCTTGGGCTGGTGTGTCGTGGGGTCGAACACGATCTTGCTGACAAAACCGGAGTTGTGCACGTCGGGCAGGGTTGTCGGTCCCAGCCCGTACTGTCTGCCGACGGTCAGCAGGTTGTTGACGAACGCTGTCTGCTCGATCGACTGCGTGGAGCTGGCAAGCTTCGTGGCGGCAGCCTTAGAGCGCCCCCGCGCGAGAGCGAGCTGGTAGGCGGAGGCGGCATCCCGCTGCGCTTTGCTCTGCGCTTGCTGTGCCTGCGCGGTGAGCTGGCTGGTGATCTGGTGTGCCGCAGAGTTGAGGAAGGTGCCCGGCCCGAAGACCAGATGTGTCGCGTGCTCGGCGGCAATCTGAGCGCACGGCCCGCGCGCTCCTCCGGCGGGCGCTCCGCCAGCCGGGACGTTGCCTGACAAACAGCCCTCGAGCCCGACCAGCGGATCGATGTCCTTGCCGAGCAGCAGCGTTGAAAGCGGCTCTTGGACGAGTACGACGACCGCGTCATCGCCGAACTGGCGGTGATAGCTCTGGGTCGCCTGAAAGGCAGCGCTCGAGCGCGATACCAGCGTGTCCGTTGCGGTCGTCGCGCGCAACGTCAGCGCGAACGCGCCGGCCACCAGGGCAAGCAGCACAGCAGCGGCCAGGGTGACGCGCGGATGACGGGCCGCACCCCGCGCGAGCGCGGTCACAGGTGCGGCGAGGTTCATTCCCGGCGGAGCTGGCGCTACTCCATCCCCAGCGGGCCCTGAGACTCGCCGGAGAGGAACTGGCGCACGAAGGCGTTATCCGAGTTGAACAGCTCGTTGGCGGGACCCGATTCGACGATACGCCCCTTCCACAGCACCGAAATGTGCTCTGCCACCCGGCGCGCGGTCATGATGTCGTGGGTGACGAGGCAGAACGCAGGCAGGTGATCCTTGCCGCGCTTCTCGAAGTCCTCAGTCATGTCCTTGTGGATTTCCTGAATCAGCTCGCCGAGCAACGCGGTGCGCACAGGATCCAGGCCCGAGTCGGGCTCGTCGAACAACACGATGTCGGGGTCGAGCACAAGTGCGCGCGCGAAGCCAGCGCGCTTGCGCATGCCGCCCGAGAGCTCGTTGGGCATCTTGTCGCCGGCGCTCGCGAGGCCCACCTCAGAAAGACGGCGCGTCACGATGTCGCTGATCTCATCCTCGCCCTTGTCGGTGTGCTGGCGCAGCGGGAAGGCCGTGTTGTCGAACACGTTCATCGAGCCGAACAGCGCGCCGTCCTGGAACAGCACGCCGAACTTCTTGCGCATGTCGAACAGCTCATCGTCGACCATGTCCGGCACCGACTCGCCGTGTACGAAGACGTCACCCTGGTCGGGGTAGAGCAGTCCCACCATGTGCTTGATGCAGACTGACTTGCCCGTGCCCGACGGCCCGAGGATCATCGAAATCTTGCCCTCGGGCAGACCGAGGTTCAGTCCGCGCAGGATCTTCGAACGACCAAAGGCCTTGTGCACGTCAACGAACTCCACTGCGTCCGGAGCCCCCGAGTCACGCTTGACCCCCGTGTGCCAGCGGTACTCGTCGTCGTCCTCGTCGTCGTAGTCGCTGCCGGCGGGCGCGGGCTCGTTGACGACCGAGATCGGGGAATGCTCGACATCGCCCGCCTCCGAGGCCGAGCCGCGCCGGCTCATCTGCTCGATCGGCGAGAGGATCGGGCGCCGGCCAGTGGCAGGCTCCACGACGGGGTTCGTCGCGGTGGGTGCCTCGTAAGCCGGTTGGGCCGCTGTGTCGGGCGCCTCCGCGGCCGAATCGACGCCGCCTGCTCCGGGGACAACGGTGTGCTGGGCGGAGTCGCTGGCCGCGGGCTCCTCGCCGGGGAAGGCCTGCTCGGCGTCCGAGGGCGCCTGCGACGGAGGTGCAGGCTGCTGCGCTGCGTAGCGGTTGCTCCGGCGGGGAATCCTTGGCATGCTCAGCTCTCTCTCCTTATCCGCCGATTGGCGCGCGCGGGTTCGCGCCCCAGAATACCTGCGTGCCGATCATGCCGATCAGGTGCACCAGCACGATGTTCAACACCATCGACTTCGCAGTGGCCGTGCCGACCCCGACGGGTCCACCGCCGGCGTTGTAGCCGTAGTAACAGCCGACAAGCACGATCACCGTAGCCATCGACATTGCCTTGATCACGCTGTAGAGCAAATCGGGAGGGTTCTGGAACATCCAGAAGATCAGGAAGAAGCCCCCCGAGGAAACCTCCCCGATCTGCTGTACGACCGCGAGGTAGGAGGCGAAGAAGCCGGCGCCGATGCCCGCGACGTAGAGGAACGGGAGCACCATCCAGGCTGCGAGCATGCGCGTCGCGCAGAGGAACGTCAGCGAGTCGATCCCCATCACTTCGAGCGCATCGATCTCATCGGAGATCCGCATCGAGCCGAGCTCGGCCACGATCCCGGTGCCGACCTTCGCCGCCATCATGTAGCCGAAGGCATAGGGCACGAGCTCGCGCAGATCACACCACGCGCTGAACACACCCGCATAGGCGGGGGCGCCCACTGAGCGGTTGAAGTAGGCGCCTTCGATCCCGCATTGCAGGCCGATGATGAAGATCAGTCCCCAAATCACGATCGTCGAGGACAGGATGATCACCCCGGCCTGGCGCAGCGCCTCGCCGAAGAAGCGAAAAACCCGTAGCCCGTACACGTTGCCGACGACCCGGCCGGCGAACTTCCCAATCGTCCCCGCGGCCTCGATCCAGAGGCGCGGGAGCGACAGCACTCCCCGATTCACCTGATCACCGTGATCTCGGGATGCGTCGCGAGCAGCGTCTGCGTGAACACGTAGTTGAACGCGAACACGCCGAGGAAGGCGATCACCACCGCCTGGTTGACGGCGCGTCCGACACCCTCGGCGCCGCCGGACGCAGTCATCCCCTTGTAGCAGCAGACGATTGCGATGATCGCGCCGAACATCGTCGTCTTCAGCACCGAGCCCCACAGATCGGTGGTCGAAGCGTTGGTGAAGAAGGTTGCCCAGAACGGCCCGAGCGGCGCGCCGTTGACGAGCGTGGCGAGAATGCCGCCGAAGATGCCGAACAGAAGCGCGTAAATATCGAATAGGCCCGTTACGAGCATCAGCGCCAGGAAGCGCGGAACGACGAGGTTCTTGATCGGATCCACGCCGAGCACCTGGAGCGCGTCGAGCTCTTCGCGGATCTTGCGCGCGCCGAGATCAGCGGTGATCGCCGTGCCCGCAACCCCGGCGAGGACGATCGCGTCGACGAACGGCGCGAACTCACGAATCGAGGCGAGCACGAAGAAGCCGCCGAGCCGGTCCAGCGCCCCGAACAGCACCAGGAAGTTGGCCGCCTGGAGTCCAGGAGCGCCGTAGCCGAAGGCAATCGTGGACACGAGCAGCGGGAACCAGCACAGACGCAACGCGAACAGAAACTGCGAGACGAACTCGCCGCCGTAGGGGTACGGGGGGCGCAACGCCGACATGATCGTCTTGCCCGTCAGGATCATCATGTCGCCGACTTCCGACAGCAGGTTCTTCGTCGGCAGGAATGCCCTGTCAGCAACCGTACGAACCATCAAACGCCTCCCTAGTTACTCGTCTCCCCGGTAAGCCTACGCCAATCAGCGGCCCGATGGCAAATCCCAACCACGCGCGGGTCGCTCGTGCTATGTTCGCGCTCGATGAGGCGAGGGAGAGAGCTGGGGTCAGTGGGCGTCGCGGCGCTGGTGGCACTCGCCGGGTGCGGCGGCGGCACCCGCCAGGATGCCAATCAGCCAAGCGGCAACTTCAAGGTGCAGGTGGTCAAGGCAACGTTCCCGACGGCTCAGCGACTCGCACAGCCGACCCAGATGAAGATCGCCGTGCGAAACGCCGACTCGCAGACGATTCCCGATGTTGCGGTCACCGTCGACTCCTTCACGCGCCGGGCGGTCGGCACCGGCGACGCGGACCCGACGAGGCCGATCTGGATCGTCGACCGCGGCCCAGTTGGCGGCGACACCGCCTACAAGAGCACGTGGGCGCTGGGCGCGCTGACCCCCGGCCAGACAAAGACCTTCACCTGGCAGCTCACCGCCGTCGAGGCCGGCAGGTTCAACGTGCACTACAGCGTGGCCGCTGGGCTCAACGGCAAGGCCGTTGCCAAGCTGGACGACGGGAGCGCCCCGCTCGGCGTCTTCAGCGTCCGGGTTTCCGGTCAGCCCTCGGTATCGCGGGTTGACCCCGCGACAGGCAAGGTCGTTCGAGCCCCGGCGCCGCAGGGCGCAGGCTCGACCGCAGGCTCGAGCGGCTCCAGCGGCTCCAGCGGCTCCAGCGGCTCCCACACCAACAAGACGCAACCCCCTCCGGGCTACTGAGCAGTGTCCCTTCCGGCCGGTTGCCGGAAGCCCCGTGCGAAGTCCGGTCAGGCGACGCCGCGCCAACCTCGGGCCCGAGCTGGCGTCGCTTCCGCGAGCGCCCCCGATTGGGCCGGACGACGGTCCGGGCCCGCTCGCGGCGGGTCGGACACCCCCCGTTGCCACGCCCCAGCACGACGGGCCGCCGCGATCTGCTCGCGACGGCCCGCCTTTCCCCCGAACGGGGCGGTGCTGGTTCCGAGCCGCCTCGCTACTTCAGTGTGTCGGCGGCGTCGGGGTGGACCTGCAGGGTCTCCTCGCCGACCTCTCCGGTGCGAATCCGGAAGGACTGCTCGACGGGAATCACGAACACCTTGCCGTCGCCGACGGCTCCGGTTCGTGCGTGCTTGAGGATCGTGTCGACAATCGTCTGCACGTCCCCGTCGGAGACGACGCACTCGAGCTTCACCTTCGGACGAAGGTAGTTCGTGAGCGTCGCACCACGGTAGCTCTCCGTGATGCCCTTCTGGCGTCCTGAGCCCTTCACCTCGCTGATCGACAGCGAGGGAAAGCCCAGCTCGAGCAGCTCCGTGCGGATCGGCTCGAACGCCTCGTGGCGAATGTATGCCTGGACCAACTTCATGAGGACAGCACCTCCTTGGTGGTCGGGGCGGGATTGGCTGACATCGTCGCAGCCGGCGAGTAGGAGTACCCGATCAACTCAGCCGAGGGGATGAACTGCTCGGGATAGCCGTACATGCCGTGTTCGGAGATGTCCAAGCCGGCGTCTTCCTCATCGTCGGACACGCGCAGGCCGTAGGTCTTCTTGATCACCCAGAAGGTCACGAAGCTCATCCCGAAGACGAACGAGAACGCAACCAAAAAGCCGATCGCCTGAGCGGCCAGCTGGGTGAAGTGGCCCGAATACCAGAGGCCGCCACGCGGATCTCCGAAACCCGTGTTGCCCTTGATGTCAGTGATCGTGTTGTAGGCGGCGAGTCGCGGTGAGGTGAACAGCCCGCACGACAGCGTTCCCCAGATACCGGCCATGCCGTGCGCCGAGAGCGCACCAACAGGATCGTCGATGTACTTGTCGACGAAGTAGACGCCGAGCACGACGATCACACCCGCGACGGCGCCGACGATCGGAGCCGCCCAGATTTCGATGTAACCCGAGGGGGCGGTGATCGCAACCAGCGCCGCGATCGCGCCATTGCCCGCCATGCCGATGTCGATGTTGCCGGTCTTGATCCGAGCCGTTGCAACCGCAGCCAGCACACCAGCGGCGCCCGCGAGGTTCGTGATGAAGAGGATCTCCGGGAACCGCCCGTCAGCGGCGTTCAGCGAAGAGCCGGGGTTGAAGCCGAACCAGCCGAGCCACAGAATCAGCACGCCCAATCCGAATAGCGGCATGTTGTGCCCGGGGATCGCGCGCGGCTTGCCGTCCGCACCGTACTTACCCTTGCGCGGGCCGAGCAGGAGCAGCGCGGCAAATGCGCCAGACGCTCCGATCAGGTGGACCGCCGTCGATCCCGCGAAGTCCTGCATACCCGCGATCTTCGTGCCGAGCCAGTGGCCGCGCTGCAGGAACCCACCGCCAAACACCCAGTGGGAGCCGATCGGGTAGATCACCGTCGAGAAGATCGACGCGTAAATGATGTAGACGCCGAACTTGATCCGCTCCAGCGTGGTGCCCCAGACGATCGCCAGCGACACTGCGCAGAAGACGAACTGGAAGAACCACTTCGACTCGATCGTGGCGTCCGAGGCCGCCATCGCCGGGAAGTTCGGATGGAAGAACGTCGCCGTCTTCGTCGTCACCGCATTGGCACCCAGGTGGCTGAAGAAAGCCCCGCCGTCGTGTCCGATGAAACTGCCGAGCGGCCCGCCAAACGCAAACGCAAAGCCGATCGCCCAGTAGCCGATCGCAGCGATCGAGTAGTTCGTGAGGATCTTCGCAATCACCGTGCCCGCGTTCTTTGCGCGTGAGAAACCGATCTCGAGGAACGCGAAACCAGCCTGCATGAACATCACCAACGAGCCGGCGAGGATCACCCAGATCGAGTCGAAGCCCACGCTCGTGTTGTAGAGCGGCAGCTTGCCCGCCATCGGCCCAGAGCCGTTGGCCTGGAAGTTCTTGAGGTCAGTCGAATCGGCCAGTCCGACAGCCGGCAAGACCAGTAATGCGAGCAGCCCGAGCAGCAGCGCTCGGACAAGCATCGAACGTCTCATACCGTCCTCCTGAGGTTGAAGTAGCCCCGGCAGGATCGCCTGAGCACCCCGCCGGGTCTTTATCCACAGGTCGAAAGATCGCCGTGGCCCGTTGTACACCGCGCCGCAGCGGACAATCCGGCGGCCGTTGCACTGTCCACTCGTACAAGGTCCCAACTCGCCCAAGCGCATACGCTTTCCGCGCCACCGCCCATTCTTCCTGGAGGACTCTTGTCACGGACACGCCAGCACAACGTCACCGCAGCGCAGTGGACCGCCAACGGCAGGGCACTCGGATCCGCCGATCTGACCCTGCCTGCCAACCAGGTCTTCGGCGCCAACGTGTTCGGCGACGCCGAGCAGCGCGCTCGCCTTCCCAAGCAGGTCTACAAGCACCTCCAGGCCTCGATCGCACGCGGCGAAGCACTCGACCCGTCCATCGCCGATGCGATGGCCCAGGCGATGAAGGAGTGGGCGTTGGAGCGCGGAGCCACGCACTACACGCACTGGTTCCAGCCGCTGACCGGCTCCACCGCCGAGACGCACGACTCATTCTACGGTCCCGTGGGCGACGACACCGCGCTCCCCGAGTTTGTCGGCAAGGAGCTGATCCAAGGCGAGCCCGACGCTTCCTCCTTCCCAACCGGCGGGATCCGCGCCACGTTCGAGGCGCGCGGGTACACCGCGTGGGATCCGACCTCGCCGGCCTTCATCCTGGAGAACCCCAACGGAGCGCTGCTCTGCATTCCAACCGCATTCGCGTCCTGGACCGGCGAAGCGCTCGACCACAAGATCCCCCTGCTGCGCTCGATGGACGCGCTCAGCGGCGCCGCGGTCAAGGCCCTGCGGCTGCTCGGCGACGAGGCCGCAACCCGCGTGTTCACCACCGTGGGCGCCGAGCAGGAGTACTTCCTGATCGACGAGCAGTACTACTTCGAGCGCCCCGACCTGCTGACCTGCGGGCGCACGCTGTTCGGCGCCAAGCCGCCCAAGGGCCACGAACTCGACGATCACTACTTCGGGTCGATTCCCGAGCGGATCCTCGCGTGCATGATGGACACGGAGTACGAACTCGCCAAGCTCGGGGTGCCGGTCAAGACCCGCCACAACGAGGTCGCTCCCAACCAGTACGAGATCGCACCGGTGTTCGAGAACTCCAACACCGGCTCCGACCACCAGCAACTGACGATGCAGGTGCTGCAGAACGTCGCGCGCCGCTACGGGCTCGTCTGCCTGCTGCATGAGAAGCCGTTCGCCGGCGTAAACGGGTCCGGCAAGCACAACAACTGGTCGATGGGCACCGACACCGGCGACAACCTGCTCGAGCCCGGGGCAACGCCGCACGAGAACCTCCAGTTCCTGTTCTTCTGCGCCGCCGTGATTCAGGCCGTCAACAAGCATCAGGCGCTGCTCCGAGCGTCGATCGCAAGCCCCGGCCAGGACCACCGCCTCGGTGCCAACGAGGCGCCGCCGGCGATCATCTCGATCTTCCTCGGCGCAGAGCTCGAGAAGGCGTTCGCCGCCGTCGCCGACGGCCGCGCGGACGGCGGCACCAAGGCCTCCGTGCTCGGGCTCGGCACGCCAGTCCTGCCGCCGCTGCCGATGCACGGCGGCGACCGCAACCGCACCAGCCCGTTCGCCTTCACCGGCAACAAGTTCGAGTTCCGTGCGCTGGGCTCCAGCATGTCGCCATCGCTGCCGAACACAGTGCTGAACACGATCGTCGCCGAGGCGATCGACGATCTCGCCGGCCAGCTGGCGTCCGCGCTGAAGAAGGCGCCGCTGGTAAAGGCCGTGCTGAGCGTCGTGGGGGACTCCTACAAGGCCAACCAGCGGGTCTGCTTCAGCGGCGACAACTATTCCGAGGCGTGGCACGCCGAAGCCGAGAAGCGAGGGCTGGCAAACCTGCGCACAACGCCCGACGCGCTGCCGTGGCTGATCGACAAGGGCACCGTCGCGGTGTTCAAGAAGTACAAGGTGCTCTCCAAGCGCGAGCTCGAGTCACGTTTCGACGTGTTCTGCGAGCAGTATTCAGTGAAGCTCAACATTGAAGCCGAGACCGCCGCGTCAATCGCGCGGACACTGCTGCTGCCGGCCACGCTCAGGCACCTCGCGCTGCTGCGCGCCGCCGAAGTGGAGCCGCTGTACGCCGATGCCCGCGCGCTCTGCGACCGCTTCACCGAGGCGATCGCCGCGCTCGAACAGGTCAACGCCGAGCACCCCGAAGTCGAAGGCATCGCGCACGCCATCTACATGCGCGACGAGGTCGTACCCGCGATGGAGAGCGCCCGCGAGGTGGCCGACGAACTCGAGCGCGTCGTCGCCGACGACCTGTGGCCGCTGCCGAAGTACGCCGAGATGCTGTTCATCAAATGAGTGAGCGGGGCGGCGGTCCATCGCCGCCCCGCTGCGCAAATCCCATCGGCCGCTCGCCGAGATTCCTTGATCACGAGGAGCCTCATCCGGACCCATCAGCCCGGCGTCATGGCTCCGCGCCCGTGCTGCTGCGGGCGTGATCCCGCGGCAGGATCCGCCGTAGCAACCATGACAAACCTGTGTCAAGGTTGCTAGCATGGACGCGATGCGTGATTTCCTTGCAGCGACCCGCGAGCGCGTCGTCGTCTACGACGGCGGCATGGGCGCGACGCTCGAGCAGTTCGACCTGACCCCCGAGGATTACGGCGGCCTGCCAGGGAAGTGCCACGAGGCGCTTGTGCTGAGGCGCCCCGACGTGATCGAGGACGTTCACAACTCGATGCTCGACGCCGGCGCGCACGTCGTGGAGACCGACACCTTTCAGGCCTCGAGGCTAAAGCTCGAGGAGTGGGGCCTTGGCGAGCACACGCGCGAGATCAACGTCCGCGCTGCCCAGATCGCCCGCAAAGCCGCCGGCGAGCAGCGCTTCGTCGCGGGCTCAATCGGCCCGACCGGCCATCTGCCGGCCTCCGATGACGCCACGCTCGGCCAGATCACCTTCCGCGAACTCGTCGACGTTTTCACCGAGCAGGCCAGCGGGCTCGTCGAGGGCGGCGCCGATCTGATCGTGATCGAAACAGCGCAGGACATTCTCGAGGTCAAGGCAGCCGTGTTCGGCGCCCGCGCCGCGTTCGAGCAGCAAGGTCGGGTCCTGCCGATCCACGCATCGGTCTCACTGCTCCCCAATGGCGGCAAGATGCTTCTCGGCACCGACATCTCGGCCGTGCTCGCAACGCTCGAGGCACTGCGCGTCGACGTCATCGGGCTGAATTGCTCGACCGGCCCGGAGGACATGCGCGACGCGATCCGCTTCCTCGGCGAGTTCTGCCCGGTGCCCGTGGCCTGCATCCCCAACGCCGGGCTACCGCTTCAGGGCCCCGATGGCGAGACGATCTTCCCCGAGGAGCCGGCGCCGCTCGCGGCGACACTCGGCGAGTTTGCGGAGCGCTACGGCGTCGGCGTGCTCGGCGGCTGTTGCGGCACGACACCGGAGCACATCGCTGCGATCGTCGAGCGCGTCAGCGGTGTGAAGCCCGCCGCGCGGCCCACCCCACGCCCCCCGCACGTCTCCTCGATGATCGGCGCCACGCTGCTAGCCCAGGAGCCGAGCCCGACGGTCGTCGGCGAGCGCGTCAACTCGCAAGGCTCCCGCCGCGCGAAGGAGATGCTGCTCGCAGACGACTACGACGGTTTGCTGCAGATCGCCGAGCAACAGGCCGAGGGCGGCGCGCACATACTCGATCTGTGCGTCGCGCTGACCGAGCGCACCGACGAGGACGAGCAGATGCGGGTCCTTGCCAAGCGGATCAGCCTGTCGCTGGCAGCGCCGATTCAGATCGACTCGACCGAGCCAGAGGTGATGCAGCGGGCGCTCGAGCAGATCCCGGGCCGCGCGATCGTCAACTCCGTCAACCTCGAGGCCGGCCGCGACAAGCTCGACCGTGTCGTGCCGCTGTGCCTGGCCCATGGCTCAGCGCTGATCGCGCTGACGATCGACGAGGAATCGATGGCCAAGACCGCCCAGCGCAAGGTGGACGTCGCGCAGCGGATCCACTCCTACGTCGTCGACGAGCACGGCATGGACCCGCAGCTCCTAATCTTCGACGCGCTGACGTTCACGCTCGCCACGGGCTCAGACGAGTTCAAGGACTCCGCTGTGGAGACGATCGCCGGGATCCGCGAGATCAAGCAGGCGCTGCCCGGGGTGAAGACCTCGCTGGGCGTCTCGAACGTCTCCTTCGGCTTTGGCAAGGCGGCGCGCGCGGTGCTCAACTCAGTCTTCCTGCACCACTGCGTCGAGGCCGGGCTCGACCTCGCGATGGTTCATCCCGCTGATATCACCCCCTACGCTGAGATCCCAGATCTCGAGCGCGAGCTCGCAGACGATCTGACCTTCAACCGCCGCGAGGATGCAACGCAGCGCTTCATCGAGCACTTCGAGGAGCGCAGCGAGAGCGCCGAGGAGGAGAAGGCCAACCCGACTGAGGGCATGGAGCCCGAGGAGGCGCTGCACTTCCACATCCTGCGCCGCCGCAAGGAGGGCGTCGAGGACTGGATCGATCGCGCGGTGGAGAAGATCGGCGCCGTACCGAACCTGAACGACGTGCTGCTGCCCGCGATGAAGGAAGTCGGCGAAAAGTTCGGCGCAGGAGAATTGATCCTGCCGTTCGTGCTCCAGTCCGCGGAGGTGATGAAGCGCGCGGTCGCCCAGCTCGAGCAGTACCTCGACCGGATCGAGGGCTACACGAAGGGCACCGTTGTGATCGCCACGGTCTTCGGAGACGTGCACGACATCGGCAAGTCGCTGGTCAACACGATCCTCAGCAACAACGGCTACACCGTGGTGGATCTCGGCAAACAGGTGCCGATCTCGACGATCCTCGATGCCGCGGTCGAGCACGACGCCACGGCAATCGGCCTGTCAGCGCTGCTCGTCTCGACCTCGAAGCAGATGCCCCTCTGCATCGCCGAACTCCACGAGCGCGGGCTCGACTACCCGGTGCTGATCGGCGGCGCTGCAATCAACCGGGACTTCGGCCTGCGCGTGCTCTACGCGCGCGGCAAGGACTCCGACGAGATGTACGCGCCGGGCGTCTTCTACTGCAAGGACGCGTTCGAAGGGCTTGCGCGGATGGACGAGCTGGTCGACGAGGAGGCGCGTACGGCGCTGGTGGAGAAAACTCGCGGCGCGGCACAGCGACTGCGCGAGAAGGGGCCTGAGGCCGCCGAGCTGCCAACGGACGACGACACCGTGCGCAGCGAGGCACTCACCGACAACCCGATTCCCGAGCCGCCGTTCTGGGGCTCCCGGGAAATCGACGTTTCGCTCGAAGAGGTCTTTCACCACCTCGACACGCACGTGCTGTTCAAGCTCCACTGGGGCGGCCGCGGCGTCAAAGGCGCGGCGTGGCGCAAGCTGATCGATGAGGACTTCGGGCCGCGGCTGAAGCGGATGTGGGCAGAGCAGGAATACCTGCGCCCGCGTGCGCGGCTCGGCTACTACCCCTGCTACTCCGAGGGCAACGAGCTCGTGGTGCTCGACCCCGACGATCGCGAGAGCGTGCTCGAGCGGCTCGTCTTCCCGCGCCAGCCCAAGCACAGCCGGATCTGCCTCGCGGACTTCTACCGCCCCAAGGCGACGGGCGAGCTCGATGTCGTCACGCTCCAGGCGGTCACCGCCGGCGATCAGGTCACCGAGCTGATGGCGACGCTCGAGCGCGAAGGCGAATTCGCCGAGCAGCTGTTCACGCACGGGCTGGGCGTGCAGAGCGCCGAGGGCATGGCCGAATGGCTGCACGCACGCGTGCGCACGGAGCTCGGGATTGGAGCCACGCAGGGGCGGCGCTACTCGTGGGGCTACCCCGCCTGCCCCGATCAGTCTGACCATGAGAAGGTCTTCCGCCTGCTCGACGCGCCCGCGATCGGCCTGCGCCTCTCCGGTGGTCACGCGCTCGAGCCCGAGCAGTCCACGATGGCGATCATCGCCCACCACCCCCAGGCGGTCTACTTCGGCATGAAGTCAGGCTTCCTCACTGAGACTGCGCCCGCCCCCGACGAGCTCATCGCCGGCTCCGATCGCGATCCGGCGCGCTTTACCGCCGAGGCCTTCGAGGCCCGCGAGCCGGTCCTCGTGGTCGAGGACGAGTAGCTCTGCGGCGCGGGCTGAGGTTATCCCTCCACGTCACGGTGCCTTCCACCGCTCGTCGCGCTTGGCACGCCCGCCAGCGCATCCTTCTCCCGCCGCGTCAAGCGCTTGATCCGTACCTCCTCGCGCCGCGCGGAGCTCTTTTCGGCCAGCTCGAGCGAGAACGCGAGCTGCACCGGCAGGCGCGAGCGCGTGTAGCGGCTGGCCTTACCGGCATTGTGCTCGCTGACCCGGCGCTCGAGATCGGTGGTCCAGCCGGTGTAGAGGGAGCCGTCGCAGCAGCGCAACATGTACACCCACGGCATCGGCGCGCCCGCTAGCGACTCTCGCTCTGCGGAGCCAGAGCCGAGAGCTCGACCGGCGCCGCCTGGAGTGTGCCGACGCGAACGTCGCGCCAGGACATTCCCTCCTTGAGCAGCGCCGGGGCTCCCATCAACACAGCTGTGGCGATCTCGACGACTTGAAGCATGATTCCGTAAGCCAGAGCGTCCGCGGAGCTGACGTGGTAGGCGCCCGTTAGGACCGCTACGCAGGCCGCCTGGAAAACGCCGAGGTTCGACGGCGCAACCGGCAGCACCGCCGTGACGTTGACGGCGAACAGCACCGCTGCAGCGCCGCCGAGTCCGACACGCCGATCGAGTCCGAGCGCCACCAGCAGCATGAAACAGGACAGCCATTGGAGCGCCCACGCCGACAGCTGGCCGCTGACGGCGATCGCCGCCAGCCGCGGCTCGCGGAAAACGCGCAGGCCCGCCCGCAGTTGCGCGGAGATCGCCTGCAGGCGCGACGGAGAGCCGCGGCGCAGCACGAGCGGCGCGAGCAGCACACATGCCAAAGCGATCATCGGCGCCAGGGCCGCCGCGACCAGCGCGCTGTGATGGCCATCGAAGATCGAGACGCTGGAGAACATCACGACCCCGAGCACGAGCAGCGCAAACAGGTTCAGCAGCGTCTGTGAGACGATCGTGCCGAGCACCACCGGGAGCGTCTCGCGCGGACGGCCGACGCGTCGGGCGACGATCAGCGCGCGGGCCGGCTCGCCGAGGCGGGCAGGCAGCGTCGCGCTCATCAACACGCCGATGAAGGTCCCCTGGAGTGCATCCCAGCGACGCACCCGCGAGCGCGGCAACGCGGCGCGCAGGATCGCGTGCCAGGCAATTGCCCGCAGAACCATCGAGGAGCACATCAGCCCCAACGCGACCAGCACCCAGTTCGGACGTGAGGTCAGCAGGCTTGCGACAATGTGGTCGAAGCCAATGCGCTCGAGCGCGAGCAGCGCGAGCAAAACTCCCACGCCGGCGGCGAACACCAGGCCCGCGCGCCTGCCCGCCGCCCAGACTCGATCGCGGCGTGTCGGCGGATCGGATTCGAGGCTTGCAAGTCGGCGCGGCGGCACGGCCGGCAAGCCGTCCGCGGCCTTCAGGCCGGCGCGGATCGCCGCCCGGCTGGAGCGGGCGGCGGGCAGCGCGATCCTGGCCGCGTCGTCGTACGCCGCGAGAACCTCCCGCGCCACCTGCGGCCACGCGTACCGGCGCGCACGCTCGCTGGCGGCGGCCGCCATCTCGAGCCGGCGACGCTCGTCGAGCGCAAGCTCGCGCAGCGCCTCGGCCAGCCCGGTTGCGTCGCCGCGGGCCACGAGCAAGCCGTCAGCTCCGTGACGCACGACGCCGGCGTAGCCGGGGATGTCCGACGCGACGACCGGCGCGCCGGCGGCAAAGGCCTCGGTCAGCACCATGCCGAAGCTCTCGCCGCCAAGCGAGGGCGCGACGAGAACGTCGGCGGCTCGCAGGCAACGCGCCTTCTCCTCGTCGCTGACCTTCCCCAGCACGCTGACCCCCCGCAGATCCAGCATCAAGGGCTCTACGTCGGCCCGCTCGGCGCCAACGATCGTGAGCCTCACGGGCAGTTGCTCGCGCAGCGCTTCGAACGCGCGCAGCAGGACCGGCAGTCCCTTGCGCTCGACGGCCTGCCCGACAAACAGCAGCTCCAGAGCGCTGCTGCCGCCCGCGCTGCTCGCGGCCGGATCGAGGTCAACGCCGTTGGGGATCACGCGGTAGCGCCCGCCGTAGAACCGCGAGCCGGTCCACGCCGCGGCCTCGGAGACGGCGATCCGAACGGCGAGGCGGTTCAGCCGCCGCCGCGCGCCGAGAACGTTCGCCGCGAAGCCGTTGGTGGCAACGCTCGTCGAATAGCAGTGGAAGGTCCCGACGAGCGGCAGGTCAAGCGGCGCTGCGCAGAGCGCGTCCCACCCGACCACGGGGGCGACCGGCTCATGGATGTGCGCGACGTCGTAGCGCCCTCCGCGCAACTCGGCGCGCAGGCGCTGGGCGGCGAGCGGCGAGAGCGCGAGGTTTGAGACCGCTCCGTTCGCCGGCCAGCCGGCTGTACGACCCAGTGACAGGGCGTGATCAGGAAGCGGACGGCGCTCGGGGCGAGCACCTCGATGCATCCGCGCAGCGCGGCGATCATCGGGGTCGAACGGGGTTAGCAGCCGCACGTCGTGGCCAGCTCCGAGCATCTGCTCCGCGAGGGCTTCGACGTGCCGCGACACGCCGCCGGGGTAGGTCCACGAGTACGGCGAAATCAGCGCGATTCGCATCGTCTGAAACTGTACCGGCGCAAGCGGGCGCCGTTACGCGCGAGGATTAGACTCCCGGGCGTGAGCGATCGCCACTTCGTCAAGTACACGTTCCTCAAGCTCGACGCCGCATGGCGACGGCGCGCCAGCGCAGAGCGCCAGCAGGACAAACTCGAGTTCGCGGCGGCGTGCGAGGATTTTGCCGACGGCCACCTGCTGCAGAGTTTCTCGCTCGTGGGCACGCGCGGCGATGTCGACCTGCTGCTGATCTCCGAAGCGGAGAATCTCGATCGGATCCACGAGTTCCACGTCGTGCTCGCCCAGAGCGGGCTGATGAAGTGGGCGCACACCCCGTATTCCTTCCTCGGCCTGCGCAAAGGCTCCGAATACTCCGACGAGCTGCGGCTGCGGCCGCGCGCCTTCCGCGGCCGCTACGTGTTTGTCTACCCGTTTGTCAAGACCCGCGCCTGGTACGCGCTGCCGGCCGACGAGCGCTGGCGCATCATGCAGGGCCACATCAATGTGGGGCGCGAATATCCGGGCGTCGACAACCACACCACCTACTCGTTTGGCCTCGACGACCAGGAGTTCGTCGTGGCCTTTGACACGGACGATGTCGGCACATTTCTCGATCTCGTGCAGCGCCTGCGCACAACCGAGGCGTCGGCCTACACGCTGCGGGACACGCCGAGCTTCACCTGTATCGCCGCACCGCTGGAGCGCGCTCTGGGCGCCCTGGACGGCGAAGCGCTCGCGGCCATTGCCCCACGATGAGCGCCCGCGTGGCGATCGTGGGCTCCGGACCCTCCGGCGCGTACGCCGCCGGCCATCTCCTGCGCCACTCCGCACCCGAGCTACACGTCGATTTGTTCGAGCGCCTGCCGACGCCGTGGGGCCTGGTGCGCGCCGGGGTTGCGCCCGACCACCCGAAGATCAAATCCGTGACTCGCGTCTACGAGAGGACCGCCGCTCACCCCCGCGCGCGCTACTTCGGAAACGTCGAGTTCGGCAAGCACCTCACGCGGGCTGACCTGCTGGGGCACTACGACGCGGTGATCTACGCTGTCGGCACCCCGACGGACCGGCCGCTCGCGATCCCCGGCGAGGATCTCAACGGCAGCCACGCCGCAGTGGACTTCGTCGGCTGGTACAACGGCCATCCTGATCACGGCTCATGGGAGTTCGACCTCGGAGTCGAGCGCGCCGTCGTGATCGGCAATGGCAACGTGGCGCTCGATGTTGCGCGCATGCTGACGCTCAGCCACCACGAGCTGTCGCTGACCGACATCGCCGATCATGCACTGGACGCGCTGGAGCACTCCCGGATCCGTGAGATCCTGGTGGTCGGCCGGCGCGGGCCTGAACAGGCGGCGTTCACGAATCCGGAACTGCTCGAGCTCGGCGAGCTCGAGGATGCTGACGTGGTCGTCGATCCCGACGAGCTGGCCGTGGCCGACCGCCTGCCCGACCCCAGCGCGAGCACGACGGCGAAACGCAACCTCGAGGTGCTGCGGGGCTACGCGGCACGCCCCCTCTCGGGGCGACGGCGCAAGATCTCGCTGCACTTCCTGCAGTCGCCGGTCGAGTTGGTCGGCGACGGCCGCGTGGAGGCGATCACGCTCGAGCGCAACGAGCTCGCGGCCGCGCCGGATGGAGCGCTGCGCGCGCGCGGCACTGGTGCTGAGAGCACTATTTCCGCCGGGCTCGTGATGCGCGCCATCGGCTACCGAGGCTCAGCGCTCCCGGACGTGCCGTTCGACGAGCGCTCGGGCCTGATTCCCAACTCCTCCGGACGCGTCACCGGCGCGCCTGGCGAGTACGTCGTCGGCTGGATCAAGCGCGGCCCGAGCGGCGTGATCGGCACGAACAAGAAAGACGCTCAGGAGACCGTTGACGCGCTGCTCGAGGATCTCGCAGCCGGGCGGCTCCCAGTCGCCCGCGAGCCGCTTGACGACGCGTCGCTCGAGCGGCTCGTCCACGAACGCCAACCCAACGCCGTGACCTACGCTGAGTGGGTTGAGATCGACGAGCACGAGCGCGGCCTCGGCGAGCCGACCGGCCGTCCGCGAGTCAAGCTGACGACAATCGAGTCGATGCTTGGAGCGCGGCGGCGGGACTAGGTTGGGGCCGGGGGCCGGCTCAACCCCCAAAGCCGCCCATCCCGCGCCAGCGCCGCCTCTCCCTGCACCTGGAACCCCCGAGCTTCGTAGAAAGCCACGTTGTCGGCGCGGGCCGTCTCGAGGTACACGGGCAGGCCGGCCGAGGCCTCGATCACCTCGCCCAAGATCGCCGAGCCGATCCCGACCCCCTGATCAGCGGGATCGACTGCAAGCAGCGCGAGGTACACGTGCGGAGTGCTTGGATGCAGGCGCTCAGCCGCAGTGTTGAACTGAAGCCCGCGCATGAACGCGCCAGGCCCGCCGAGCAACGCCGCGAGTTCGTACACCGCCGAGTAGTGCGGCTTGCGCCAGACCGCTGACGGGTAGGCGATCGCGACGCCCACAGCGCGGCCGTCGCCAGCGAGCGACGCGCGCGAATGACTCCCCCAGCGCCGCGCGCGTCGCACCTCGCCGGAAAACGTGAGCCGCATGATCCGCTCGCGTCGCCGCCTCGAGGGATGGCCGAGAGCAACCCACGCCGGATCGTCCACGAACGCGCGCGTGAGGATCTCGACCAGCCGCTCGCGGCTCGCCAGCGCCAACTCGCTCGTGCGCATCAGGCTCACAGTCGGGATGATGTCAGCGCGTGAGCACAGCACTCGAATACCTATGCGAAGCCGACCTGGTGTTGCGCGGCGTGATCGAATCGCTGCACGAGCCGCCAGGGATCCGTGAGCCACAGGAGCACCATTACGCCGCGCTGGTGCGGGCAATCGTCGGCCAGCAGCTCTCGACAGCAGCCGCGCGGGCGATCTGGGCGCGGCTGCTCGAGCGCTTCGGCGGCCGGCCCCCGACCCCCGCCGAGGTGCTCGCATGCGAGCCCGAGGAACTCCGCGGCGCTGCCGGTCTGTCGCGGGCCAAGGTCTCCTACCTGCGCTCGCTCGCCGAACACATCGGGCGCGGCGAGCTCGAGCTCGAGCGGCTCGACGCGATGTCAGACGAGGAGGTGATCGGCGAACTCGTGGCGGTCAAAGGAATCGGGGAATGGAGCGCGCACATGTTCCTGATGTTCCAGCTCCAGCGCCCCGACGTGCTCGCACCCGGCGACCTGGGCATCCGTCGCGCCGTGGAGCTCGCCTACAAGCTTGATGAGACGCCCCCGCCGAGCGCCGTGGTGGATCTCGCCGAGGCATGGCGACCGCAGCGCACGCTGGCCTGCCAGTGCCTGTGGGACTGGCTCGACTGACGGCGAGCTACCCGTGGCAGGCCGCCGCCGAGGGCGGCTGACCTGGGTTGCGCGCCCACGAGGCCAGGAGTGAGTAGCTCGGAAAGCGCTGGTAGAGAGAGTTGCTGTAGAGCCCAATCGGAAACAGCGGGTCCTCGCGAAAGGTGTATTGAAAGACGGCTCTGACCCGCGGATCGCGGTACCACTCGCCGAGCGCCGCTGCGAACGCGCCGCAGGCCCGCGCGCGAGCCGCCGCCACTTGCGTTGTGCGGCGGGTTGAGCCCGAGCCGCTCTCGGTAACCCAGATCGCCAGGCGCGAGCCGCAGCTGCCCTTCGCAGCCAGCGCTGACTCGGTCAGGGAGACCGCTGCGGTCGAGGCGGCGAGCGAGCGCCCGTTGGAGCCGAAGTAATCGTGAACGGCAAAGATCGAGCTCTGGCAGATGAGCGCGCTCGGAAGCGCGGCAATGAATTCCGAGACGCTCGTCTCCGTTGGTGAGGAGCGCTGGAAGCCCGCCAGTTCGCCAATGATCAGTCGATGCGAAGAGCCTGCAAGCGCACGCTGCATTGCTTGCGTGAGGGCGCTGTAGGTCTGCGGTGAGATCGCCGGCGCGCTGCGCTGACAAACCTGGCGCTGAGTCATGAAGGTCGGGTGGTTCGGCTCGTTCCACGGCGACCAGTAGGGGAGCGCAATACCCACGCCAAGGCCGACTGACAGGATCTGCCTGATCAGCGTTTGGTAGGCGTCAAAGCCACGCTGATTGAGCGGCCGCGACGCTGGGCCAGCGCCCGGCTTCTCGCAGCCGCCGGCCTTCGCGGCCGCCCATGCCGGGGCGTACGCGAGAACGATTACCGGATCCACGCGCTCGCCCGCCTGCTGCCGCGAGCGAATCGCTTGCAGCTCAGCCACAAGGCCACCGTACGGCGCGCAGAGCGAGCTCCGCACGCAGCCGTCCTCGGCTTGTGTGAGGTCCGCCGCGCGGCTTGCGCGCGGTTGGATCTTCGCCCAGTTGATGATTATCCGCAGATAGCGCGGGTGGAGCGCGTTCAACGCCCTCTGAGCCGCGCGAAAGCGGGCTGGCACCGCGCCAGCGCTTGGCGCGCTCAACAAAGCCGGCTCTCGCTCGTCGAGCCCCAGGGCCAGCTTCGCGTCCGGGCCTTGCCTCGCTCCCTCCGTCAGCGCCGGTGAAGGGGCTGTGGGAGGGCGCTGGAGCGGCGCCGATGCAGGATGCCGTGCCGCCGGTGCGCGCTTGTTGCCTCCGTCGCCCCGGGTCACCGCAAAGCCGATCAGCACTAGCGCAACGAGCAGAGTGCAGGAAATCACGGCTTTACGCGCGGAGATCCTCATCGCAGCAGCCTGCGGCGCGTCACCGAACCAGCCGCCCCAAACTCAGCCGCCGGCGAGCAACTGTCAGGGCCGAGCGACGCACGGATGAGAAACGATCGTCGGGCGTCCAGATCAGCGCGCCCGCCAGACTCAGACGGGCGAGCAGGACTCCTGTCCGGCGACCCGGAAGGAGGAGCCGCAGCCGCAGGCGGCGACGACGTTTGGATTGTTGACCTTGAAACCCGCGCCGGTCAGAGCCTCCACGTAGTCGATCTCCGAGCCGTCGACGTAGGGCAGCGCGGCGGCATCCACGAGCAGCTTGAGCCCCTGGATCTCGAACACCTGATCCTCGTCGCGTTGCTCGTCGAAGGCGAGCTGGTACTGAAAGCCTGAACAACCGCCGCCGCGAACCCCGACGCGCAAACCGGCTTCCTGCGCGGGCTGCGCGGAGAGGAACTCGCGCACCTTCTCAACTCCATGGTCGGTTATCGTGATCATTGCTTCTGAAAGTATAGCGCTACTGTAGGAGGTGATTCCATGCCCGACGTCAGCGAGATCAAGAGCCGCATCGAAGCTTCGATTCCCGGCGCCCGCGCCGTCGTGGAGGACTACACCGGTGGCGGCGATCACTT
Source organism: Solirubrobacteraceae bacterium (assembly GCA_050997675.1). Lineage (GTDB taxonomy): Bacteria > Actinomycetota > Thermoleophilia > Solirubrobacterales > Solirubrobacteraceae > Palsa-513. The sequence goes on from JBPCQX010000245.1 coordinate 21,336, forward strand.
CCGCGCAAGCGTGACCGCACCAGCCTTTGCGGGCCTTTCACGGATCGCGCAGCACCGCTTGGTCTATGACGTCTTCGGCCGCGAAATCGGCGGCCCGATCCACGCCCTGTCCCTGAAGACGCAAAGCGAATGAGGAAACAATGAGCGAACAGAGCGAAAACCCGATCCGTGCGGCAATCGCCGCCGCGATCGCCGAGCACGAAGTGATTCTGTTCATGAAGGGAACCCCCGAGCAGCCTGCCTGCGGTTTCTCGGCACGCACCGCCGGCGCGCTGCAGTCGCTCGGCACGCCGTTTGCCGGCGTCGACGTGCTGCCGGACCCGCGCATCCGGCAGGAGCTCTCGGCGATCTCCGAGTGGCCGACGATCCCGCAGCTGTTCGTCAAGGGGGAGCTCGTCGGGGGCTGCGACATCGTGATGGAAATGCACGAGAGCGGCGAGCTCGCCGAGCTGCTCGGAGTCGCGCCGGCGACCGCCGCCGCCGCCGCAGCTGCGTCCGGCTCCCCCGGCGTCGCCGACGGCGCGCCGCTGCAGATCGAGAACCGCCTCTCCTAGGGCAGCCGCGCATTGGATCGCAACATCTGCACCGGTCGTGGTTTACAACGGCTTCAGCCACCCTGAATCGGAGGCTCACGCATGCGAAAGTCAGTTCTCGTAGCGCTTGCTGGTCTGCTCGCCCTGCCCGCGCTCGCCAGCGCAAGTGTCGGCGGCGCGATCTCCGGCGCTGTGCGCAACCCCGGCTCGAACACCAGCTCGGCCTACGGCCGTGAGACCCAGATCATCGCCGACGTCGGTGCCGGCCAGGGGGGCACCGCGAAGGGCACCGGCGGCTTTGCGACGCGTCAGTCGAACAAGTCCGCCTCGGGCGGCGGCGCGATCTACGGCTGCCGAGCGACGGCGGGGACGAACCCGTGCGTGCAGGCGGTGAACCTCGCAAGCGGCACGGCGTTCCAGTTCAACGCCGTGCCCGGCTCGGCGTCGATCGGCGCGTTCCTGTTCGGCAGCAACCTCAACGCGACCTACGCTCAGGCGCCGTTCACGACAAACGGCACCGGACTGGTGAAGAACCTCAACGCCGACGCGGTTGGCGGCGAGCACGCGAGCCAGCTCGTGAACACCGGGCAGCTCCTGTTCGCGGTCGTCGACAGCACGGGTAAGCTCGGCGCGACCCGCGGCGCCACTGCATCAGGCGCCCAGGCCGGCGCGGCGACGCCGACGTTCAGCGTCTCCTTCGGCACGACCGACGTCAGCAGTTGCGCCTACACCGCCTCACCGACAACGCTCGCGGCCGGCAGGCTGGCCGTCGGTACAGGACCCGACCACAAGTCTGTGGTCGTCACCGAAGCAGGCCCGATGGCGGGCGGCTTCAACCTACAGGTCACGTGCTGAGCGCCACTGCAAGTGCTGGACGATCCGGCTTGAGTCGCAGATCGCCTCACCATCGAGCAACAGCAGCGGCACGCGCTGCTGCCCGCTGAGCGCGTCCACCTCGGGCCGATCGCGGCGCCGGAGCGGGACCCGAACCTGATCGAACGGGATCTCGTGCCGGCGCAGCTCGCGCGCCACGCGCCCGCAGGCGCACAGGCGATCGGTCGGCGCCTTGCAGCGATAGAGCGTGGCGGCCATCAGGATGCGAATCGCTGGATCATGCTGCCGGCCGCCCGCAAGCCGAACCCGCCGGCTCGCAAAGCAATCGGCTGGTGCGTTCCCGGCGCCCGTAGCGCGCTGCCCTCGCGCTCGCGGTACCAGGCGATCGTCGACTCGAGCGTGTCCTCGTGATGGGCCGGCTTCCAGCCCAGCTCACGCCTCGCCTTGTTGGAGCGAAACGCCCACCACAGCGACGCCGCGCGGATCTCGACAGTTGTCGTGACAGGCCTGCCCGGCAGACGCTCCAGGGCCGCGGCCATCGCCAGAGCGGCTGGCAGCGGCAGCTTGACCGCCGGCGGCTGAACGTCTGACAGCCGGCCGAGATCGGCGAACAGCCGCGTCAGCGTGAAGTTGCGGTTGCCGAGAATGTAGCGCTCGCCCACCCGGCCATGCTGCTCGGCTAGCAGATGCCCGCGGGCGACATCCTCGGCGTCAACGACGTTCACCGCGCCATCGACGTAGGCGGGAATCTCGCAGCGCAAGAACCGTCGCACGAGCTCCGTCGAGGAGCGATTGAGATCTCCCCTGCCGAACACCGTGGCGGGATTGACGATCACCACAGGCAGCCCCTGGGCGGCTAGGCGCAGCGCCTCGATCTCCGCCTCGCGCTTGGAGTTGACGTACGGGATGCCGTGCGGCGCCGCGGTGAATGGATGCGACTCGTCAGCTGTGCTGCCGCGCTCGGCCGGGCCGATCGCCGCGACTGACGAGGTGTAGACAACGCGCTCCACGCCGGCCCGCAGCGCCTCCGAGAGCACCACGCGCGTCCCCTCGACGTTGATCTGGTCGATCCGCTCGGCGGACGCGCGCAGGCTGTTGGTCCCGGCGATGTGAAAGACGCGGTCAACGCCGCGCATCGCCCGCCTGACGGCGCGCCGATCGAGGATGTCGCACAGCGCGGGCTCGTAGTCCAGGTCGAGGATGTTGTCGAGCCGAGTGTGCTCGCGGACAGCGAGCCGGAGGTCGTCTCCGCGGTGGGCAAGCAGGCGCACGACGGCTCCCCCGACCAGCCCCGCGCCCCCTGTCACGAAGGTCTTGGGCACGAGGCGAGTGTACTGCCGCGTGGGATAGGGTTGGCGCGTTCATGCGTGAGGTCGCGATCGTTACCGACAGCACCCATTACCTCCCGCGCGCGCTTATCGCCGCGCACGGCATCCAGCAGGTTTCGCTTTACGTCGGTTGGGGTGACGACCGGCGCCGCGAGAGCGAGATGGACTCATTTGAGGACTTCTATGCGCGGCTCGACTCGAGCGCCGAGCTGCCAACCACCTCACAGCCCTCGATCGGCGACTTCAGCGCCGTCTACGAGCCGCTGCTCGAGGCCGGCAGAGACATCGTCTCGATCCACCTCTCGGCGGGCATCTCCGGCACCGTCGGCGCCGCCGTGCAGGCCAAGGAGCTGCTCGAGGAGCGCGGCGCACCGGGCCGGATCGAGGTCGTCGACAGCGCCACGGCGGCCGGCGGGCTCGGCATGGTCGTGCTCGCGGGTGCCGCGGCGGCAGGCGCGGGCCTGGACGCCGCTACCGTCGCGCGGCGGGCGCGGGACGCGCGCAAGCAGACACGCATCTGGTTCTGCGTCGACACGCTCGAGTACCTGCGTCGGGGCGGGCGCATCGGCAGCGCCCAGGCGTGGGTCGGCGGCGCGCTGAAGGTCAAGCCAATCCTCTCCGTGGAGCGCGAAATCACTCCCGTCGAGCGCGTGCGCACCTCCGCACGGGCGTTCGAGCGGATGGTCGACTACCTCAGCAGCCTGCGCGACGCCGGGTCCGACGGCTGGGTGGTCCAGCACGTCCGCGCGGCCGAGCAGGCCGAGAAACTGGTCGAGCGCGGGCGCGAGCTGTTCGACACCGAGCCGCTCTGGGTGTCGGAGGTCGGGCCCGTGCTCGGCACCTATTCCGGTCCCGGCATGCTCGGAGTCGGCGGCCTACCCCGCAGCCTCACCGCCTCCTAGGCCCGCGGAGCCAAGCGGCGGGCCTGTCCCCAAGCGCGCGACGCGCGCTAACGACGGCGGCGGCGAAACAGACCGCCGAGCGCTGCGACGCCGCCCCCGACCAGGAAGCCGGCGACCACCGCACCGCCGAGCACCGCGCGCTGGTTTCGTGCGATCTGACCGCGCCAGTCGGTGAAGACCGCGACCTCGCCGCGCAGCTGATCGACTGAGCGTGCCAGCGCGTGGCGGTTCGATTCGATCGAGGCACGAATCTCGTCTGGCGAGCGGCCGGCCATCAGCTCCGATCTCCCCCGGCCGAGACTGCGTCCTTGATCTTGCGCGCCTCGCCGATTGCCATCGAGGGCACGGGCGAGCCGCCCGCCTTGACCGCCCTGGCGGCGAAGTACCCGGCGAGCGCCCCGAGCAGGAGCAGGATCGCGGCCACCACAAAGAATCCCCAGTAGTAGTCAGCCGTACCGCTGAAGAGCTTGAATGTAACGAGCCAGGCGAAGCCGTGGAGCACGAACAGCAGTGCGACGACGACGAAGATCCCGGCCGCAATGCCGACAACGGCGCCCTTGATCAGTGTCGTGACCTTCTCGGTGATCTCGGCCTTGGCCAGTTCGATCTCCTCGCGGATCAGCAGCGAAGCTCGTTCGGAGACCTCGGTGATCGCCTGCGCGATGTTCTGCTGAGTGGGCGGCGGTTCAGCGGCCAAGGCGCCGCACGATCAGAGCGAGGGCAATGCCACCGACAAATGCAGCCCCAACAAGGGCCTCCGGGCGTTCGGACACGATGTTCGCCGCGGCGGCAATCGGGGCAGGCGTGCCATCTGGCGGCGACCAGACACCGGATCCGTTGCCCGAGGTGGAGGTGCTCACTCCGGCGGCTCCTCGTCGAACATCCGCCGCCAGATGACCGCGGCCACGCGCTGGGTTGCGATCGACGCCACGGCGCCAAGGCCGGCCATCAGGCCGGACCACAGGAGTTTCTTCGTCAGGTCGCTCTGCATCAGCCGCAGTCAATCAGATTAGGACTCGCGATGGCGGGACGGAACGCTGAGCTGCGCTCTGCTCTCGAGGCCCCCGCAGATCGTCTCGACCACGAGGCGCTTGGCCTGCTCGAACTCCTCCGGACCCGACGGCAGTACACCGAAGATCCATCCGGTCAGCACCTGCTCAATCGCGCCATAGAACGCGAGCGCCGCGAACCGGGCCGTGACGTCGGTGCGAAAACTCCCGTCGGCCTGTCCGCCCGCGACGATCGCAGCGATCAGCGCATATGCCTCGCGGATCTCCTCCAGATGCCGCGCTCCAAACGTATTTGCCGCACGCGTCACCTCGACGATGATCACCTTCATCAGGTCGGGGTCGTAGCGGTAGGAATCGATGATGAAAGCCGCAACCGAGGCGAGCTTCTCGCGCACCGGGCGCTCCGCCCGGTCCACCTCGCGAATGACCTCCAGCATCACGCTCCAGCGCTCCAGGAACAGCGTGTCGAGCACCTCGTCCTTGGAGGCGAAGTAGTGGTAGACAAGCCCGTAGGCGACGCCTGCCTCGTCAGCGATGTCGGAGACCCGGCAGGCGTGGAAGCCGCGGCCCGCAAACGTCCGCACCGCCGCGTCAAGGATCTGGCGCCTGCGATCGGCCGCAGCCTGGGCACGGCTCACGACGCGATCGCCCCGACGCTCAGGCGCCGCGCGTCAAGCGCAGGAAGCTCGGCGCGAATCCGCTCGAGCCGCTGCATGTCCAGGTTCGCGCAGGTCAACCCCACATCCTCGCCAGCCCGCGCAACCACCACGCCCCACGGGTCGACGATCATCGACCGCCCGCCTGAATGCAGCCCCGGGCTGCCGTGCTCGCCCGTCTGGTTGGCGGCAACGACCCAGGCCTGGTTTTCAATCGCCCGCGCACGCAGCAGGATCTCCCAGTGATCGCGTGTCGTGGCGCGCGTGAACGCCGACGGCACCACGATCAGCTCCGCAGCGAGCTTGCGGTAGAGCTCGGGGAAGCGGAGGTCGTAGCAAATGCTGAGGGCGGTGCGAGCGCCCCGCACGTCGCTCGCCACAACCTCCTCGCCCGCCCGCGTGTGGACCGATTCCCGGTAGACGGTCCCCTCGACCGCAACGTCGAACATGTGGAGCTTGCTGTAGCGCGCGCGAATCTCGCCGTCCGGGCCGACATGCACACAGGTGTTCGTGTTCGCCGGCGCGAGCACGATCGATCCCGCGATCAGGTCAATCGAGAGCTCGCGCGCAACTGCGCGAGCCCAGCTGATTGCCGGCCCATCCAGTGGCTCGGCGCCCGCCGCGAGCTGCAGGCCATCGGCCAGCAGGTTCCACTTCTCCGGAAGCACCACCAGCTGCGCGCCGGCGGCCACCGCTGAGCGGGTCAGGCGATCAGCCTGAGCGAAATTCGCCGCGCGATCCGCGGTCGAGTTCATCTGCACCGCGCAGGCCTGGATTGACTGGTCAGTCAAACACAGCACAATAGCCGGGATGGACGCAGAAATCCCGTGGCGCTCGGACTCCGGCGCCCCCCGGCCGCCGCTCCCCGGCGGGTTGCAGCGCATGTTCCGCGGCGGCCGTACGCTGAAGCGCTGGCGCTACGTGGGGGTGTTCGGCCCGGAGCTCATGCTCTGCGCCGGTCAGGTGCGCGTCGGTCCGGGGCGCCAGAGCTTCTGGGCGGTGTGGGACGGCGCCGCGTTGCGCGAGCGCACTCGCGTGTGGGGCGGGCACCGCCATGTGGAGATGAGCCCAGGAGAGCTGCGGATCGAGGAGGCCGACTTTGCGGCGCTGGTGCGCTGGGAGGAGGACGAGGGCGTCGAGACGATCTCGCGGCACGGGGCCCGCGGCGGCGGCGGCAGCGGCGGGGGCAACGGCGGCGGCGTGATTTGGACCCGCAAACAGGCGGGAGCCCCGGCCCGCGGCAAGGTCCGGCTCGGGAGCCGCCAGCTGAGCTTTTCTGCGCAGGTGGTCGTCGATGACTCCGCGGGGTACCACGCGCGTGAGACGGCATGGCTGTGGTGTGCCGGGGTCGGGCATTCGACGGCCGGCGCGCGCCTGGGCTGGAACATCGCCTCAGGCCTGCACGACGCACCGCAGGGCAGTGAGCGCACGCTGTGGCTCGATGGCGTGCCGCAGGAACTCGGGCCGGAGGACTTCGCCGCCGACCTCAGCCAGGTCGGCGAGCTCCGGTTCGAGCGGCAGGCGACGCGCTACCGCCGCGAGCGGCTGGGGCCGCTGCTGCAGAGCGAGTACGAGCAGCCGTTCGGGCGCTTCAGCGGGTCAATCGGCGGGGTCCTGCTGCAGGAGGGCTTCGGCGTCACCGAGCGCCATCGCGCGCACTGGTAGTGCGGCTCAGCTCCGTTAGCAGCATCTTGGAGTGCATCGCACCGATCAGCTCGCGCAGCGGCTCGGAGCCTGCGCGGACGATCTCGATCGCGCGCTCGACCTCGACCTCGCCCGCGAGGCGCCCGAGCAGCACGCTGACCTCCTCCGCGACGAGCGGTGCCAGCGCGTCGCGGTAGCGGATCGTGTCGTACACCGTGAAGCCAAGTGTTTCGTCGTAGCCGCCGGCCCGAAAACGTCCGACAGCCTCGATGATCTTGACATCGTCAGCGTCGTAGCCACGCCCATGCGGAGTCAGCACGCCAAGCTCGGCGAGGCGGTCGAGTACTGCCCGGGGAATCTCATAGCGGCGCCCAACCTCCGCAGCAGAGATGCGCTTGCCAGCGCTCGAGAGCGCCTGCTCGACGATCCGGTCCTCCAGCTCCAGCATCGCCGCGAGACGCTTCGGATCGTCGCTGAGCAGACGCCTGATGACTTGCAGCGGCATGAAGCGCTTCGCCTGGAGGCGCTTGATCAGCTTGATCCGAGCCGCAAACTCCTTCGGGTAGTAGGCCATGTTGCGGCTCGTGCGCACCGGTTCGGGCAGCAGACCCTCGCGCAGGTAGTGCTTGATCGTCGCAGCGCTGACGCCGGAGTACTCCACCAGCTCCGACATCTTCAGCATGTCCTCTCTCATCCGAGGAAGGAGCCCTGCGCCTCGCTCGCCGCCGCCAATCCCAGCACCGCCCCGCTGGAGAGGAGCTGATCGATCTGCGCCTCGCTGTAGCCGGCCGCGAGCAGCTCCGACACGGTGTGCTCCCCAAGCGCGGGACCGGGCAGCCTGGCGTGGTCTCCCGGCGTGCGGGAGAGCTTGACGGGCACGCCCAGCACCCGCACCGGCACCTGCGCGCCTGGCTGGGCGAGCTCCACCACCATCGCGCGCGCGCGCACGAGCTCGGAGTCGAGCGCTTCGTCGAGCGCGAGCACCGGCTCGAGGCAGCAGTCGTGCTCAGAGGCAAAGGCCTGCCACTGCGCACGCGTGCGCTGCATGAAGATTGCTGCCACCTCCGCGTGGGTCTCGCTGCCCGGACCCTCGAACTGGCGCTCGACGAGGTCCTCGCGCTCAACGCCCGCACACCAGGCCTGCCAGAACTTCGGCTCCAGCGCTCCAAGCGTGACCCAGCCGTCGGAGCACTCATATGGCCGGTAGCAGACCAGCGAGCCGGCCAGCTCCAGCGCGCCGCGCCGCGGCGTCTGAGCTTCGGCGAACATTCGCGCCGCAAGCATCGCGAGCCACGACAGCGCGCCGTCAGCCATCGAGACGTCCACGAGCTGGCCCGCGCCCGAGCGCTGGCGCTCGTGCAGTGCAGCGAGGATCCCGAACGCTGCCATCAGCGCGCCGCCCCCGATGTCCGCGATCTGTCCCGCCGCCTGCACGGGCGGCCCGTCAGCCTCGCCGCTCAGGCCAAGCAGCCCGACCAGCCCGAGGTAGTTCATGTCATGGCCCGAGCGATCGCGCAGCGGCCCGTCCTGGCCGTAGCCGGTGATCGCGCAGTAGACGATCCGCGGGTTCTCCTCGCGCATCCGCTCGTAGCCGACGCCGAGGCGATCGAGCACGCCCGGCCGAAAGCCCTCGAGCACAACATCGTAGGAGCGCACCAGCGCGAGCAGCACCTCGCGCCCCTGCTCGGACTTGAGGTCGATCCGGATCGAGCGCTTGTTTCGGTTCAGCGCCAGGAACAGCGAGCCCCGGGCAGACGGGTCCGCGCCCTCGTAGTACGGCGGCGCCCAGCGTATGTAGTCGCCCATGCCGGTGTCCTCGACTTTGAGCACATCGGCGCCAAAGTCAGCGAGCAGCAGCGAGCAGAAGCCCCCGGGGAGCAGGCGCGAGAGGTCGAGCACACGAACCCCGGCAAGCGGAAGCGCCGCTGCGCCGGTCATCCCCCGCCCCCGATTCCGAGCATCTCGCGCGCCTCCGAAGCACTGGCGGCGCGCCGGCCAACGGTTTCAGCAAGCCGCCGTGCCGTCGCGATCAGCTCTCCGTTGGAGCGTGCCATCGTGCCGTCGGGCAGGTAGAAGTTGTCCTCCAGCCCGACGCGGACGTTGCCACCGAGCGTCAGCGCCGCCGACACCAGCATCCACTGGTCACGCGAGATCCCGATCACACCCCACTCGCCCCGCACGGGCGGCACGTTCTCAGCCATATGGGCGAGGTTGCGCGCCGTCGGGCGGATGCCGCCAGTGACGCCCATCACGCAGGAGATCTGCAGCGGCTCGCGCAGGATCCCCATGTCGAGCAGCGGGTCCAGGTTTGCGATGTGGCCGCAATCGAAGCATTCGTGCTCGGGGCGAATGGTGCACTCGTTCATCGCCTCGAGCAGCTCAATGATCGTGTCGAACGAGTTCTCGAACACGGTCTTGAAGACGAAGTCCTTGCGCCGCGCGGAGTACTTCGCGTAGTTCATCGAGCCCATGTTGAGCGCCGCCACGTCGGGGCGCAGCTCGCGCAGGTAGGCGATTCGCTTTTCGATCGGCACGCCAATCGCCCCGGTCGAATAGTTGATGATCACCTCGGGGGCAGCGCGCTTGATCGCGTCGGTGATCGCGCGGAAGTCCTCGATCTCATACGAGGGAACGCCGTCCGGGGTGCGGGCGTGGATGTGGATCATCGTTGCCCCCTCCTCAACCGCGCGGCGGGCTTCCTCGCCGTACTCCTCGGGCGAGTAGGGGATCGCGGGGCACTGCTCGCGCGAGGCGATCGCGCCAGAGATCGAGCAGGTGATGATCACCGGGTCGGCAAGGCTCATTGGTGGTCCTTCCCAGAGCGTCGAGCGTTGATGTGCAATGTTTCGAGACGGACCACTAGACAGGCACCACTCCATTTCTCTTCCAGGGTCGCTGAACCCGCTTGCCCTGCGCCATCTCCAGCGCTGAGCAGATCACGGCGCGTGTCTCGCGCGGGTCGATCACATCGTCGATCATGTCGTTTCCGGCGGCGATGTAGACGTCGATGATCTTGCGGTAGGCGTCGATCAGCTCTGCCTTCTTGGCCGCCGGATCGTCGGCCTCCTCGACCTGCCTGCGCATCACGATCTCGACCGCACCTTCAGCGCCCATGACGCTGATCTCGGCGCTTGGCCAGGCGACGATCAGGTCCGGCTCGTAGGCACGGCCGTTCATCACGTAGTAGCCCGCGCCGTATGCCTTGCGGCAGATGACGGTGACCTTCGGAACGGTCGCGTTCGATACGGCGTACAGCATCTTGGCGCCGTGACGGATGATCCCCGCCGCTTCGACCTTGGAGCCCACCATGAAGCCGGGAACGTCCATCAGGAACAGCAGCGGGATACCGAAGGCGTTGCACAGGTTGACGAAACGCGCGGCCTTGTCAGCGGAGTCGTTGTCGAGGATCCCGCCGAGGTGTTTGGGCTGGTTTGCGACGATCCCGACCGGCCGCCCATCGAACCGTGCGAGCGCCGTGATGATCGTCTTTGCCCAGGCGCCCTTCACGTCGAGCCACTCGCCGTGATCGACGATCAGCCTGATCACCTCGTACATGTCGTAGGGCTTGCGGTTGGATTCGGGCAGCACATCGAGCAGCGCCTCCTCGCGGCGGTCGGGAGGATCCTGGGCGTGGGCTTGCGCGGAGACGAGTGCGGTGCGCCGCGGTGGCGGCTCCTCGCAGTGTGCTGGGAAGAAGCCGAGGTACTGCTTGATCCGCTCGATGCACTCCTCGTCGCTCGCCACCTCGATGTCGCCGACGCCGGACTTGCGGCAGTGCACGCGTGAGCCTCCGAGCTCCTCCTGGGTGACGTCCTCGCCGACTGCGGCGCGCACCAGATGCGGGCCTGCGAGCGCCATCGAACCGCGCCCCTTGACCATCGGCACGAAGTCGGCGAGCCCCGGGATGTAAGCCGTTCCTGCAGCGCACGGGCCCATCAGCGCCGCGACCTGGGGGATCACGCCGCTCATCACGACCTCCTCGCGAAACAGGTGGCCGGAGCCGGCGAACAGCGACCCGACGGCTTCCTGGATCCGCGCCCCGGCGGAATCGAGCAGCCAAACGAACGGGATCCGCTTGGTCAGCGCGAGCTCGCGTAGCCGCGTGACCTTGGTCTCGCCGGTGAAGCCCATCGAGCCGGCCATCACCGTGAAGTCGTAGGCGCACACGCAAACGAGGCGGCCGTCGACCTTGCCGTAGCCGGTGATCACGCCGTCGGCGGGCGCCTGCTTGCCGTCCATCGCGCGCTGGGAGAAATGCGGGCGACCGTGCATCCCGAGCTCGGTGAAGGTGCCCTCGTCGATCAGCAGGGCGATCCGCTCGCGAGCGGTCAGTTTCTCAGCGGCGTGCTGCTTTGCGATCTTCTCCTCCCCGCCCCCCAATGCGACCTGCTCTCGCCGCGCGTGCAGGTCCTCCACGAGAGGCCGCAGCAGCGAGCTCGTCATCGGCCCTTCCATTCAGGCTCGCGCTTCTCGAAGAACGCGCTGACGCCCTCCACGATGTCCTCGGTCGACAGCGCGAGCGAGAGCTGGGACTGCAGGTAAGCGAGAGCGTCTGCCAGCGGCATGTCCATCTGGCGAAACATCGCATCCTTGCCGAGGCGCATGATCAGCGGCGACTTCGATGCGAGCTGCGTCGCCCAATCGGCGACTGCGGCGTCGAACTCGGCGTCGGGCACGACCCGGTTGACGAGGAACGCCTCACGCGCCTGCTCTGCGCTCCAGCGCTCGCCGAGCAGCAGCAGCTCGTTGGCCTTCTTGCGGGGCACGTTGCGATAGATCAGCGCCATGATCATGAAGGGGTACGCGCCGATGTTGATCTCAGGCGTTCCGAAGCTCGCGCTCTCGGAGGCGATCACGAGATCGCAGGCGAGCGCGACCCCGAGGGCGCCGGCGAGCACGTGCCCGCGGGCTGCGCAGATTGTCGGCTTGCCGAGCGCGCCGATCAGGCTGAACAGCCGCACAAAGCGCTCGCTGGCGAAATGCTTGTCGATCAGGCCGGCGTCTGGCGCTGCAAATCCGCTGAGGTTCGCGCCGCTGGAGAAGGTCCTCTCGTGCGAGGAGGCAAGCACCACGCAGCGCACGTCCGCCTCTGCGCGTGCGCGCTCGAAAGCCTCCAGCAGCGCGTCGAGCAGTCCCTGCGACAGCGCGTTGCGTGTGTCTGGATCGTTCAGCGTGATCGTGGCAACGCCGGCGCTCTTGTCGTAGAGGACCATCGGCGCGGCATCCTAGCGTGCTGGGAGTGAGAAGTGCCACTGTTTACTTTCCGCACTCGCTGCGCTACCGTCCCCCGGCCCGCCGCAACCCCCTTTTCAACCAAGGAGCACGCCCGACACATGGCAACCGCCGAGAAGGTCATCAAGCCAGATTTCGCCAGCGCTCGCAGGCACTTCATCTTCACTGACGAGCACCAGCAGCTGCGCGAGTCGATCCGCGCCTTCGCGAAAAAGGAGCTGGCACCCCATGCCGAGGAGTGGGAGGAGACGACGTTCCCGGACTCGGTTTTCCCGCGCATGGGTGAGCTTGGCTTCCTCGGTCTGGACAAGCCCGAGGAGTACGGCGGCCAGGGCGGCGACTACTACACCTCGCTGGTGCTTGCGGAGGAGATCGTGCACGCGCAGTCGGGCGGCCTGGCGATGGGGATTGCCGTCCACACAGACATGGCGATGCCGCCGATTCTGGCCTTCGGCACCGAGGAGCAGAAGCAGCAGTGGGTCGTACCGGCAATCAAGGGCGCAAAGATCCTCTGCCTCGGGATCACCGAGCCTGATGCCGGCTCTGACGTCGCGGGGATCAAGACGCGCGCGGTGCGCGACGGCGACGAGTACGTCATCAACGGCTCGAAGACCTACATCACGAACGGCCATCGCGCTGACGTGATCGTGCTCGTGACGAAGACCGATCCCGATGCGGGCTACGACGGCTTCACGCTGTTTCTCGTGCCGATGGACGCACCGGGGGTGATCCGCGAGCAGCGGCTGCAGAAGCTTGGTATGCACGCTTCCGACACCGCCCTGCTTGCCTTCCAGGATGTCCGCGTACCCGCGAGCGCAGTGCTTGGCGAGGTCGGCAAGGGCTTCTATCACATCATGTGGGAGCTCCAGGGCGAGCGGCTGATCGGCGCCGCGGGCTGCGTCGCGGGCGCCCAGGCGTGCTTCGAGCGCACGCTCCAGTACGCCAAGGAGCGCAAGGCCTTTGGGCGCCAGATCGGACACTTCCAGGTGATCCGCCACAAGTTTGCCGAGATGGCGACGAAGATCGAGACGGCGCGCCAGATGGTCTACATGACGGCCTGGCGCCACCACAACGGCGAGTATCCGGTGCGCGAGATCTCGATCGCCAAGTTGTACGCCTCGCGGATCTCGGTCGAGGTGGCCGACGAGTGCATCCAGATCCACGGCGGCGCCGGTTACATGAAGGAGTATGGGGTCGAGCGCGTTTGGCGCGACCTGCGCCTGAACCGCATCGGAGCCGGCACGGACGAAATCATGCTTGACGTGATCGGCCGATCCTACGGGCTGTAGGAGTTGCTTGGGACTGGCGCAGCGGCGTCGATCGCGCCGCCGTTCTCCGAAGAGCACGAGGACTTGCGTGCCTCGATCCGGCGCTTCGTCGAGCGCGAGCTGGCGCCGCATGCCACCGAATGGGAGGACGCCAGGTGGTTTCCGAGCGAGGTGTTCGGTCGGCTTGCGGCGAGCGGCTTCCTCGGGCTGAAGTACCCCGTTGAGTACGGCGGTGAAGGCGGCGACTACCTCCATGACGCGGTCCTGGTCGAGGAGCTCGCGCGGTGCGGCTCCGGCGGGCTCGCCGCAGGGATCGGCGCGCACATCGGGATCGCCACGCCGCCAATCTGGAAGTTCGGCACCGAGCAGCAGAAGCAGCGCTTCCTGGTGCCGTCGATCACGGGCTCGCTGATCGCGGCGCTGGCGATCACCGAGCCCGACGCGGGCTCGGACGTCGCCTCGATCCGCACGCGCGCGGAGCGGGTCGACGGCGGCTACGTGGTCAACGGCTCGAAGATGTTCATCACCAACGGGGTGCGCGCTGACGTGATCGTGTGCGCAGTCAAGACGAGCGCTGAAGGCGGCCACCGCGGGCTTTCGTTCCTTCTCATCGAGCGAGGCGAGGGCGTGCACTCCAGCCCGATCGAGAAGCTCGGCTGGCACGCCTCGGACACGGCGCTGATCTCTTTGGAGGACGTCTTCGTGCCGCAGCAGAACCTGCTCGGCGAGGAGAATCAAGGCTTCTACCTGATCATGGCCAACTTCCAGTGGGAGCGGCTGCTGATGGCCCTCGGCTCTGTCGCGGGGATGCAAGCCTGCTTCGAGCGCACGCTCGCGTTCGCGTGCGAGCGGCGGGCGTTCGGCAAGCCGATCGGACAACACCAGGCAATCCGTCACAAGTTTGCCGAGATGGCGATGACGATCGAGACGGGCCGCGCGATCACCTACAACGCGCTGCGGCTCTTCAGCGAAGGAGTCGACGCGGTGCGCGAGGTGACGATGGCCAAGCTCGCGACCCAGCGCGCGGCGTTCGAGGTTGCCGACTGCTGCCTGCAGATCCACGGCGGCGCGGGCTACATGGTCGAATACGGCATCGAGCGGGCCGCGCGCGACGCCCGCCTGGGCCCGATCGGCGGCGGCACGGACGAGATCATGAAGGAGATCCTGGGCAAGACGTACGGCTTGTGAGGACACGCTTGAGAGGCGAGTCTGGTCGACCGGACTCGCCCCACCGCGGTGTGTCCAAACGGCGGCGGCATACATAATCCCCCGGCACACACCCGACAAGGAGACTGAATGGGACTTCTGGACGACAAGGTCGCGATCGTCACTGGCTCGGCCCGCGGCATCGGCCGCGCCACGGCAGAGCTGTTTTCAGAGCACGGCGCAAAGGTACTGATCAACGATCTCGATGCCGATGTCGCGGAGCAGGCGGCTGGTGAGATCAAGGGCGACACCGCGGTGTTCGGCGGCGACCTGACCAAAGCGGGTGCGCCCGAGCAGCTCGTGGAGAAGGCGATCGACTCGTTCGGCAAGATCGACATCATCGTCAACAACGCCGGCTACACGCTCGACGCTCCGATCCACAAGATGTCCGACGACTGGTTTCAGAAGATGCTCGACATCCATGTCGTGGCGCCGTTCCGGATCATCCGCGCCGCTGCGCCGCACCTGCGCGAGCCGGCCAAGAAGGAGCGCGATGCAGGCACCGAGGTGTTTCGCAAGATCGTCAACATCTCATCGATCTCCGGCACGATGGGCAACGCCGGCCAGGCCAACTACTCCTCGGCGAAGTCAGCCGTCGTTGGTTTGACAAAGACGCTCGCCAAGGAATGGGGTCAGTTCAAGGTCAACGTCAACGCCGTCGCATTCGGCTACATCGAGACGCGCTTGACGGCCTCCAAGGAGGAGTCGAACACGATGGAGATAGACGGTGAAAAGGTTCAGCTGGGGATCCCGGATCAGATGCGCGGGATGGCCTCGATGCTGATCCCGCTTGGCCGTCCGGGTACGCCGGAGGAGGCAGCCGGCGGAGTGTTCCTGCTCTGCACGCCGTACGCGAACTACATCCACGGCCAGGTGCTCAACGTGACCGGCGGGCAGTTCGTCGGAATGACGTGCTGACGATGGCGAGGCGCGGCACCCCTCGACTCGGCAAGCGCCCCCTGGCGCCGCCCCCGGAAGCGCTGCACCGCGGCGGCAGCGGCAGCCCGCTGGTGCTGCTGCACGGATTCACCGATACGTGGCGCACGTGGTCCGCTGTGCTTCCAGCGCTCGAGAAGCATCACGAGGTGTTTGCGCCAACCCTGCCGGGACACCACGGCGGCGAAGCGTTCGCCGAGGGTGTCCCGATGTCGATCGAGGCCACGGCGGACGTCGTGGAGCGGGTGATGGACGAAGCGGGGATCGAGCGTGCACACCTCGCCGGAAACTCGCTCGGCGGCTGGCTGGCGCTCGAGCTGGCCGTGCGCGAACGTGCCCTGTCAGTGCTCGCGTTGTGCCCGGCGGGCGGCTGGTATCACGGCAGCCCGGAGGCCAATGCAACGCTCGCCTACTTTCGCCGCAGCCACGCGGGGTTGCGGCTGCTGACCCCCACGATCGCCCGCGCGATCGCGAGCCGACCGCGTCTTCGCGCGCTCGCTTTCCGCGACGTGCTTGCGCACCCGGAGCGCCTCCCGGCGCCTCGCGCAGCAGAGATGCTCGACGGCGCCAAGGGGTGCTCGATTCTGCTCGAAGCCCTCGAGATGGGCGCGCGCCCGGACGCCTTCAGTGACCTCGGACCGATCGACTGTGCCGTGACCATCGCCTACGGCACGCGCGATCGGCTGATCCGCTGGCCGGGGCACTACGGGCGCATGCACGAGCTGCTGCCCGACGGCACGAAATGGCTCGCGCTCGAAGACGTCGGCCACATGCCGCAGTGGGACGATCCGCAGCGGGTCGCGGAACTCGTGCTGCAGACAGCCGGAAGCACCGTGTCGCCGGCGAGCTGAGCGCTGCGCTCGCCCAGGCGAGGCCCCTCCCGTTCAACGGCGTGGACTTCAGCCAAACGGATGTGACGCCTGAGAGTGGCTTCACGCGCGTCGCACACGCCGGCGCCCGCTCGCGGCGCCGATCACCCTGCGGGCCGCTGCGCAAGCTTCTGCTCTAGCCCATCGAGCCGATCCAGCACCGCGCGGATACCGCCGGCGGTGTTCTCATCCAAGCGATCGAGCACGACCTCTGTGTCGGCGAACTCCTTCGCAGCGCGAGCATCCGACGCCGCAGACTGAACCGATTGGCCGACCATGATGATGCTCAGCAACACCAGCTGCAGGAAGGTCTGCGCGATCCACGAGATGATCGCGGGGCGCCCTGCCTTGACCGCATCCGGCAAGCTGATCAGGGCGATTAGTCCAAACACATAAGCGCACGCCATCGTGCCGACGCCGCGCGTGATCAGGACGGCGAACTTGGCGTTGAAGCCCTCGACCTCTCTGACTGCCTTACTGATCTCGCCTGGTTTGGGCGCAGCGATGCGCGCGAGATGTTCGCGCACCTGGATTGGCTTTTCGGTCATCGTCGTCTCCTTGCGTTGATCGGTGGACCGTCACCCCGCGGACGCTGCTGAATCTCAGCCGACCCCGCCAAGTTCGAAGATGCACCCGGAGTAGTAGTCGCCGGCGTGGGAGGCAATGAAGGCAATCAGCGTCGCGACCTCGACGGGTTCGGTGCGCGGCCCCGGCGCGATCGTGGTCGTCGTGATGCCGTGGCGCGCCCACTCGATCGAGAGCGTCCGCGCGGTGTTCTCAAGTGCTGCGCGCGCCGCCTCGGCATGCGCGCCCGCGTTCGGTCGCGGCGCCACGAGCATCACCTTGCCGCCGCGGGACTCCGGGATGAAGCACGCGTCGGCGACGGCGCGGGTCGCGTCCCAACTCTGATCGACACACGCGCGCAGCGCGTGTAGGCCACCGGTCGATGCGGCCTCGTACAGCCCGGCACCATCACAGATCAGCACATCCAGCGCCGCTCCGTAGCGATGCGCAGATGCCGACAGCTCGCTCTCGTTTGCCCCGTGCAGATCGCTCACCTCCGCGCCGAGCCGCGCGCAGGCCTCGCGCGCGGCACGACCGAATTCGCCCGGGGTTCCCGCCACTGCGACCACGCGGCCGTCGAGCAGGCCAGCGCGAAGCAGTTCGTGCGCGGCGAGTGCCTTGGAGTCCGTCACGCGCCGCAGCCTATTCCTCGCGCGGTGCCCCGTCGAGGGCCATCTGCGTATACATTCCTCGGGGACCATGTCCGCAGCGGTTGACCCCACGCACGCACACCTCCCGCTGCCCGGCGGCCGCGCCGGGGCGAGCGTGGTTGTCGAGCCGCTGCGCTGCGGTGAGGTCTCCGCACCCCCAGGCTTCTACGACCGCCCAGATGGCAGGCTCGGCTACGTGCGGGGGCTGCTGGCGCCACGCTCGAAATGGTTCTGGGTGCCGGTGCCGGTCTTCCTTGTTCGCCACCCGTCAGTAGGCACGATCCTGATCGACACCGGTCTGCATCCGACGGCTGCACTGGATCCGGCGGCGAACTTCGGGCCCCTGCTGGGTCGCCTCCAACGCGTTCGGCTCGATCGCGCAGAGGCCGCACCCGAGCGCCTGGCGAGCCTCAGCGTCGATCCGAGCGAGGTTCGCGTCTTCATCCTCACGCACCTGCACTTCGACCACGCGAGCGCAATCTCTGAGTTTCCGCGGGCGACGTTTGTCGTCGATCGCGAGGAATGGGACGCGGCGTCGAACGGTGGCGCTCGCGACGGCTATCGCTCGCGCCAGTTCGATCACGCGTTCGACTGGCAGACGATCGATTTCGAGTCGCGCTCGGTGGACTCGTTTGCAACGTTCGGCCGCAGCGTCGATCTGTTCGGCGACGGCAGCGTCCGGCTGCTCTCCACGCCGGGGCATTCCGCGGGACACATGTCCGTGCTGCTGGCCCTCGCAGCGGGCGGCGAGCTGCTCGTCTGCGGCGATGCGATGTACTCGCGGGAGTCGCTGCACAGCGACCTCAGGCCGCTGTTTGTTCACGACCCCCACCTCTACCGACGATCGTTGCGCGAGATTCGCCAGTACGCCCAGCAGACACCGGGAGCGACCATTGTGCCGGGCCACGATCCGCGGGCGTGGCAGACGATCGCCGCTCGCTACGCCTGAGCGCGCGAGGTGCGTTTGCTCAGCCCGGCGCGTCGGCTTCGACGCGCGCGTAAAGCTCGCGGATCCGCGCGAAGATCTCGTCTGCGACCTCCTGTTGGCGCTCGCGCACGGGCGACGCTTCTTGCGGAAAGCGCATCGGATCGCCGTACCGGATCTGTACCCGGGGAAAGCGCAGCCGCTTCCAATTGCGGATCCTCGCCGAGCCGTAGATCGCCACCGGTACTACGGGGGCGCCGGACTCGAGCGCGAGCCGCCCGATGCCGGGCTTCGCACGCTGCTGCAGCTCGGCGGTCCGCGAGCGTCCACCTTCGCAGTACATCGCGACGACGCCGCTGCGCTGGAGGATCATCTCAGCCGTGATGAACGCCTCCTCGTCGCGCGCTCCGCGCCGGACGGGAAACACTCCTCCGTGGGTATAGATGAAGCGCATCGGACCGGCGAACAGCTGTGACTTTGCCATGAAACGGACCTTGCGGCGGATGTAGCACCCGAGCAGGAAGTGGTCCATGAATGAAAAGTGGTTGGGGGCGAGGATCACATGGCCGGTCGACGGAACCTTCTGAGGATCGGTGGCGCGGGCGCGCAGCAGCGTGTATGCGTACAGCGACGTGACGACGCGCACCAGTTCGTAGACCCAGTTCGGATCCTTCGTGCGCGACCGCTCGTGGTACTGGTCGAAGTGCTCCTTGGGGCGCGGGTCGGTGTAGACCTGATCCTTGAGCTTGACCAATGGCTGATTGGGGTCCGTCGGACTCATCTGCGGGGATCAGAGATTACTCGCGCGAGCGCCTCGTGCCAGCCACTGAGCAAGCCTGCGCGTTGGAGCTCGGGCATCTGCGGCTCGTAGCGCGCGCGCACGGCTGCTGTCGAGCGCTGCGCGTCGAGCGTAGCCAGGCCG
This sequence comes from Solirubrobacteraceae bacterium, assembly GCA_050997675.1. Lineage (GTDB taxonomy): Bacteria > Actinomycetota > Thermoleophilia > Solirubrobacterales > Solirubrobacteraceae > Palsa-513. Next base: position 40,815 of record JBPCQX010000245.1, read on the forward strand.
GCGCCCACGGCAGCGAGCTGAGCAGCGCCCAGCGCGGTGCTCTCGGCCACCTCCGCGACGAGCACTGGGACGCCGAGCAGATCGGCCTGAAACTGCATCAACCAGCTGTTGGCGCTCGCGCCGCCGTCAGCTCGCAGTTCGGCGAGCGCCGGCGCGCCGGCGGCTTCCATCGCCCGCACGGCGTCAACGGTCTGGTAGGCGATCGCCTCAAGCGCGGCGCGCGCGAGATGGGCGCGGCCGCTACCCCGCGTAAGCCCGTGGATCGCCCCGCGCGCGTGCGGATCCCAGTGCGGCGATCCCAGCCCCGTGAGGGCGGGCACGAAGTACACGCCGTCATTGCCTTCCAGCGAGCGCGCGAGCTGCTCGGACTCCTCGGCCCGCGAGATCACGCCCAGGCCGTCGCGCAGCCACTGCACCGCGGCGCCGGTGCAGAAAATCGCCGCCTCCAGCGCATAGTCCACGCGGTCGCCGATCCCCCATGCGACTGTCGTCAGCAGACCTTCACGCGGAGGCGGCCGCACCGTCCCCGCGTTGATCAGGACGAACGATCCGGTGCCGTAGGTGTTCTTGCCCAACCCCGCCGCGGTGCACCCCTGCCCGAACAGCGAGGCCTGCTGATCGCCGGCGACGCCGCAGAGCGATGCGGCATGACCGTGCAGGCGTTCGGGCAGCGTGCGACCGAACTCTCCGGCGCTCGGCGAGACCCGCGGTAGCGAGCGCTGAGGGATCGCGCCGAACAGCTCGAGCAGCTCGGGATCCCAGCAGCCTCGGCGAATGTCGTAGAGCAACGTCCGCGAGGCGTTTGAGGGGTCGCAAGCGTGTTCGCCGCTGAGTTGCCAGATCAGCCAGGCGTCGATCGTCCCGAACAGCGCCCGACCGTCTGCGGCGCGCGCTGCGAGCCTGTCGACCTCCTGCAGCAGCCATTCGATTTTCGTCGCGGAGAAGTATGGGTCGAGCACCAGCCCGGTGCGCTCGCGCACCAGCTGCTCGTGCCCGGCGGCGCGCAGCTCCTCGCAACGCTCGGCGGTGCGCCGATCCTGCCACACCAGCACCGGCGTCAGGGGCTCGCCGTCCGTGGGATCCCAGGCGAGCACGCTCTCCCGCTGGTTTGTGATGCCGACGGCCTCCAGCTCGCCTCGCCGCACGCCGGCTGCCTCGAGCGCCTCACCGGCCACGGCGTGCGTGACCTGCCAGATCTCCTGCCCGTCGTGCTCGACCCATCCGGGCCGCGGAAAGTGCTGGGTGAACTCGCGGTAGGCGCGCGCGAGCGGGTTGCCGTCGAGGTCGAAGACCAGACACGCCGTGCCAGTGGTGCCCTGGTCGATCGCCAGGATCATTTTGCCACGGCTCCGAGCGCCAGCCGGCCCCGGCTCATTCCCCGGTCTGCAGGGGCGCCGGCGGCCCAGCGACCGGGGGATCGCTCCACTCGCTGTCCGGTCCGCTGTAGGGGTAGCGATCGCACAGCAGCAGGGCGTAGGCGTTCAGCTGAGCGTGGTAGCGCGTCCCGTACGCGCCGAAACGCTGCAGACCGGTCGGCATGCGACCGGTTGCCAGCGCAGCAAACCAGCCGAACACGGCAGCGACGTAGAGCGCGTAGCCGAGCAACCCGGCGATCACGGCCGCAGGCACGGCGAGCAGGAGTCGGAAAAACGTCTTCCAGCGATGCTGGAGCTCGGGCGGCGCGATTTGCAAATCGACCGGGTAGCTCCCCGGCGCACCGGTGAAACCAGGGAACGGGTTCGCGACGAGCAGCACGAACGAGGTCACATGCACGCTGTAGCGCACGAAAGCGCCGCTGAAGCGATGCAGCGCATCGGGATTGCGGCCGGTGAACAGGGTGGCGAACCAGCTCACGATCATCACGATTGCGATCGCAATCGACCAGAGCTCGAGCCAGATCACGTGCGGCACCGCGAGCA
>JBPCQX010000047.1:0-10109 GCA_050997675.1 Solirubrobacteraceae bacterium
ACGCGTTCGCCGCCCTGCGCGTGCGTGCGCCGGAGCTGCGGCTCGTGATCTACGGCGACGGGCCCGAGCGCGAGCGCGTGCTCGCCGCGATCGAAGCGCACGGGCTCGGCGACGTGGCGCGGGCGCCCGGGTTCGTCGACGCCGCGGAGGTCGCCGAGTCGCTGTCGCGCGCGCTGTGCATGGTGCTGCCGTCACGGCGCGAGGGCTACGGGCTCGTCGTCGTGGAGGCCTCGGCGCGCGGCGTGCCCAGCGTCGTCGTCGCCGACTCCGACAACGCCGCGACCGAGCTCGTCGACGAGGGCGAGAACGGCTTCATCGCCGCGTCCGCATCAGCCGACGACCTGGCCGGCGCGATCCTGCGCGTGCGCGCGGCGGGGCACGAGCTGCGCGAGCGCACCGCGGCGTGGTTCGAGCACAACGCGCGCCGCCTGTCGCTCGACAGCTCGCTGGACAGGGTGGCCGCCGGCTACGCCGAGCGGACCCGCCGCGAGTCCAGCGCGCGCTCGTAGCTGGCCACGGTCGCGCGTGCCGTCGCCGCCCAGGTGAAGCGCGCGGCCTGCTCGCGGCCTGCGGCCCGCAGCCGCTGCGCGTCCGCGGGATCGCGCAGCAGGCGCTCGACCGCGGCCGTGATCGCGCGCGGGTCCTCGGGGTCGAAGAGCAGCGCAGCGTCGCCGGCAACCTCCGGCAGCGAGCTGCGATCCGAGCAGGCGACGGGAACGCCGCGGCGCATCGCCTCCAGCACCGGCAGCCCGAAGCCCTCGTGCAGCGAGGGAAAGACGAATACCGACGCCAGCGCATAGAGACCCTCGAGCTCGGCGGCAGAGACCCAGCCCGGAAAGCGAACGTCACCCTCGATGCCCAGCGCCCGCGCGCGCCCGCGCAGCTCCTGCTCGTGTGGCGTCGCGTAGCCGGGGATGACGAGCACCGGCCGGCTCTGCTCCGGGATCGCGGCGAGCGCCTCCAGTAGGCGCAGCAGGTTCTTGTGCGGGCGCTTGGCCGAGACGGACAGCGCGACCGAGCGGTCGCCGAGCGCGTGGCGTGCTCGCAGCGACGCCTCGGGTTCGGGCTCACCCGTCGGTGATGCGCCGACGCCCTGGGAGATCACGTCCACGCGCGACGCGGGCACCCGCAGGTAGCGGCCGATGTCGGCCGCTGTCGACTGCGAGGTCGCGATGATCCGGTGCGAGCGGCGCGCCGCCAGCGGGACGAGCACGCGCATGCCCAGCCCGCGCACGCCGAAGTGAGCGTCTGGCACGACGCGGTAGTGCAGGTCGTGGATGGTCACGACGCGACGGAAGCGTCCCGCGGCTGGGGCGGTGCTCGCCAGGCTGTGCAGCACGTCAACGCCCGTGCGCCGCGCGAGCCCGGGCAGTAGCTGCTGCTCGCCGCGCACCCACTCGAGGCGGTTGCGGGCGAAGACGGGCACGGTGATGACGTCGGCGACCTGCTCCCACGGGCCTCCTGACGCCGCCGCCTCACGGTTGACGAACGCCGTCAGCCGCAGGTCCGGTCGCTGCGTCGCGAGCGCGGCGATCAGCTCGCGCGCGTAAACCTCCATACCGCCCGTCTCCCCGGGGACGAGGAAGACGAGGTTCAGGCCGACGTGCATAAGTGCAGCATCTAGCATCGCCTCCCATGCCCGCCGACGCGCTGTTGTCGATCGACGTCGTCGTGGTCGCCTTCAACCGTTCGAGCCTGACTGAGAGCTGCGTCGCGCACCTGAACTCTCAGACGCATCCTCACCGGCTGATCCTCTGCGACAGCGGGTCGACGGACGGTACGGCGCAGCGCGTGCGCGCGCTGCGCCCGGACACCGAGATCGTGCGCTCCGAGACCAACCGGCCCTTCTCGGTGAACTGCAATGCCGGAGCCGCCGCCGGCGACGGAGAGGTGATCGTCCTGATCAACAACGACCTCGACTGCCGGCCGGACTTCCTCGAGCGGCTTGTCACCCCGCTGCGCGCCGACCCGGCGATCGGGTCCGTCGCGGCGCTCTGCATCCGTACGGACGGCGAGCACATCGACTCGATCGGTCTCACGACGGATGTCACGCTCAGCGGCTTTCCGCGGCTACAGGGACACCCGATCGCAGACGCGGTGTCGGCGCGGCCGGTGCTGACGGGCCCGTCTGGGACCGCGGCCGCCTATCGTCGCAGCGCCTGGGAACAGGTGGGAGGCCTCGACCAGAACTTCTTCGCCTACCACGAGGACCTCGATATGGCTCTGCGACTACGCGCGGCTGGATGGGGCGCCGCGGCCGCCCCCGACGCCGTGGGCATGCACGTCGGCTCTGCGTCACACGGGCACCGCAGCGCGTCTCAGCGCCGCCATGGCGGGTTCGGGCGCGGCTACGTTCTGCGCCGTTACGGCCTGTTGAGCAGCAGGAGCGCGGCGCGCTCGGTCGTGACCGAGGGGCTCGTCGTCATCGGCGACGGGTTGATCTCGCGGGACCTCGCCGCTCTCCGCGGTCGAATCGCGGGATGGCGTGCCGCCCGCGGACTATCGGCGCGTGCGCGACCTCCCGAGGAAGCGGTCGACCGCACGCTCACCCTCCGCGACACGATCTCCCTGCGACGTCAGAGCTATTCCGGCGAACGGCGCTGAACCGACCCGAGGCCATCTCCGCTCTACCGTTGGCGCGGTGATGTCCGGCTCGACCGGCGACGCGCGGTCAGAGGAGCGAGTTCGAAGAGCAGCCGATGCGACCATGATACCGACGCGGGGAGTCCGGCAACCATGAGCTGCTCGACCTGCGCGACAGGACGCAGTCGAGACCGTTGCACGATGCGGCGCTTGCGCAGAGTCGCTGGCAGCAGCGTCGCGACCTCGACCCAAGCTCTGAGGTGCTCGCGCACCATTCCGTCGCGAACGCTGGCGGCAAGCCACAGCGCATGGGTTGCGGCGATGCGCCAGCCGTGGCGGGCTATCAGCCCGGCAGGGAACGTCTTGACGACAAGCAGGAGTTGGTTGCGGCGTTGCAGGCGGCCGAAGAAGCGACTGCGCCGGCTGGTGGTCGCGCCGCCCATGTGGTAGCCGACCGCAGCCGGCTCGTAGCGCGCTTCGAAACCCGCTAGCTGCGCGCGCATGGCCCAGTCGACATCCTCCAGGTAGGCGAAGTACGAGACGTCGAACAGTCCGACCGCATCGAACGCCGCGCGGCGGAACAGAGCCGCCCCGGCGCACGAGCCGAAGACTGCCTCCGCATGGTCGTACTGGCCTCGATCGAGCTCTCCAGCGCCGCGGTTGATCACTGCCGAGGACCGCAGCAGCACGTCCCCGGCCGCGTCGATTCGCTCGCGGTCGTGGTAGCGCATCAGCTTGCCTGAAGCCGACGCGGCCTCGGGGTGCGCGCGCAGCGCTCCGACGAGCGGCGCCAGCCAGCCCGGTTCGAGCTCGACGTCGTTGTTGAGCAGCGCGACGAACTCACCCGGGCTCTCCTGCACCGCGCGGTTCAACGCCGCGGCGACGCCGCGGTTCTCGGGCAACTCAACGACCCGGATCTGCGGCCAGCGCTCGCGCACGAACTCAGCGGTGCCGTCGCGAGAGCCGCCGTCGACCACCAGCACGGTGTACTCGCCGTCGTACTCCTGTGCGACGACCGACGGCAGCGTCGCCTCCAACAGCTCGCGCCCGTCGTAGGTCAGCACCGCGAGGGTTACGTGAGTCATGTCGGGAGACCCGGTCATCCGGGTAACGCTCGCTCGCCCCATGCCAGCCACGACAGATACTGGCGACCGCGGGCGTCGGCCGCCGCGTACAGATTCGTCCTGTTGTCAGCCACGAGGAGGTTCTCCTGCGCGCCCTGGCTGAACGTGCGGCTACTCGGCCAGTCGCCAGGGCCATAGTGCGCTCCGTCGCGGCCCACGACGGTGCAGCGCAGTCCCATCGCGTGCACCTGCGCCGTCATGCCGGGACGGCCGCTCTCAAAGCGGTGGGCGTCGAGCTTGCCGCGGATCGGCGGCAGCACGATCTGCGCCAGCAGCTCGCGCCGTGCCGCAAAGGCGTTGGTGCGCAGGTGTGGCGCCGGAAACGGGTCGAAGCCGCGCAGGCGCCGGATGTAGTCAAGCGCGGTGCCGGCCTTGTGTAGCAGCCGACCACGACTGGTCCTCCCGTCGATCTCCAGAAACGCCATCCGCGCGTCATGGCGACTCGGGAAGGCGGCCGCGTAATGGGTGGGCAGACCCAGCTGGTAGGCGGCGTAGCCGCGCTGACTCGCCCAAGACCCGCTTGACCCGACGACGCCGATCGAGGAATCGTCGAGCGGACTTGTCAGCATCGAGAGCCAGTTGTCGGCCAGGATCTCGCTGAAGGAGTTCAGGAAGCAGACCCTGTCGTGAGCTAGTCGTGCTGCGGCATGCCAGTACGCGGTGAGGTCGTAGCCTGCGCTGGGCACAAGCAGCGTCCGCATCTCGGACCCCGCGAGCGCGAGGTGCTCGCACGCGTGCTCCTCGCGGGCGAACCCCTTCAGCAGCAGCACGAACTCGTGCTCCACGCCAGCACTGCGATCGCCGTACGAGCGCAGGAAGCGCTGCACCGGCTCGAGGCCGTTGCGCGCATGCACGAGGTACGCGACGCACAGCGGCGCGGTCATGCCGGGCGCGCCCGCGGTCCCCATGCCAACGATGACAACGCGCGCCGCTGCGCAGCGGTCGCGGCCGCGTAGGTTCGTGTCTGGTTGTCCGTGATCAGGAGGTCCCGCTGGTCCGCCTGGAAGAAGCCGTCGCCCAGGTGCCAATCGGCGGCGTGACGCACCATCCCGTGCGTGTCCACGACTACCGGCTGGCGACCATGAACCTGCAGCCGTGCCGTGATCGACTGCGGGCCGCTCTCCAGACGATACGTCGCCCGTTTGGTGTCTGCGCGCCCCCGGCACAGATCGCCGAACAAGACGCGGTCAACGAGAAGGCCGTTGGTGCGCAGATGCGGGGACGGGAACAGCGAGCTCCCGCGCAGGCGCCAGCCGACTGTGCCGAAGGTATAGAGCCAGTTGCTCAGCGCCCCAGGTACTCGCGTGCCCGATAGCTCGTGCATTGCGGTGCGAGCAGCGCGGCGGCTGTCGAAGGCCTTGGCGTACGCGCCGGGCAGGCCGAGCTGGAAGAGGCTGTAGGACAGGTGGCTGGCCCATGACCCCGATGCGCCGGCAGCGCCAGCGCCGGGCTCCGCCAAGGCGGCCTCGAGCAGCGCGAGCCAGCCGGGTGTGGTGATCTCGCTGTAGGAGTTCACGAAGCACAGCCGTTCGTGCTCCAGCTCGTATGCGGCACGCGCGTATGCGGCGAGATCCAGGCACCGCTCCTCCAGCACCAGCTCCCGCGGCCGCAGGTCGGCGGCGCGCTCGCGAAACGAGTCCATCGATTGCGCACCGTCGAAGCCGTTGTAGAGCAGCACGAGCTCATGCTCGGAGTCGCTCTGGTGACACTCGTAGGACCCAAGGAAGGCGTTGAACGGCGCGGGCCCGGCAGGCTGCCAGATCAGGTGTACCACGGCTGTGGGGGCGCGTGCAGCCAAGCTATTGAGTTGCGTTCACGGGCTGCGCGGGCCGCCGTCGACCAAGCGTCTCCCGAACCTCTGGTGGAAAGCGTCCGAGCACCGTGAGGGTCGCGAGGAACACCACCACCCCGACTGCGGTCTGGACAAGTGGATGGATCCCGACGAGGAATCCGGCGATGAAGCCCGCGGCGCCGGCGGTGAGCGCAACCGGGATCACTCCGAAGGGCAGCGAGGGTCCGCCGCGGCGCACGAGCATCGCGGTGGCGACGCTCGCCAGCGTGAAGTCGGCGATGACCGCCGCGAGCGCTCCTCCCTCACCGCCCAGTGGCGGGACGAGAACCAGGGCGAGCACCACTACGACCACGAGCGACAAGATGTTTGCGACCAGCGCCTCGCGGTGACGTCGCAAACCAAGCAGCGGGTAGCCGGTCCCGCTGGCGATGAAGCTGGCGATCATGGCGATCGCCTGGATACGCAAGATGTCCGTGGCCGGGTTCTCGGCAGTGCCTACGAGCACCTGGATGATGAACGGCGCGGCCAGCGCGAGCGACATGCTCGTCAGGACGCCCAGCAGCGCGCACAGCTCGAACAGCCGACCGGTCGCGAACTCGAAGCGTTCGCGATCGTCACGGACTGAGCGCGAGATGATCGGGAAGGCCGCCGCAGTGAGAATGAAGGGGATGCCAACGAGCACCTCCATGACACGGAACGAGATTGCGAAATGCCCCGTCTCCTGCGGAGTAGCCATGACCGACATGACGACGAGCGTCACGCGAAAGTACAGCGAGTTGACGGCGACCGCGACTGCGAACACCACGGTCTGGCGCATGAGCGGCATCCAGCGTCGCGGATGAAACGCCGGACGAAGCTGTGTCGTTTTGCGCACCAGCCAGCTCGTGGCCAGCAGCGATAGAAGCCCCGCCGGAACCAGAATCGCCAAAAAGGCGAGGACCTGCGCGTCCGCCAGCACGAGGGCGATGATCATCAGCATCGTCAGCAGCGCGCGCCCCAGGTCGATCGCCGACGCGAGGCCGAAGCGCAGCCGAGCCTGCAGCTCCGCGGCGAGCAGCGTCTGGGTCACGCTCAGCAACATTCCCAGTCCGCCCAGCAATGTCCCGAGCACCAGCGATCCGCCGTAGCCTGCGAGCGCGGAGAACCCCACTGCGACGGCGACGCCCACTGCGCTGAGCACGATTCGCAGGCCCAGCAGGTCGCGCATAACGCGGTCTCGCTCCCGCTGCCCTCTGGCACTTGCCAACTCGCGCAGCGCCACGGTGTTGACGCCGCCCTCGGTCAGGCCGGTGACGATCGCGATCACGGCCAGGACGGCGGAATAGCGTCCGAACTCGGCGTCGCCCAGGTGACGGACCACGAGCGGCGCGGATACAAGTCCGATCAGCAGACCGCCGGCGAACCCGGCTGTCCGTAGCATGCCTCCGCGTAGTGCCGTGCCACCTGCTTCGCGGCTGTCGAGCAGCGCGTAAGCATCCGGCTGCACGATCGCGAGCGTCAGGTCCGGGGCGTCCGCGCGCTCCGGCGCGTCGTCAGTCATCGCGTCGTCAGTCATCGATTCCCGTCCGCGCGTGCTGTCCCGGCGACGCTTCCCTCGGTCGCCGCCTCGTGCCCCTCTGCAACCGCCGCCTCAAGCGCCCGCAGTCCGACGCGTCGGCGGCGCTGGACGACGCTGCGATCGCGCAGCACCGTCGGCGCGGCCCGCAGCGCGTCGCGCCATGCCCGCAGCCACGTGCGTAGCTGACGGTGGTGATACGCGTCGAGCAGCTCGCCGAGCTGAGCGCGCGCGAGCCGCGGCAACCGGCGCAAGAGCGCAGTTCGCGGATAGTCGCGCAGGACGAGCCAAATCGCGTTTCGCGTCAGGTGATAGCGCGTGAAGTCGGTCATCCCCGCACCAAGCGTGGCACTGCCCATGTGGTAGGCGACCGCGTTCGGCACGTAGCGGCAGCCGATGCCAGACAGCCGCGCCCGAAAGCTCCAGTCGACGTCCTCGAGGAATGCATAGAACGGCTCGTAGAACGGCCCGACGGCATCGAGCGCGCTGCGGCGATACAGCGCCGCCCCACCGCACGCGCCGAAGACGACGCCGGGCGCGTCGTACTGGCCACGGTCGAGCTCTCCGTGCCCGCGCCGCCGCGCGCTGCCGTTCCAGTCGAAGACATCCCCGGTGCCGTCGAGAACCCGCCGATCGTGGAAGCTGACGAGCTTGGCTGCCGCGAAGCCCGCCTCGGGATGGCCGCGAAGTGCGCTGACGAGCTCACCTATGCAATCGGGGTCAAGCTCCATGTCGTTATTGAAGAGGGCGAGAAACTGCGTGCCGGACGCGGCCGTTATGCAGACGTTGAACGCCGCCGTGACGCCCACGCTGCGGCCCAGCACCACAACCTCGACCTGGGGCCAGTGCTCGGCGAGCCAGCCGACCGTGCCGTCCGTCGAGCCGTCGTCAACGACGACGACGCGGAAGTCGCGGAAGCGCTGCGCGGCGACCGACGGCAGCATCCCCTCAAGCAAGTGACGGCCGTCGCGGGACGCGATCGCAAGCACCACGGACGCCGTCGAAGCGCCCGGCAGCACCGGCTTCATTTGGAGCGCCCAGCAGGCAGTACGACCTCCTCGAGCAAGCGATGATCGACCTGCCTTCCGCGCTGGATCGCGCGGCGCGCCCTGAGCGCACGCGGGAGACCGACGAGCGCGTCGCGGTAGGCGCGCAGGACAATGCCTGCGTAAGGGCCGCTTAGCCCTCCGGCGAATGCCCGCACGTTGAACAATGCGACCGCCGGACCGTGGCGCAGAAGGCTGCCCAGCGGGTAGTTCTTGGCGACAAGCCAGACCTGGTTGCGTCGCAGGTGGTAGAGCGAGAATGGGTTGATCTCGCCAAGGGTCGCGCCGCCGTGATGCAGCCCGAGCGCCCGCGGGTCATAGCGCGCCCCATAACCGGCCAGCCGGGCACGAAACCCCCAGTCGACGTCCTCGAGGTATGCGAAGAACCGCTCGTCGAACACACCCACGCGCCGTAGCGCCTCCATCCGGTAGAGCGCCGCCGCGCCACCGACGGAGAAGATCTCCTCGGGACGATCGAACTGGCCGCGATCGGGCTCCCCGGAACCGCGACCGTTGCAGGCGCTCGACCAGTGCAGTTCGTCACCGACACGATCGACGGTGGTGCGATCGGCGTAGCGCAGGAGCTTGCCGGCCGCAGCCGCCGCTTGTGGGTGCGCTCGCAGGGTCTCGACGAGGTGACCGAGCCAGTCCGGATCGAGCTCTACGTCGTTGTTCACCAGGGCGACGAACTGCACGTCGCCGGCCGCCCGGACCATGGCGTTGAGCGCAGCGGTGACGCCGACGTTGCGCTCAAGCGCGACGACGCGCACGCTCGGCCACTGCTCGCGCAGCCACGCAACCGAGTCGTCATCGGAGCCATTGTCGACGACGACGACCTCGTAGCTGTCGAAGCGCTGGGCGGTGACCGAGCACAGCGCGTCGTGAAGCAGGGCGCGCCCGCGGTAGTTCAGGATCGCCAGGCAGGCGACGGGGGCTAGCACGCACGACGTCATACCATCCCGGGCCTGCGACCCCCAGCCCGATTCGCCGTCACCGAGTCAAATCTCGACACCGCGCTGCGATACGAGACGATCGTGGGCCTGCTCGCCGAGCGCTGGTCCCCAGAGCTCAAGATCCTTGAGGTCGGCGCCGGTTCGGCCGGCATCACGGAGTTTCTCAATCACCCCGTCACCGGCGTTGACACTGACTTCGACCGCACATCGGAGCGAGCCGGTGCACAGTTGCGCCGCGTGCACGCCAGTGCCGATGCGATGCCGTTTGCGGACGGGTCCTTCGACGTCGTGATCTCGCTGGAGATGCTCGAGCATGTCGTGCCCGAGCGGCGCGAGGCATCGCTGCGGGAGATGGCGCGCTCACTGTGTCCGGGCGGTCTGCTGATCGTGAGCTTTCCAGCCGATGCGAGCGCGGCGCGCCTCGACCGCTGGCTCAACGCGCGTTTTCGCCGCGTCGCGGGCTTCGACCACCCCTGGGCGATCGAGCACATCCAGCACGGCGTCCCCGACACCGCCGAGATCGTCGCGACACTCGAGCGGATTCTCGGAGCCGGTAGCGTGCAGGTGCGCCGACACATGTCGGCAGCCAGCTTTCGGCTCGTGCACGGCCTCTACACCGTACGCCGCCTGCAATTGCTGACGCGCCCGCTCGGCCTCCACACTCGGCTCGCCGCGCGCGCGCTGTTCGCGCTCTGCCGGCGCGCCCACGGCGAGCCGGCGTACCGATCGATTCTCGTGGCCGACAAGCCAAGCGGCTGACGAGCGACCGTCATCCCAGGCCTGCGTGCCGCCCAAGCTGAAGGCGTGTCAATCAGTCAGATCGCTCGGAGGCTAGTCTTTCCCGGCAGGGCGCTTGGGAGCTGTTGGGCGACCGGCAACCTTCCTGACCCTCGCGTCGAACTCCCGCCGCTTCGGGACAGGAATCTATAGACCCTTCGGTGTGGTCTGCTTCGGAGCGGTGGGCTTGTCAGGCATCAGACGCCAGTGAGGTAGGGCGAGGCCGTAGCTGGGTCCTTGCCATCGAAGTAGTGCCCGTGGGTCATCTTGATCGTCTCA
>JBPCQX010000048.1:0-3762 GCA_050997675.1 Solirubrobacteraceae bacterium
AGATCAGGCCGTGCATCGAGCCAGCGTAGCGCCCCAACGACCGGTCGCCGACCGAGCTGGTCTAGAATTCCCGCGTGCCCGCGACCACAGCTGCCCTCCGCCGCTGACACGTGGCCTTTTCGGTTGACAGCGTAAGTGAAGCCGTGCGCAGCCGCCTCACGGCGCCGCTCCGCAGCGAGGTCGCCCGCGCGCTGCCGCAGCGGCCGTTCGTGCTGCGCTTCTGGGATGGCACCAGCCTGCCCGCAACGACGCCCGGCAGCTCCGAGTTCTTCGTCCGCCGCCCCGCGGCGATCGGACACTTCCTGCGCTCACCCGGCCCGCTCGGGCTGGGGCGCGCGTACGTCACCGGCGACCTCGTGGTGGACGATCTCGACGCAGCCTTCCTCGTCGTCGACGAGTGGGAGCCGCCGGAGATCTCGCTCGCCGATCGCGCGCGTTTGACAGCAGCCGCGGCAACAGCGTGTATCGGCGGCGGCTTGCCGCGACGGCCAGAGCTCGAGCTGATCCTCAGCGGCGAGCGCCACTCCTTCGCGCGCGACTCCGCGGCGGTGCGCTACCACTACGACGTCGGCAACGACTTTTTTGCGCTGTTTCTCGATGAGTCGATGACCTACTCCTGCGCAATCTTCTCGCGCGGCGCCGAGACGCTTGCCGATGCGCAGCAGACAAAGCTCGCGTTGGTGGCAACGAAGTTGAACCTGCAGGCTGGCCAACGCGTGCTGGATGTCGGTTGTGGCTGGGGCAGCTTTGCGATCCACGCCGCGCGCAACCACGACGTCGAGGTCGTCGGCATCACGCTGTCGCCAGCCCAGGCAATGCTCGCGCGCCGCCGCGTCGCTGACGCCGGACTCAGCGATCGCATCGACATCCGGGTCGCTGACTATCGCGAACTCCAGGCCGAGCCGTTCGATGCGATCGCGAGTATCGGTATGGTCGAACACGTCGGCGACAACCAGATCGACGCGTACGCCGCGAGTCTGCACCGTTTGCTGCGTCCCGGCGGCACGCTGCTCAACCACGGCATTGCCGTGCTGCGTGCAGATGACGATCCGACCGACGATCTATTCTCGAATCGCTACGTGTTCCCCGACGGCGAGCCGCTGCCGCTCTCGAGAGTGCAGCGGGCGCTGGAGCTCGCCGGCTTCGAGACGCTGCACGTTGAGGGTTTCCGCGCCGACTACGCCGAGACGCTGCGCCGCTGGATCGCCGCGCTAGACGAGCATCTGCCCGAGGCCCAGAAGCTCGCAGGCGAGCAGCGAACGCGAATCTGGCGCCTCTACCTGCGCGCCGCGCGCCACGGTTTCGATGTGGGCTTCACGTCCGTGTATCAGGTGCGAGCCGTGCGACCGTGAGCGTCATTCGGTATGGCGGGAGCAGGATTCGAACCTGCGTAGGCAGAGCCAACGGGTTTACAGCCCGTCTCCTTTAACCACTCGGACATCCCGCCGAGCGAGGCCGGGGCATTCTACGATGCGTCGCGCAGGCGCTGCGCCTCGGGCAGCGATTCAAGCTTCTTCAGCGTGTGGTTCTCGATCTGCCTGATGCGCTCGCGCGTGACGTTGAACGCCTGGCCGACCTCTTCGAGCGTGCGCGGGCGCCCGCCGGTGAGCCCGAAGCGCATCTCGATCACCTCGCGCTCGCGCCGAGGCAGCACGGCCAGGGCGCGGCAGACGTTCTCGTCGCGCAGGTGCTTGGAGGCGGCATCGAAGGGAGATTCGGCGCCCTGATCCTCAATAAAATCCCCGAGCGCCGAGTCCTCCTCCTCGCCGACCGGCTTCTCGAGCGAGATCGGTTGTTGGGCCATTCGCAGGATCTCGCGGACCTCTCCGGGCGTGCAATCCAGCTCGCGCGAGATCTCCTGAGGGGTTGGCTCCCGACCGAGTTGCTGAACCAGCTGGCGCTCGACGTGGATCACCTTGTTGAGCTTCTCGACCATGTGGACCGGGATCCGGATCGTGCGCCCCTTGTCGGCGATCGCGCGGGTGACGGATTGACGGATCCACCACGTCGCGTAGGTCGAGAACTTGTAACCCCGGCGGTAGTCGAACTTCTCAACAGCGCGGATAAGCCCCAACGAGCCGTCCTGGATCAGGTCGAGGAACGAGAGACCCCGGCCGAGGTAGCCCTTGGCGATCGACACCACGAGACGCAGGTTGGCTTCGACCATCTGCTGCTTTGCGTCCATGTCGCCGCGCTCGATGCGCTTGGCGAGGCAGACCTCCTCGCCTGCACTGAGCAGCGACACGCGACCGATCGAGCGAAGGTAGAGGCGCAGGGAATCGAGGCTCGGCTCAACGGTGAGATCCAGTTCGACCTTCTTCGCCGCGGCCGCCACCTCGGAGACCACGGCACGCTCGGCTGCCACGCCGCTGTCGGCGATCGCGGCCGCGGCGGGCGGCTCCACATCAGCGGCGGCGATGCTGTCGGCGGCCACCAGCTCGATACCCTGCTCCTCGAGATGGGCGTACAGGCCCGCGATCTGCTCGCGCGAGACGACGCAGTCCTCGAGCGCCGATGCGATCGCCTCAAACGTGATGAAGCCGCGCTCGCCTCCGTCGGCCAGCACGCCCTGGAGCTCGTCGATCTCGACTGCCGGCGCAGCCAAAGGCGGCGCGCCGGGCGCATCCTGCAGGACCTGCGGCGGTCTGCCCATCCCTTGCACCTCTCCTCGGCTGCCAGTCATACAGAGCTCGCGATCTCCCCAGGCCTCCGGCCCAACCGGGAACTCCTTGCACCTCATGTCAGACATTGCACGACTTTCGCGTCTGAAGACGCGATGTGCTGGACCACATCTCGTGCGGAGGCGGGTCTTCAGCCTGCGCTGAGTGATACCACAACGGACGGCGTAATCGGGCGGGCGCTCGATAGTCTGCTGGAAGCGAGCGATGCGCCAGAGCCCGATCACGATCAAGACGCCAGACGTCCAGGCCCAGCTTCCCAGCCTTCGCGTCGGTCTCTCGCGCGTGGGTGTGACCGGCGTGGAGAAGGTCATCCGCATCCGCCAGGACGGAGAAGAGCAGCTGTTCTACGCCCGCCTTGACTGTTTCGTCGACCTCGGCGCCGCGCAGAAGGGTGCGCACATGTCGCGCTTTGAAGAGGTCATCAACGAAGCGATCGGTGAGGTGGTCCTCGGTGAGGCGAACTTCACTGCCGAGACACTCGCCCAGCAGATCGCCGAGCGCGTGCGTGAGCGCCAGGGTGCGCGCCGCGCCGAGGTCACGATCGCCGCGCGCTACCCGGAACACAAGCCGGCCCCCGTGTCCGGGATCAACACGCAGGAGATCTACACGCTGTACGGTTCTGCGGTCGCCGGGGAGCGCGGCACACGCCGCCTCGTCGGCGTCGCGGCGCAGGGCATCACCGCCTGTCCCTGCGCACAGGAGATGATCGCCGCCGGAGCGCGTGAGCGGCTTGTCGCGCAGGGCTACGAGGAGGCGCAGATCGACGGCATCCTCGCCGCCGTGCCGGTTGCGAGCCACAACCAGCGCGGACTGGGCACGCTGCGCGTGGGGCTGCCCGAAGGCGATTCGACGGTGCTTGACGCAGGGACGCTGCTGGCGATCGTGGAGGGTGCGATGTCGTCGGAGATCTACGAGTTGATGAAACGCGACGACGAGGCGGCGGTCGTCGAGAAAGCCCACGGACGACCGCGCTTTGTCGAGGACTGCGTGCGCGAGATGATCCGCGGCATCGCGCTCGGTCTGCCGCAGCTTGGACCCGACTGCTTCATCAGCGCACAGCAGGAAAACCTCGAAACGATCC
>JBPCQX010000026.1:0-3337 GCA_050997675.1 Solirubrobacteraceae bacterium
GTGCTGTCGAAGCGCTCGGCTCCCCCCAGCACGCGGATCTACAACCAGACGATCCCGGCCTCGGGCTACGGATACCTGACGACGCGCGACGGCACGCAGCTGGCGATCGACGTTCACCTGCCCTCGGGGCGTGGCAGCGGCCCTTACCCGACGCTGGTCGAGTACGCGGGCTACGGATACGCCAATCCGGCGGGGGGCGAGAGCTCGATCGCGCAGATCGCGACCCTGCTCGGGTTCGCGGTGGTCGACGTGAACATGCGCGGGACGGGGTGCTCGGGCGGCGCCTTTGATTACTTCGAGCCGCTGCAGGGCCTTGATGGCTATGACGTGATCGAGACGGTTGCCCGCCAGCCGTGGGTGATGCACCACAAGGTCGGCATGATGGGCATCTCCTACGGCGGCATCAGCCAGCTCTTTGTCGCTGCGACGGCGCCGCCGGACCTCTCGGCGATTGCCCCGCTGTCGGTGATCGACGACACGGCTACGACGCTTTATCCGGGCGGGATCCTGAACACGGGCTTTGCGCTGTCGTGGGCGAAGGATCGCGTTCATGACGCCAGGCCGGCCTCTGCCGGCGGCGGGCAGCCATGGGCGCTGACGCAGATCCAGCGGGGAGATGCGACCTGCAAGGCAAACCAGGTGCTCCACGGCGATGCGGTCAACCTGCTGGCGAAGATCCATCGCAACCGCTACTACGTCTCGGCGGTCGCCGACCCGGTTGCGCCAATCACCTTTGTCCACAAGATCAGGGTGCCGGTGTATCTCGCTTGCCAGTGGACTGATGAGCAGACTGGCGGCCACTGCCCGGACCTTGCCCAGCATTTCACCGGCACGAGCCGCAAGTGGTTCACGTTCACCAACGGCACCCATATCGACTCGCTGGATCCGGCAACGTTCACACGCTGGTATGACTTCCTCGAGCTCTATGTGGCGGGCGAGGCGCCATCGCTGCCGGCGGGCGTCAAAACTCTGGCTCCGCTTGTGTTCAGCGCGGCGATGGGCGTTTCAGGCGTGACGCTGCCGCTGGATCCGATCCAGGAGCTGCCGAGCTACGCGGCGGCGCGGGCGGCGTTTGAAAAGCTGCGGTCGGTCCGTCTCCTGTTCGACAACGGCGCGGGCGGGGGGTCGCCGGGCTCGCCGGTGCCTGGCTTCGAGCGTTCCTTTGCGCGCTTCCCCCTGCCGGGCACCCAGCCACTCTTCTGGTACCTCCGCGGCGGCGGCTCGCTGTCCTCGCGCCCTGCGCGCAAAGCCGGGGCTGACTCCTTCACCTGGAACAAGCAAGCTAGACCGGCAACGAGCTTTATCGGCGACACGTCCTCGGGCCCGGGCGGCCTTTGGACTGCGACCCCGACCTACCAGTGGCTGCAGAACCCTCCGGGTACCTCGGTTTCCTACGCGACACGTCCGCTGAGGCAGACGAAGGCGGTTGTCGGCGCTGGGTCGGTGCAGGTCTGGATCAAGTCATCGGTGCCGAGCGTTGATCTCCAGGCCACCGTCTCGGAGGTCCGCCCGGACGGCATGGAGACCTATGTGCAGAGCGGCTGGCTGCGCACCAGCGAACGCAAGCTTGCTGCGTCGACAAGCACGCTGCTGGCGCCGCGGCTGAGTCTTGCTAGGGCTGACGCTGCGCCGCTGCCCCGCGGGCGCTGGTCCGAGATCACAATCCCGCTCTACTACGAGGGCCACGTCTACCGTGTTGGCTCGCGTATCCGGATCACAGTCACGGCGCCGAGCGGCGATCAGCCGATCTGGGCGTTCGGCAACACCATCCCGCGCGGCCGCGCGACTGTTGCGCTTGCCTACTCACGAGTGCGGCCCTCACGCCTCGTGCTCCCGGAGGTCGCGGGAATCAGCGTGCCGGCAGCGCTGCCGCCCTGCCCGGGGCTACGCGGTGAGCCGTGCCGCCCCTACCGCCCGCTTCCGAACCGCAAGGCCGCCCCGTAGGCCGGCGTGCTTGGCGCCCTGGCGGACGTGCGGCGCTTGCGTGGCCGGGCCCTCTAGACTGAGCGCCGCTGCGCCCGTAGCTCAGCTGGATAGAGCGTCGGTCTACGGAACCGAAGGTCAGAGGTTCGAATCCTCTCGGGCGCGCTGGTCGGAGGGTCTGCTTTGGTGGGGTTTTCTGCTGGATAGGCGGTGTTTTCGTGGCTTAGGGCACGGAAGCGGCGGATCGCTCGGAACCGCTGGAAACCGCTCCCCACAGGTCGATCCGTCCCCATTTCGTCCCCATAGAGACCCTCGGGTTCTCCCCTAGGCACCGCTCTTCTCATAACACGCTACGATGTTGTGAATGTCTTCGCCTGGAGTACTCTCACGCCCGTTCCTGCTTCCCGCGCGGCCAACCAAGCCCGATCTGATGGCCAAGTACTTCAAGGTCCTCTCTGATCCGACGCGGTTGCGTATTTTGGAGCTTCTGTCTGATGGTTCGGAGTTGTCGGTGAGCGAGTTGATGGACGCGCTGGCGCTGGCGCAGTCAAGAGTCTCAAATCATTTGGCGTGTCTTCGGTGGTGCGGCTTTGTGGAGACCCGACGCGAGCACCGCGTCGTCTTCTATCGGGTGGCTGATGAGCGTGTTCTAGCGGTGCTGGGACTGGGGCGGGCTTTGCTCGCCGACAACGCTGAGCACATCGCCTGCTGCCACCGGACGGCGGCGTGAAGCATCACGAGAGTACGGGTGGTCTGGGGTTTGCTGCCGTTGGCGTCGGCATCGTTGCGGTCGCGTGCTGGGCCGGGTTGCCGATTGCCATCGCAACAGTCGGAGCGATCGGAGGCTTCGTCTTTGGCGGCATCGTTGCAGGAGCCCTCGTTGGGCTCGCTGCGATTGCTTTTTTAGTTCGTTGGCGTAGGCGGGATTGTCGTCCGTCGGGCTTGGCCCGATGAAGGTCGAAATCCTTTACTTCGATGGTTGCCCCTCCTTCGCTGAGCTGCTGCCGCGTGTACGAGAGATCGTGATTGAGAGCGGCGGCGATGCAGGTGAAATCGAGCTGCGGGCTGTCGAGACTGTGGAAGCAGCCGATGCGGCTCGCTTTCTTGGCTCCCCGACCGTGCGAGTGAATGGGCTTGATGTAGATCCGACTGCGGCTGGGCGCGAAGACTTCGGCCTGAAATGTCGCATTTACCGCTCTGACGAGGGCCAGGCACCGACGCCGCCCGACGCGTGGATACGCGCCGCGATCGTTGTGCCGGGCAATGACCGACGAACCGATGTCTGAGCACTTTGACGCCGTTGTAATCGGCAGCGGACCGGCGGGCGAGGTTGCCGTCTCGCGGCTGGCTGGGCAAGGGCATCGCGTCGCGCTCTGCGAGCGCGAGTTGATCGGCGGGGAGTGCGCGTACTGGG
>JBPCQX010000202.1:0-6161 GCA_050997675.1 Solirubrobacteraceae bacterium
CCGGCGTTTAGAAGGTGACGACCGCGAACCCATCGACGATCAGCTGCCGGACGCTCGGATGTCCCTTGTACTCGTCCATCAACGCGATTCCGGCGGCCTCGAGCTCGTCCTTGACGCCGTACGCGCGGGAACAGTACGCGCACGCTCCGGTCTCGGCCTTCAGGTCGTGCAGGAGCCGGTGGTACTTATGACTCCCGTCGGCCAGCTCAGCGCCCCACTTCGTGCCGGCCCCGTCAAGGATGACGCGGATCTCGTCGCCGGCCTCCTTGGCCTCCTTGGCGGTCGTCAGGGCGTTGGCCATTCGGCCCATGCCCTCGGGGCGGTCGGTGTCGGCAAGCAGAATCACGGCGATCTTGGCCATGGGGGGTCACCTCTCAGATTGGGATCAGACGAGCCGGGAATCACGCTACGCGGGTCCGTCCGCACGCGAGTCACGAATCCTGTGACCCGGCAATAGCGTCAAAGGATTCAGCCGCCTTGACTCAAGCGATGAACATTCCCACCTCCTCACCCCCGCTGGTGGCGGTCTTTGACGTCAACGAGACCTTGTCTGACATGAACGGACTCGCTCCCCGGCTGGCCGAGGTCGGGGTGGGTGCCGACGTGTTGCCGGTCTGGTTTGCGACGACGCTGCGCGACGGGTTCGCGTTGACCGCAGCCGGCGCGTACGCCGACTTCTCCGCCGTCGCGGTCCCGACGCTGGCGGCGATGCTGGCCGGCGTTGAGACTCTGCGCGGCAGCGCTCAGGCCGTCGCCGAGCATGTCGTCGCGGGCATGGCCGAGCTTGATCTGCACCCCGACGTGGCTCCCGGGCTGCAGACGCTCGCTGACGCTGGGGTTCGGATCGTCACTCTGAGCAACGGGGCCGCTGCCGTGGCGGAAGCGCTGCTGGAACGCGCCGGGCTTCGCGATCTCGTCGAGGACTGCCTTTCGATCAGCGACGCGGGGCGCTGGAAGCCTGCGGCTGAGGCCTACGCATACGCCGCGCGATCGTGCACGGCCGACCCCAGTGAACTCGTGCTGATCGCCGTCCACCCTTGGGACATCGACGGAGCGCGACGCGCGGGGCTGCGGACCGGGTGGCTCTCACGCGACGGGCAGGCGTATCCGTCGTTCTTTCTCGCGCCCGAGGCGACCGGACACGATCTTCCCGCGCTGGCCTCGGAACTCATCGGTCAAGGCCCGGATGTCGACCAGCGCTGACATGACTGCTGAGCGACGCGAGATCGTGGTCGACGGGATCACGCTGAGCTACCTTCACGCCGGTGCCGGGAGACCCGTGCTGCTTGTTCACGGAACGTTCTGGAGCCGGGTGTGGGAACCTGTCCTCCCCGAGCTGGCGGCGGCGGGATATGCGGTGTTCGCGCTTGACTTCCCGGGCTTCGGGGCCTCCGGTGGCCGCCTGACGCGGGATGAGGCGACCGTGCCGGCGCTCGCCCGGTGGGCGCGCCGCTTTCTCGACGCCGTCGAGGTGACCGGCCCGCTGACCGTCGGGGGGCACGACATCGGCGGCGCGGTCGCCCAACACCTCGCGGCCACCGAGTCGTCCGTCGAGCGGCTGATCCTGATGAACTCCGTGCTCTACGACTCGTGGCCGGTCCCGGCGGTCGAGCGCTTTCGCGATCCCGCGATCGCGGACGCGGTCACCGTGCCGGAGCTGCTCGCGGCGCGAGCCCAGAGCCTCGCCAAGGCGATCTCACGCCCGCTTGACGCTGCCGAGCGGTCCGCGTGGCTCGCGCCGTGGAACGATGAGCAGCGGGTGCGCTCATGGACCGCGATGGCAGGGGCGGCCGACGCGCGCTACACGCTCGATCTGATCACACGTCTGCGAGAGCGGGCGCTGCCAACGCTGCTGATCTGGGGCGAGGACGACGAATTTCAGCCTGTCCGGTTCGCCGAGCGCTACGCGGCCGAGGCGCCTGACGTCACCCTCACCAGGATCCCGGGCGCCCGGCACATCCCGACCGCCGAAGAGCCAGCCCTCGTCGCCGCGGCGCTGACCGACTTCCTCGCCTCGTCGTCGGATCAACCCCGGCGGTGAGCGACGGATGAGTGCGTGGGTAACGCGTTAGCCCGGTGAATCCTTCTGGGTCCGGACACGATCTAACCAACCGCCATGGGCAGGATGCGCAATGACATGCCAGACCGTCGGAGACGCTTGCGGTCACCCCGCGTCCGGCTGCTGCTGATCCTGATTGCGCTCGGGGGTGTGTCGGTCTGGCTGCTGGTGGCCGGTGGACCCACGGGGGCCGATATCCATCGGATCGTGCACCGGGCTGGATGGCTTGCCCCGGTTGTGTTCGTGATGATTTACGTTGGTCTGACCGTGCTGTTGTTTCCCGCTGTGGTCGCCACTCTCGCGGGTGGCGCGCTGTTTGGCGTCGTCGCCGGCAGCCTGATCACGCTGGTCGCTGCGCTGCTCGGTGCAACGATCGCGTTCGTGATCGGGCGACGCCTCGGGCGCACGCACGTGCAGCGTCTTATTGGGGGCCGCGCCACGAGGTGGGAGGAGTGGATGCGCCAGCGGGGATTCGTCGCGCTTCTCTACGCGCGCCTGGTTCCGATCGTTCCCTTCAATCTGCTCAATTACGCCGCCGGGATGACCGGCATCTCGCTGCGCAGTTACGTTGCTGCGACCGCGATCGGGATCGTTCCGGGCACAGTCGCCTACACCGCGCTCGGAAGCACCGCCAGGCATCCGGGGTCGCTCCCGTTCATCATCGCGCTGGCCGCAGTCGCGATCCTGACCGTGGTGCTTGCAGCGATCAGCCGGACCCATCAACGCAATGCCTTGAAGCAGAGAGCGAATGCCGAGATGAGCATCCCAGCCGAGCTGTGATCGACCAGGCGCTGCGCGCGCAGCTCGCCCCGTCGCTCGATCGCGTCGCCGACAGGCTTGCGGTACGTGACATTCCGCCGCTCGCGGTGACCGCGGCGGGGCTGCTTGCCGGGCTGGGCGCGTGCGTGGCCATCGCCGAATCATCGTGGACGCTTGCGCTGGTGCTGTGGCTGCTGAATCGCGTCCTCGACGGGCTCGACGGTCCGATCGCGCGCCGGCGGGGCGCCACCGAGCTCGGAGGACTCCTGGACTTCGTGGCTGACTTCGTCGTGTACTCCGGGTTCGTTCTCGGCGTGGCGATCGTCCATCCCGGCGCGCGATTGGCGTGCGTCACCCTGCTTGCGACCTACCTCGTCAACAACGTCGCGCTGCTCTCGTTCTCGTCGGTGATCGAGCGGCTTGGCCTGGAGCTCGGCGACGAGCGCTCGCTGCGGTTGACGACCGGGGTTGCGGAGGGGACCGAGACGATCGTGGTGTACTGCCTGTTCTGCGTCGCTCCGGGGTCCAGCACGACAATCGCGTGGGTGTTCGCCGGTCTCGTGGCCGTGACCGCCGGGCAACGCGTCGCTCAGGCGGTCCTGATCCTGCGCCATGCGTCGCCGGGTGGCCACGGGGCGTAGGCCGAGCGGGAACGAGGGGCGGAGGGTCGGTCCCGCCTGGTCTGCAGAGTGAACGTCACGAGGCGCTCGACGCCTCGGCCGTGAGCGCTCCGGGGCGTGCGGCGCGCAGCAGCTCGGATCGGGCGATCCGGCCGTGGACAGCCGGCACGAGGGCGAGCGCCACACCGAGCACCACACTGCCGAGCGCGGCCCAGACGTCCCCATCGAACGGCGGCGCGGGGAAAGGATCGAACGTGTCATAGAGCACGTAGCCCAGGACGATCACGCCGACGGACAGCCCGAGCAGTGGAATTGGCCGGCGTCCGTTGCGCCATACCGAGACCGTGGCCGCGATGACCGTCAGCAGGTAGGCGATGAGGATCAGGTACGCGCCGTAGGTCACGATGATCGTCAGCGCGCGGATCGCCTGTCCCTCGAAGCTGAACGCCGCGAGGCCGGCGAGGCTAACCCCCCCGACGATGACGAGCGCGCCGACCGGCGAGCGCCGGCGCCGATCGGTGCGCACGAGCAAGTTGCTCGCCTGCCGGCCACCGCCGACCTCGCGCCCGAGGGAGAACAACAGCCGGCTCGCCGCGTTGACGCACGCCAACTGCGCCCCGAACGCGCTGATCACACCCGCGACGTTGATGAGCTTGCCCATCGTCGAGCCGACGTACAGGTTCGCGAGATGCACCAGCGGCGCAGGATCGGTCGCGAGCGCGTGCGGCGTGGCGTAGGCGTTATCGACTATCCACGTGATCACGACATACACGGCCGCCGACGCGACCAGCGAGCCGGCCACCGCCAAGGGGATGGTGCGCGTCGAACGGGCGGACTCCTCGCCGAGCACCGCCGCTCCCTCAAACCCCGAGAACGCGCCGAACGCGTTGACGACGCCGAGACCGAGCACGCTGAACGCGATCCCGTGGGACTGAAACGGCGCGGTCGAGAGCGCGTGATGGTGATAGCCGCCCTTGACCACGACCACGACCCCGACGATCGCGACCAGAACGATCGCGATCCCCTCGCACGCGAAGATGACCAGCGAGGAGAAACCGATCGAGGCGTAGGCGAGCACCATCGTCGCCGCCCACCCCACCACGGCGAGCGCCACCCACCCGACATGCACACCGAGGGAGGCGAGCAGCGACTGCGCGATGTCGGCGGTACTGGCGTAGACAGCTGCCGCAAACGACGTGTAGACGAGCAGCAGCAGCAGCCACGCGGAGACGAAGCCATAGCGCGGACCGAACACCGAGCCGTTGAACGCGTACACCGAGCTCGCGCTGTTGAACGACCGCGAGAACACCACGAACGAGTAGGCACAGAACCCCATCGCCACGAATCCGAGGAGATACGCGAGCGCTCCCGCGCCGCCGACGATGCTCGCGAGCACCGCGGGTCCCACGATCACCCCCGCGGTCGGTCCCTGGATGCCCACCGATAGCGCAACCGTGCGGATGAAATGCAGGCTGTTACCCGCCAGTGACCGGCCAGGATCAGCACCGGTCACGCTCTCGTTGACCCGCTCAGCCAGCGACCGGCCGTCGGGCGCAATCGCGGGAGGCTCGATCACGCCGGGTTAGACGCCTACCGCGACCTAGGGGATTCAGGAACGGCTCACGCCCACCGAGTGACCGCCGGTCCGAGCTTGCTCATATGGTGTTGAAGAAGTTGATGCCGAGGCTGTCCAGCGCCTGCTGGGCCTGGATGCGAGCTGGAACAGCTCGCCGGCCCAGACGAGCACCCCCATCGCGATCAACACCAGGCCGCCGGCGCCCTGACAGGCGCACCGGTCACACCGGCGTTAGTGGTACAGGCCGATCATGAAAAGGGCCACCAACACCGCCAAGCACCCAACGAAGAACACGATCGCCCGGCGAAGCCGACGCCACTCCGCCTGTAGTGAATCGCTCGTGCGAACTCTTCGTGACCTCATGTCCCTCCGACCAGCTCAGTAGTTCGAAAGCCCGCGCACTTAAACCGACGAGGACGAGGATGTCGCACTCGTCATCAATAGGTATTCCCGTCAGACCCCCGACCACATCCTCGCCCGACACGACGAGGAACACCGGCGTCGTCGTTGTCCCTTTCTCGCGATGCAGCAGCGCTCGAGGCTCGACCCGGCACTGCTGAAACAGAGCAGACTCAGCAGCATAATGGTCGCTACCGCGGGCTCCTGCACTCATGGCAGGACGATCATCTCGTCACTGTCGACGAGAGACCCGACTCGCGCCGAAAGCGAGCACGCGTGGGCCCGAGTGTTAGCAGCTCGGCTGCTAATCATCGGGTCGACGCGGAAGTCCGCGGCGACGAACACACGCTTCTCCAATGTCGCCGCAGGAGGTGAGATGAATCGACTTCTGCTTCGAGCGCTCGTGGACCCGAAGCAGGACGGTTGTCCGGCCGTCAATGCGCCGCCCCAGCTCAGCTCCCGGTTAGCTACAGGAGCCGACGTGCCTCATCGCGATCGATACCGGCGTCGCGCAGGATCCCGGCGAGAGTCCCGCGTTTGAGTTCGCGATGAAGTGGGACCACGAGCGGAGTCGAGCGGTCCTGGTGCTTGAGACGGACGTGGCTACCGCGCTGGCGGACGACCACCCACCCAAGCTTCTCGAGCGCGGCGATTAGCTGCTGGCCGGAGACGACCGGCAGCCGCTCGCTCACGCCGGTAGCGGCAGCTTGCGTCGAACGATGCCCATCTCGAGGGAGCGGCCGTCCTC
>JBPCQX010000211.1:0-2785 GCA_050997675.1 Solirubrobacteraceae bacterium
TCCTTTCAGCGCCAAGTGGCCGTCGATCCGAACCCGGTGACTTCGCGGTCCACGTCCACGCGCGCCGCGTCTGCGGGGCCGTCGGCGATCGCGTCAGCGATCTCGCGCCGCTCGATTCGCCGCTCAATGCGGGTGGTCGGCTTCTCGGCGCGGAGTCGACGGATCTCCGCGCCCGCCTGCCGGCGGGTGCGCGGATAGGAGAACGTCTGGCCGGCGCGGTCAGCGAGCGAGCGCAAGTACGCGAGCTGCTTGGCGGTCGGACGGCCATCGTGGTCGACTAGCGGCTCGTCGGGGGTGGGGTTCATGCGGCTGCTCCTCTGGTGGTCGGGTGCGGGCATGCCCGGGCCGTGGCGTAGTCGCAGCGCGCTGTCAAGCCGAAGAACTGGACTCTCGTCGTATCGCCCGGAGGGCGGGGCTCTCTTCGGCTTGACGGCGCGCAAGACAAGCCAGGCTCAACGGGCTGCGCGCCTCCCGATCACTCGGGAACCGCTCCGCCACCTAACATCCGTACCGGAACATGTGTTCGATCTCGTGTACGGGTCTTCGGTTGTGACTGCTGAACCGAACGCGGTCGTGCGCCTACGGCGGGCACTTGAGAACGACCGCTGTACCGTCACCCAGATTCGCGCGATCGTTGCTGAGCTCCCGCGGCCGCCGGGGCTCGAGGACGCGCTCGCGATCCTCCTCGCGCTGCTCGACCGCGAGCCCGCCACGTACCCGCGCGCTGCGGCGAGATGGGGGAGCCGGTTTGCGCTCGAGCGGCGCCTGACGCTGGTCGACGCGCAGCTGGTGCTCGCGGCGCTCGCCGTGCTTCCAGAGTCGACCGCCCGCGCTGGCGTCGAAACGCTCGCCGAGCTCACCAACCGGTACGGCCTGCGCCGCGTCGACGAGCTGCTGATCAGATGGGCTGACCGGCGAGGTCTCGGCAGCTGACCCACCACCCCCGCCGCCGCAGGGCGCACCATGGCCTCCGCGCGTGAACAAGGGCCCTGGTCCCACCGGTCACGCGGCTGCGGTCAGGCTCTCGTCCTGGATCTCGGTCCAGTGGCGGCGTAGCCACGTGTCCGGCACCCAGTCCAGTGGATGGGGGTCCTCGCCCTCGGGGGTCGCGAGTACCAGTCGCCGGGCGCCCCATGCCGGACATCCCGGCTCGATCGGCCTGAGCGCCCCGATCTCGTACACGACCTGACCATGGCGCCAGCGCGACCCGATCCGGATCTCCTCGCCGCCGGGCATCACGCGGCCCGCCCGAGCTCGACAGGCCGGTCCGTCGGGACCGGAGCGGCGGCCGGGGCGATCGCGTCCTCGATCCGCCGCGCGATCCCGTCAATCGTCTCCGCGTATTCGCGGATCGCGTCAAGCGCCCCCGTCTCCCCCCACCCGGCGACATACGGGATGCTCTCACCACCGACATCCAAGCCCGCCTGCCCCGCGAGCACGACATAGGTGACCGTGTCCACAAGCACTTCAGCTTGCTCCCGTCCGTACTGGGTGTACCCGACACCAAGCGAATGAGCGATCTCGTGCACGAGAACCCGGACCTGCGCGTTCGCAGGCAGCTGCTCGTCGACAACGATCTCGCGCCTCCGTGAGTCGCACCAGCCGCCAGCCGAACCGTCGATCTGTCGGTAGTGCACCCGGTAGCCGAGCTCGCCGGCCAGGTTCTCGAGCGGGGCGAGCAGTCCCACATGGCTGTCGCCGCAGATCGGGACGCGCGGCGCGCACAGCGGCACGGGCTCCACCCCGGGGAGGACCTCGGTCATCGAGACGTCGAACACCGGCACCGAGCGAAAGAAGACCCGCTTCTCGCGCGTGTCCTCGCCCTGCTCGTCGCGATCCTTCACGGCGACCGGCGCGAGTATGTAAATCGCCTTTGAGCCCTTCGCCACAACCCTGTTCAAGGCGAGCCAGGCGCGGAACCCCGCGACATGGGTCGGAGTGATCCCACGCGTCGCTCCATCGGAAGCGATCAACCACTGATTCCGCGGGCTGTACCGGCCCAAACCAACCGAAGAACGGACTCGAACCCAGCACGTCCACCCCTCTGATGTGAGCAGCTCCCGCGCGGCGTGCTCGAGCCGCTGACGGTCTGCCTGGCGGCGCTGATCGCGCTCCTCGTCTGTGAGCTTGCGAGACGTTGACATGCGTCCTCCTGAACCTCCGGGGGCCCGCCGAGTGCGGGCCCGATCCCCGACCCCCACGCACCCGCAGGGTGCAAAACTGGGGAGGGGTCGGACCCGCACCCGCGCCCCCACCGGGGCCCCCGGCCGACGACAACCAGGGGCCCGGGCGGGTGTCCGGGTCAACTGTCAGACCTCGCCCTAGCGTCGTCAACCTCGTCGGCGTCCTCGCGCTGAACGTCGTCCAGGTCCTCGTCGACGACCTCGCGGTCCGGCTGGTCGTTCTCGTTCTGCGCGGCCGCGCCGGCTGGGCCGCTCGGGCTGTCGCGCTTGGAGCGATGCGCGTCGTCGGCGTGCTTGTTCGCGGCGGCGACGGCCCGCTCGAGCTGCTTCAACGAGGCTGGGAGGTGTGGGCCGGCGAGCTTCTTGAGCGCTTTGGCGGCGAGGTCGTTGTGCGACCCCCAGTGCTGCCGGTAGGTCCGCTGGCTTGCGGGGAGGACCATCCGTGCCGCGTACTGCTCCGCGGCGATGACCACGATCGCCCTGCCATACATCTCGCCGGCAGTCTTGGCCGCGTCTACGTAACGCCAGAGCCATTTCAGCGCCGCGTCGGGCTGGCGGGGGTCGCCGTAGTCGATCCGCAGCCGGCCGCGGGTGCCGTCCTT
>JBPCQX010000068.1:0-13451 GCA_050997675.1 Solirubrobacteraceae bacterium
GTGCAGATCTGAGCCGCAGATTCCCGACGCATCGACGCGCACGATCGCGTCGTCCTCGGCCAGCAGCTCGGGTTCTGGACGCTCCTCGACGCGCACCTCGCCGGGGGCTTGGAATGTCACCGCTCGCCTGGCAGGCCGAACCATACCCGCATATGCTCGGCGTCCACCATCCCGAAGGGAGCGCATCGTATGACGTCTGAGCTTGGCGCGGTTCTGATCACCGGATGTTCCACCGGCATCGGCCGTGCGACCGCGGAGCGCCTCGCACGAGCGGGCAATGCCGTCTACGCGACGGCCCGCAGGCCCGGGTCGGCGCGCCGCCTGCGCGGACCCGCTGCTGCTGGCCTGGTTGCGGCGCGCTGCCCCGCGTGCACGCCGCCTGGCATCCGTCTGCACCGGTGCCTTCCTGCTTGCCGAGGCGGGCTTGCTCGACGGCTGCACCGTGACTACGCATTGGTCTGCCTGCGCCGAGCTCGCCGAGCACTACCCGGCGGTCAGTGTCGACCCCGAGCCGATCTTCACGCGCGACGGGTCGATCTACACCTCGGCCGGCGTCACCGCAGGGATGGACCTCGCGCTGGCACTCGTGGAACAGGATCTTGGCCGCGACGCTGCGCTGACGATCGCGCGCTGGCTTGTGCTGTTCCTGCGCCGCCCAGGCGGCCAGGCTCAGTTCAGTGCTCAGCTCTCTGGCCAGCTCGCACACCGCGGCGCGCTGCGCGACCTCCAGCGTTGGATTCTCGAGCACCCGGCCGAGAATCTCGCGGTCGAACGGCTGGCGGAGCGCGCGGCGATGAGCCCACGTCATTTCTCGCGCGCGTTCACCGGCGAGGTCGGCGTGACGCCCGGAAGGTACGTCGAGCGGATTCGGGTTGAGGCCGCCCGCCGGTACCTCGAGGACACCACTCTGGCCGTTGCGCAGGTCGCAGCCGCGTGCGGCTTTGGGACTGCGGAGACGATGCGCCGCGGCTTCATCCGTTCACTTGGAGTGCCGCCTGTCGAGTACCGACGGCGGTTTGAGACAACTACCGCAGTATGAAAGGCACCGAAATGGAGATCGCGATCCCGCTGTTCGACCGCTTCACGGCCCTCGACGCCGTCGGCCCCTACGAGGTCCTGAGCCGCCTCCCAGGGGCGAACGTGAGCTTTGTGGCTGAGCAGCCCGGAGAGCTGCGCGCGGATACCGGCCGCCTTGGTCTTACCGCCGACAGCGCGTTGGCCGACGCGCCGCACCCGGACATCCTGGTCGTCCCCGGCGGACCCGGCACCGACGATCTGATGGATCACGCGCCAATGCTCGAGTGGATCGGCGCGGCGCACGCAACGAGCACGTGGACGACCTCCGTCTGCACCGGTTCGCTGGTGCTCGGAGCGGCGGGCATCCTCGATGGGAAGCGCGCGACGAGCCACTGGTTGGCGCTTGAGCAACTGAGCAGGTTCGGCGCCGAGCCGGTCGCGGAACGGGTGGTGTTCGACGGCAAGATCGTCACGGCGGCGGGCGTGTCAGCTGGAATCGACATGGCGCTGCGGCTCGCGGCGGAGATCGCCGGCGAGCAGGTCGCGCAGACGATCCAGCTTGCGATCGAGTACGACCCCGAGCCGCCATCGGACGCTGGCTCGCCGTTGAAGGCTCCTGCTGCGCTGGTTCAGGCGCTGCGCGAGCGCAGTCGGTTTGTCCTGACCGGCTGAGCGCACTCGCTCGCCGCGTGTTGCGCGGGCCTACAGCAGCAGCACTGCGACTGCGCAGAGGGCGGCGGCTGCGAGCCAGGCCCCCAGGAACAGGAGTGTTGGGCGAACCAGCTTCACCAGCGGGTGCATGACCCTATGACGCGGGCGCGGGGCGGAAGTCGCGGATAAGGTGCCGCGGAGATGAGCGAGCTTCGCTACGACCCGCAGGAGATCGAGGAGCGCTGGCAGGCGATCTGGGCGCGCGAAGGTACCTGGCAGGTCAGCAACGATCTGCCCCGCAACGGTGCTGAGGCCTCCTACGTGCTGGAGATGCTGCCCTACCCGAGCGGCGAGCCCCACATCGGACACCTGAAGACCTACTCGGTGGGCGACGCGATCGCGCACTTCCATCGCCGCACGGGCCGGCGTGTGCTGCACCCGATGGGCTACGACGCGTTTGGCCTGCCGGCGGAGAACCATGCGATCAAGACTGGGGTGCATCCCAGAGAATCGACAGCAGCGTCGATTGCGTCGTTCCAGCGGCAGTTTCGCCGCTGGGGCATCTCGATCGACTGGTCGCGCGAGTTCGCGACGTGCGATCCGCGCTACTACCGCTGGACGCAATGGATCTTCCTTGAACTCCTGCGGGCGGGGCTCGCCTACCGCCGCGAGGCCGCGGTCAAGTGGTGTCCCAATGACGCGACGGTGCTTGCCAACGAGCAGGTCATCGATGGCCACTGCGAGCGCTGCGGAGCTGAGGTCGAGGTGCGCCAGCTGGAGCAATGGTTCCTGCGCATCACGGACTACTCCGAGCGGCTGCTGGACGATCTCGACTCGATCGACTGGCCGTCGAACGTAAAGACGATGCAGCGCAACTGGATCGGTCGCTCGGAGGGGGCCGAGGTCGTCTTCCGCTGCGAGGAGCTTGCAACGGACTACACGGTTTTCACGACCCGGCCTGACACGTTGTTCGGCGCGACTTTCTTCGTGCTTGCGCCGGAGCATCCGGACGTTCTGCGACTCGCCGCCGGAACCCGGCACGAGCGCGCCGCGCGCGACTACGTCAACCAGAGCCTGACCGGCGAGGGCGCGCTGGAGCGCGGTGCGGCGGATCGACCGAAGACCGGGGTGCCCCTGGGACGAGAGGTGGTCAACCCGGTCAACGGCGAGCGGATCCCGGTGTTCGTCGCTGACTACGTGCTGATGGACTACGGCACGGGGGCGATCATGGCGGTGCCGGGACACGACGAGCGCGACCACGCCTTTGCGCAGACCTTCGAGCTGCCGATACGGCGCGTGATCGAGGGCGGCGACGGCGAGCTGCCGTGGAGCGGCGATGGCCGGCTCGTGGACTCCCATCCCGACTTCGATGGGTTGCACAATCGCGAGGCGCTGAGCCGGATCGTTGCCTGGCTCGACGACCAGGGCCGCGGTCGCGCCGCCGTCAACTACCGGCTGCGAGATTGGCTCGTCTCGCGCCAGCGCTACTGGGGCACGCCGATTCCGATCGTGTACTGCGAGCACTGCGGAATCGTGCCCGTGCCCGCCGAGCAGCTGCCAGTACTGCTGCCCGACGTCGAGGACTACGCGCCGAAGGGCCGCTCGCCGCTTGCTGCGGCTGAGGACTGGGTGAACACCAGCTGCCCTGCCTGCAGCGGTCCGGCGCGGCGGGAAACAGACACGATGGACACCTTTGTCGACTCCTCGTGGTACTTCCTGCGCTACTGCGATGCGGCGAACGATGACGCCGCCTGGGATCCCGAGGTGCTCGAGCGCTGGATGCCTGTCGATCAGTACATCGGCGGCGTGGAGCACGCAATCCTGCACCTGATGTACGCGCGCTTCTTCTGCAAGGCGCTGTGCGACCTCGGCCACCTCTCCTTCCAGGAGCCGTTCGCCGCGCTGTTCACGCAGGGCATGGTGACCAAGGACGGCGCGAAGATGTCCAAGTCCCGAGGCAACGTCGTGTCACCGGCGGCGATCGTCGAGCGCTACGGCGCGGACACGGCGCGCGCCTACATCCTGTTTGTCGCCTCACCCGAACAGGATGCCGACTGGTCTGACGACGGCGTTGAGGGCGTGCATCGATTCCTTGGCCGCCTGTGGCGACTTTCGGCAGAGGTTGCGGCCACCGGCGAGGCTACGCGGGCGCCGGTGGCGACAGATCCGACCGGGGCTGACCTCGAGCTGCTGCGCAAGGCGCATTGGGCGATCGCCAAGGTGACGCGGGATCTCGACGGCCGCTTTGCCTTCAACACGGCGATCGCGGCGGTGATGGAGCTGTGCAACGAGTGCTCGCGCCTGCGCGCGGACGCCTCCCCGGGGGCGCTCCGGTTCGCGCTGGCAAGCGGCGCATCGCTGCTCTTTCCGTTCGCGCCCCACGTCGCCAGCGACGCCTATGAGCGCCTGCTCGGCGAGCGCGTCTGGGAGCAGCCATGGCCGGTCGCCGAGGAGGCATTCCTCGCGCGGGAAGAGTACGAGCTCGTGTGCCAGGTGAACGGCAAGCTGCGCGACCGCGTTAGCGCGCCCACCGGCGCAAGCGAGCAGGAACTGGAGGCGCTCGCACTCGCTGCGCCCAACGTGCGAGCGCATTTGGACGGCAAGCAGATCCTCAAGCGGATCGTGGTGCCGGGCAAGCTGGTGAACATCGTCGCGCGGTGAGTTGGAATCCGCCGCCGGGTCGCGTAGGCTGGCCGCCGAATAGTTCAACCAGAACAGGGGTGAGGTATGGATTCCAGCAACGTCAGCATTGGCGAGCGCGTGGCCGCAGCGGGCGGGTTGGTGCTCCTGATCGCCCTGTTTCTCAAGTGGTACGGGGTCGAGGGCGCGAGCGTCAATGGGGTCAACATCCACGTGCCGGTGGTGGTCTCGATCAGCGGTTGGCACGCGATCTCGGTCGGGCGCTGGCTTTTCCTGATCTGCGCGCTGCTCGCGATTGCGCTTGCGGTCGCCAAGTCCTACGGGCAGACGCTGAACCTGCCGATGACGCCAAGCGTGCTGCTCTGCGGGCTGGGTGGGCTCTCGGTTCTGTGGATTCTGTTCCGACTGCTCAGCCACCCTGGGGGCGGGCTCTCGCTCTCGGTCAAGTTCGGCATCTTCGCGGGGCTCGCCGGAGCGGCGTTGTTGGCGTTTGGCGCCTATCAGACCATGCAGGAGGAGGGGGCAAGTTTCGACGAGCTACGCGAGCCGGCGAGCCGCTTCACCAAGCCCGACGCTTGAAAGGCTTCCGCGGCGGGTAGCTTGACTGCGAACCGATCACGGAGGAGTACAGATGCGGAGAATTAGACGTCGAGAGGAAGTGGCAGTGGCTCGGGAGCCGGTGGCTGGCGATGGCGTGGAGACCCGGCGTGAGCCGGTGGGGGCGCGCGATCCCGCGGTCGGAGCGGGCGGCCGCGGTCGCGGCTTCGGCGGCCTCGGTGAGGTTGCGCTGATATTGGCTCGGATCGTTCAGCTCATCACCGCGGTCCTTGTGATCATAATCCTGCTTGGGATCGCACTGGTGCTGCTCGACGCGAACACCGGCAACTCGATTGTGTCGACGGTTCACGACGCGGGATCCTCTCTCGTCGGTCCGTTCAAGGATGTCTTCAGCGACAAGGATCCGAAGGTGTCGCTCGCCGAGAACTGGGGTATCGCTGCGATTGTCTACCTGATCGTCGGCACCGTGATCGCCAGCGCGATCTCCCGGCTTGCCGTGCCCCGCGACAGGGTGCGCTAGCGCCGGTGGCAACCGTGGGTGGGGCACGCGGCTAGACTCGCCGCGTGCCTCGGGCAACGCTGAAACCCGCGTATCTGATTCATGGCGACGATCATCCGCGGATTGCCACGCGTCGGGCCCGTCTGCGCGCGCTGGCCGAGCGCGAGGCCGGCTCGGGCGGGGTGGAGTTGCTCGAGGGTGATCGTGCCACCCCGGAGCAGGCGGCGCTCGCGCTCAACGCGATGACGATCGCGCTTGGCCGGCGCGTGATCATCGTGGACGGCGCGGAGCGCTGGAAGGAGCGAGAGGTATCGGAGTACCTTCTCGCAGCACTCGGCGACCTGCCGCCGGATACGACGATCGCATTCTTTGCGCGCGAGGAGGCGCGTGCGAAGGCGCCCGCCTGCCTGCACGAGGCGGTGATGCGCTGCGGGGGCGTGGTCGACGCGGAGGTTGCGGCCAAGCCCTGGGAGCTGCCGAAGTGGGCGATCGCATACGCCCGGACACAGGATTTGACACTTGATCTGGAGGGCGCCCGAGCACTCGTCGCGATCGTCGGCTCACGCCAGGCGCAGCTGGAGCGGGAAATCGACAAGCTCGCGCTTGAATCTGGTCCGGGCGCTTCGCTCGGCGCGGAGGAGGTTGCCGAGCGCGCCGCGGGTTCGGCGGAGCACCAGGTCTGGACCCTTGCTGATGCGCTTGTCGGGCGGGAGGCCGCTGGCGCCGTGCGCGTCTACCTCCGGCTGCGCGCCCAGGGCGAGCGCCTGGAGAGCATGCTCTACTGGATGACCCGCCGTGTACGCGAGGCGCTTGCAGTGGCGCTGGCGCTCGAAGGGGGCAGATCCCCGGCCGAGGTAAGGCGTGGCCTGCGCATGCCGCCGAAGGCCGCCGAGCGCTTCATCGCCGACGTGGGCCGCAGCGACAGCGCCCACCTGCGCCGCTCGCTCATCACGCTTGCCGATCTCGAGCTCGCCAGCCGCGGTTCCTCTGAACTCGACAGCGACACGCTGGCGCTGCGGGCGATCGGAGCGATGACCGGCGCCGCGCGGTGAGCCCGCCCGCATACGGATGCACGCTCCCGGCCTGAACCACGCGCAGCTCAGGCGCCGCGCACAACCCGCGCGGCGCGGGCCTTCTTGCGCGCACCTGTGTTGCGATGCAGCGCTCCACGCTTGACTGCTTTGTCGATCTTGGAGATCAGCGTGCGGTGCTCGGCGGCGGTCTTCTCGGCGTCGCCCTCGCCTGCTGCTGCCTCGAGCCGCCGGAAGTAGGTCTTGACCGCGGAGGTGTAGTAGCGGTTCTCGAGCCGCTCGCGCTCTGAGCGCAGGATTCGCTTCTTCTGTGAATGGATGTTGGCCATGATTGGAGCTGCGGCCGACCGCCGCAGGGGCGCGTACTATAGCGGCCTCCGTGCCAGAGCCATCAGACGACGAGCAGCCGCGGCCGCGCAGCGGCGGCCGGCGCGTCGCCCGCAACACGGCGATCTTCTCGATCGCCACCGGACTGTCGCGCCTGATGGGTCTCGTCCGCGAGATCGTGGCGTCGAGCTACTTCGGCACCACGGGCGGCTTCTCGGCCTTCACGATCGCCTTCCAGGTGCCGAACCTCGTGCGGTCGCTGTTCGCGGACGCGGCGCTGTCGGCGGCGTTCGTGCCGGTGTTCACGGAGCTGCTGGAGCAGAAGCGCCGCCGCGAGGCGTTTCGGCTCGCCTCGACGCTGTTGTTCGTGATCCTGCTTGCGCTGGGGGCAATCACGGCGTTCTTCGTACTGGTGGCGGGGCTGATCATGCCGCTGTTCACCGGGCACGCCTTCGACCACCAGCTGACGCAGCTGACTGTTGGCCTCTCTCGGGTGCTGTTTCCGATCGTGCTGCTGCTGGGCATCAACGGGCTGATCGTCGGCGTCCTGCAGACCTATGACCATTTCACGATTCCGGCGATTTCGCCGCTCGTGTGGAACCTCGTGATCATTGTCCTGCTGGTCGTCTTGCGGGGCCACTTCCACGGGCAGGATCAACTTTATGCGTATGCGATCGGAGTTCTGATCGGCACGCTCGTGCAGCTGGCCATGGCGGTCGTGGCGCTGGGGCGGATCGACTTTCGCCTCGAGCTGGCGTTTGATTGGCGCGACGAGCGGGTCAAGCGCGTGTTCAGGCTGATGCTGCCGATCACGCTGGGTCTCGGAATCATCAACTTTGACCTCCTGATCAACTCCTCGTTTGGCACGCTTGTATCTGACCAGGCGCCGCGGGCGATTGACGCGGCGTTTCGCATCTACATGCTGCCGCAGGGCATGTTCAGCGTTGCGGTGGCGACGGTGCTGTTTCCGGCGATGAGCGCGTTTGCCGCGCGCGGAGAGATCGTGGGGCTGCGCCGTTCGATGAGCGCTGGCGTGCGGCAGATCAACCTGCTGCTGGTGCCGGCGGCGGCGTTCATCCTCGTGCTTGCGACGCCGATCGTGCGGCTGATCTACGAGCACGGCTCGTTCAACGCGCACTCCACGGACCTGGTCTCGCTGGCGCTGTTCTGGTTTGCCTTCAGCCTGCCGTTCGCGGGCGTCAACCTGCTACTCACGCGCGCCTTCTTCTCGCTTCAGAAGCCGTGGGTGCCGACGAAGCTGGCGGCGGCGAACCTGGTGATCGACGTGTTTGTCTCGCTCGTGCTCTACAAGCCGTTTGGGATCGCGGGGCTGGTGATCGGCACGGCGGCGGCGTCGGCCTACATGACGCTGGTGCAGGCGCTCTACCTGCGACGCGAGCTGGGCGGCCGCCTCGACGGCACGCTGACGACGATGATCACGGCGCGGATCGCGGTCGCCTCGATCGTGCTGGCGGCCGGCGCCTGGATCGTGTGGACGGCGCTTGATGCGGTGCTGGGGCGGTCGGTACCGGCTCAAATCATCGCGATGGGCGGCGCGGCGGGCGCGGGCCTGTGGATCTACGTGCGCGCGGTGCTGAGGATGCGGGTGCCCGAGGCGCGCCAGGTGCACGGGCTGCTGATGCGGCGGCTGGGCCGGGCCTGAGGCCAGCAACGCGCCGCGGGCCCGAGCCGGCCCCACGCGGCTGCGACACTTTGCAGCTCGATGGCCGCAAATCAAGCTCACATCCGCAACTTCTGCATCATCGCCCACATCGACCACGGCAAGTCGACCCTCGCGGACCGCATCCTTGAGCTGACACACACCGTTGATGCGCGGGCGATGCGAGCGCAGGTTCTGGACTCGATGGACCTCGAGCGCGAACGCGGGATCACGATCAAGGCTCAAGCGGTGCGCGTGCGCTATCAGGCGCGCGACGGTGAGACCTACCAGCTGCACCTGATCGACACACCGGGACACGTGGACTTCACCTACGAGGTCTCGAGGTCGCTGGCGGCGTGTGAGGGGGCGGTGCTTGTCGTGGACGCCTCGCAGGGGGTTGAGGCACAGACCCTTGCGAACACCTACATGGCCGTTGAGGCGGGACTCGAGCTGATCCCGTGCTTGAACAAGATCGACCTGCCGGGCGCTGAGCCGGAGCGTGTCGGCGGTGAGGTCGTTGACCTGCTTGGCGGCGATCCTGCGGAGATCCTGAGGATCAGCGGCAAGACGGGGGAGGGGGTCGAGGAGATCCTCGAGCGGATCGTCGCCCAGGTACCGCCACCCAACGGGGGCGATCTGGCGGCGCCGGCGCGAGCGCTGATCTTCGACTCCGAGTTCGATCAGTACCGCGGCGTCGTTGCGTTCGTGCGGGTGGTCGATGGGGTCTTTCGCAAGGGCGAGACGATCCGCGCGATGGCGGGCGGCACGCAGGCGGAGATCGACGACATCGGCTTCCTCTCGCCGCAGATGGTCGCTGCCCGAGAGCTGCACGCGGGCGAGGTCGGCTACGTGATCACGGGAGTCAAGGACGTCACGCAGCTGCGCGTGGGCGATACGTTGACCAGCAAGGCGCGCCCTGCGTCGGAGCCGCTGCCCGGCTATCGCGACGTCAAACCGATGGTCTTCTGCGGGTTGTTCCCGATCGACTCCGAGCGCTTCCCGGAACTGCGCGACGCGCTGGAGAAGCTGACGTTGAACGACGCGGCGCTGTCGTGGGAGCCTGAAACCTCTGATGCGCTGGGATTCGGCTTCCGCGCTGGCTTCCTTGGCTTGCTGCACATGGACATCGTGCGCGAGCGCCTCGAGCGCGAGTATGACCTCGAGCTGCTGGCGACGATGCCCTCGGTGGGCTTTGAGGTGTCGCTCGAGAACGGGCAGGAGATCGAGGTTCACAACCCTTCGGACATGCCGGACCCGAACCACGTTGCGGAGATTCGCGAGCCCTTCATCCAGGCCACGATTATCACTCCGAAGGAGTACATCGGTGCAGTAATGGAGCTCTGCCAGGACAAGCGCGCGACCCACTCCGGGATGCACTACCTGTCCCCGGAGCGCGTCCAACTCCAGTACGAGATTCCGCTTGCGGAGATCGTGCTCGACTTCTTCGACCAACTGAAGAGCCGCACGCGCGGCTACGCCTCGCTGGACTACGAGCTGCTCGGGATGCGCCCGTCGAACCTCGTCAAGCTCGACGTGCTGCTCGGGGGCGACCAGGTCGATGCGCTGTCGATGATTGCGCACCGCGAGAAGGCCTACGAACTCGGCCGGATGCTCACCGAGCGCCTCCGCGCGAAGATCCCACGCCAGCAGTACGACGTCCCGATCCAGGCCGCTATCGGCTCGCACGTGATCGCCCGTGAGACGGTCAAGGCATTTCGCAAGGACGTGATAGCCGGCTGCTACGGAGGTGATATCTCGCGCAAACGCAAGTTGCTCGAGAAGCAGAAGGAGGGCAAGAAGCGGATGAAGCGCCTCGGGCGCGTGGAGGTGCCCCAGGAGGCATTCCTCGCGGTGCTGGAGCTTGGGGAGAAGTGAGATGAGCGCCCAACCGCGGGTGCTGTTCGTCTGTCTGGGCAATATCTGCCGCTCGCCGACCGCTGAGGGCGTGATGCGCTCGCTCGCGGATGCGCAGAGCTTTGAGCTCGAGCTCGACAGCGCTGGGACCGGGGGCTGGCATGTCGGATCAGCTCCAGACGCGCGGGCCACACAGGCAGCGGCGGCGCGCGGGATCGCGCTCGCGGGCTCGGCGAGACAGGTCACGGCTGCGGACTTTGAGCGCTTCGACCTGCTGGTCGCGATGGACCGCGCGAACGCGCGCGAGCTGCGT
Source organism: Solirubrobacteraceae bacterium (assembly GCA_050997675.1). Taxonomy (GTDB): domain Bacteria; phylum Actinomycetota; class Thermoleophilia; order Solirubrobacterales; family Solirubrobacteraceae; genus Palsa-513. The sequence goes on from JBPCQX010000068.1 coordinate 10,551, forward strand.
GGGCTGGCCCCTGACGCGGAATCACGGGACAAGGTCGCGCTGCTGCGATCCTGGGACCCGGAGGCGAGCTCGCCGGACGTCCCCGACCCCTATTACGATGGCGGGGGTGGCTTCGAGGAGGTGCTCGACGCGGTGCAGGCTGCCTGCTACGGGCTGCTCGCCGAACTGCGCGCGCGTTGAGGGCGCTGCGGGAGGAGCTTGCGGAGGCGCTCGGGGGCGAGGTGCGATCGCTGCGGCGGCTTGGCGGCGGCGAGATCGGGGACGCCTGGCGCGTGGAGCTCGAGGCAGGTCGGCTCGCGTTCGTCAAGACACGCGAAGGCGCGGGGGTGGAGGAGTTCGCGCTCGAGGCCGCGGGGCTGAGCTGGATCGCCGAGCCGGGGGCGCTGCGGGTGCCGGAGGTGCTGCGCTGCGGCGAGCGGTTTCTCGCGCTCGAGTGGATCGAGGCGGGCGCGGCGCTCAGCTCGGCGGGGGAGGCGGAACTAGGCCGCGGGCTGGCGGCGATCCACGAGGCAGGCGCAGCGGCGTTCGGGGGCCCACAGGCGCTGCGCATCGGTGCGCTGGCGCTGCCAAACGCGAGCTGCGCGGGATGGGCTGAGTTCTATGCCGAGCGGCGGCTGCGTCCGCTGATTGGGCTGGCCCGCCTGGCCGCCGACGAGCGTGCTCCGATCTCGCGCGTGTGTGATCGAATCGACGATTTTGCGGGGCCGCCGGAGCGAGCGGCCCGACTGCACGGAGACCTCTGGCGCGGCAACGTCCTCGCGGGCCGGGTCGACGGGCGGCCGTGGCTGATCGATCCCGCGGCCTACGGCGGCCATCGCGAGGTCGATCTGGCGATGCTGGCGCTGTTCGGTGGTCTGAGCAACCGCGTGGCAGGCGCCTACGACGAGCGTTTCCCGCTCGCAGACGGATGGCGCGAGCGCCTTGAGCTGTGGCAGATCTTTCCGCTGCTGGTGCACGCCGCGCTGTTCGGCGGCGGCTATGGCACGGAGGCTGCGAGGGCGGCGCGGCGCTACGTCGGCTAGGTTGCGTCGACGATGGATCTCGGTTTGAAAGACAAGGTTTGCGTTGTGACGGGCGCGAGCCGCGGCATCGGCCTGGAGACGGCGCGGCTGCTCTCCGATGAGGGCGCTCGGGTGCTGCTCGTCGCGCGCGGCGCCGCGGATCTGAGCGCCGCATCGGCGCTGTGTGGCGGCGCGCAGACGCTTGCGCTTGACGTCACTGCAGTGGGCGCGGCCGAGCGTGTCGCACAGGAGTGCGCCGAGCGGCTCGGGCAGTGCGAGGTGCTGGTCAACAATGCCGGTACCACGGCGGCCCGTCCGCTGGCCAAGCTGGAGGACGGCGACTGGCAGCGCCAGTGGGAGCTCCACGTGATGGCGCCAATGCGGCTGATGCGGGAAATCGCGCCTGAGATGGCCGCGCAGGGGTGGGGGCGGATCGTCAACGTGTGCTCCTCGGCAGGTAAGCGCCCGTCGTCGACCAACGTGGCCTACTCCGTGACGAAGTCAGCCCAGCTCGCGCTCTCGCGCTCGTTCGCAGACCTCTTCGCTCCGCTCGATGTGCTGGTCAACGCGGTGGCGCCTGGCCCGGTCGCCACGCCGCTCTGGATGGCCCCCGGGGGTGTGGCCGATCAGGTGGGGGCGGTCCAGGGAACAAGCCGCGAGGAGGCGCTCGGCGCGCAACGCGCGAAGGTCCCGCTCGGACGCTTCGCTGAGGCCTCAGAGATCGCGAGTGTGATTGTGTTTCTGTGCTCACAGGCGGCCTCGAACGTCTCCGGGGCTGCATGGTCGGTCGATGGCGGTGCTGTACCGGTGATCATCTGACTCGAGCGGGGCTCACCGACACCAAGGTGCCTGAGTGTCCGCTTTGATCGACGGTCTCGAAGGCGCTGCGGCGAGGCGCCGATGCACCAGCTGTCCCGTTTGGCCGTGTCAGTCGGATAGAGCGGGGAAGCGACCTGCGCCCGGAGGGCGGGGTCGGAGATCAGCGAGTGCCGGACGCCGCGCGGCGGCACGCAAGGAGGCAACACATGGACGGTTGTTCACAGGGAGCGCGGGATCGGGCAGTGCTGCTCGCGTGTGTCTTTGTCGTTGCGCTCGTGCTCGCCGGGGCGCTGCGCGCGGGTGTGGCGCAGGCCGGGCGGTACGTGACTTTCGTCTGCCACGACGGGGCTGGCGCGGCGATGCCGGCTGATCTCCTCTCGGCCCAGATCACCGGCTCGTTCTCGCCCTCCTACTTCCGTATGTCGAACACCTGTGCTGCGGGCGATCAGGGTTCGGTGAACGCCGAGGTCGGGGGCTGCACGGGTTGCTATTTCGGCAGCCTCGGCGTGGTGTACGTCCTCGCGCCGCCGGCCGGGGTCTCGATCAGTGCGTATCAGGCCCGCTACTTCCAGGGCCTTCGGGGCTGCGACGTGATCAATGGTGGCTGCAGCGACGGCCAGGGGGGGAACTTCGCGATCGACTCTCAGCACGCAGCTCCGAATTTCGCATTCCACAGCGTTGGCCCGGCGCTTGGCGGCCCGTACTGGCTCTCGGCGAACAACCTCGATGCGAGCTATCTGCAGTTTTTCAGCGGCTGCGACGCGACCTACGGAAACTGCCTTGGCAGCGGCACACTGTCCGCCCTCTATCTGCGCTCGCTGACGGCCGTGCTCGACGATCACAGCGTCCCCCTGGTGCTTGCCGCGGGCGGTCCGTTGATCTCCGGACAAGCCGTCTCGGGCACCGAGCGGGCGAGCTACACAGCTCAGGATTCCGGAGGCGGAATCTACTCTGAGCACGCGTACGTTGACGGCAATCTCGTGCTCGAGCAGCCAGTGGACTCGAACAACGGCAGGTGCGTCGATCACGGCACGGTGCCGGGGATGCGCTCGTTCGGCTACGTGCAGCCGTGCAAGGACAC
>JBPCQX010000089.1:0-9797 GCA_050997675.1 Solirubrobacteraceae bacterium
CGCGGCGCGCGCGCGAACGAGGGAGGCGGTTTGGCGTCGCGATCACCCCGGTGGTTGCGGATGCCGAGCGCCTCCCGCTGCGAGATCGGGCGATCGACCTTGCGTACGTGCACGACGGCCTGCACCACCTGGCCGATCCGCATGTCGGGCTGGCGGAGATGGCGCGCGTGGCTCGACGGGCAGTTTCGATCACCGAGCCCGCTCAAGCTGCCGCAACGGCGATCGCCGTCAGACTTGGACTTGCGTTCGAGCAGGAGGAGGCGGGCAATCGAGTCAGCCGTCTGGATCTCACGGACATCGAGCGTAGGCTCGCGAGCGACGGGTTTCGCGTGCTCCACGCCGAGCGGTATGCCATGTTCTACCGCCAGCTGCCGGGCATTACGATGCACCTGACTTCTCGACGGCGAATCCTCCCGTGGGCCGTCGGGGGCTGGCGGGCGGGAAACCGCGTGCTGGGTCGGCTGGGAAACAAGCTCACCGTGCAAGCGGTGCGTGACTGATGCGCATTGGCATCCTGATCGAGGCCTTCGCAAAGGTGGCTCGGGACGAAGACATCCTCACCATCAGCGCCCCGATCAGGTTGTAGCGGCCGTTTGAGAGCGACGCCCTACGAGGATTGTGGCTCCCCGAGCTACACCGGCCAAGTCAGTGGGATAATCTCCGTTGCCGCGCCCCAGCTCGCGTGCACGATGCCGATTCTCGAGCCATATCCCGAACGGCAAGCCGGGGTTTCACGCGTCTTGACGGTACAGTGCAGTTCTACATTCGGGTGCAGGCACTCCTCGAGCGCCTCGGACCGGATCCGGTCGTTCTCGACTTTGGCGCCGGACGCGGAACGGATCTAAGAGCACCTTGCCGATGCATCGGACGCTGCGTGATCGCAGGGGCAAGGCACGACGAGTGATCGAGGTCGACATTGAAAGCGCGATCCTGTCGAATCCTTGCTCACCGATGCCCACGTCATTGATCCCGGCCAGCACCTCCCACTCGATGACCGCAGCGTCGATCTCGTGCTAACCGACCATGTGTTCGAGCACATTACCGACCCGTTCCCAGTCGCGGCAGAGTTGCGACGCAGCTTACGCGTCGGAGGCAGGATCTGCGCCAGAACGCCCATGAAATGGGGCTACATAGCCGCAGCGGCAACGATGGTGCCCAACGGCAGCCACGCCGCTGTCCTCCGGATAGTTCAGCCAAATAGGGAGGAGCGCGACATATTTCCGACGGCCTATCGCCTCAATACCCGAAGCAACATCGCACGAGCCTTTCCGACGACCGAATTCGAGCACGTAATCTACGGCTGGGACCCCGAAGCAACGTACGTAGGTCAATCTACGAGCCTGGAAGCCCTCATCCAGGCGGGCGGCCGCGTGACGCCAGAGCGGTTCCGGCCGACCCTGCTCGCCTTCCTGCGCCGCCAAGGGTCACCCGAGTCCAACTACGCAGCGAGCCGATAGGTTCTTCGATGGTGGGGGTCGCTGCCCACCCGCATCCTGTGGAGCAGGTCTACGCGGAAGACAAGCCGGCAGGCGAGCTGATCGCCATCGGTCACTTTCCGCCGCCGGTGCACGGAATGGCGGTGGCCGTCGATGCATTTGTTCGGCTGTTGGAGGAGGCGGCTGAGCTGCGAAGTGTGAAGGTCACTCGGGTCGACATCGCTAGTGAGCACGGTCATAAAGGTGTGCGCCATCACATGCAGCGACTGGTTCGCTTCGGACGAGCGATCCATCTGCTGCTGCGCGCCCGAGGACGTGTTTGCCTCTACGCCTCCGTCGACGCAGGACTGGGAATGCTGTACACGCTTGGCATCGTCGTCATAGCCCGTCTTACGCGGACGCCGCTCTATCTCCATCATCACGCTGCGGACTATCTGAACGCGCGTAACGTGCGGTTCAGGGCTGTGTGCGCGGTCGGGTCACAGGTCGTCTGCCATCTTGTGGGCTGCGAACGCATGGCCGACAGCCTGCGACTCAGCTATCCCTCGGCTCGACAAGTCGAGATCTTGCCGATTATGTACGCCCTGGAAGGCGAGCCCGCCCAAGATCTCCAATCGCGAGGCACGCGACGGCAAGCGCCCATCGTGCTCGGGCACCTGAGCAATCTGAGCCTCGCCAAGGGCCTCGAGTCGGTGTTCGACACGGCAGAGCTCATGCGAGCGCGCGGAAGAACCTGCGAACTTGTAGTTGCCGGGCCCCCATGCACCGAGGCGGATCGGGATGTCCTGGAGCGGCGCTTGGCTCGAGCTGGCCGCTCGGCTCGATACCTCGGGCCCGTATTCGGCGAAGAACGCGACAGCTTCTTCAACGCCGTCGACGTATTCCTGTTTCCCAGTCGATACCGGCACGAGTCATTTGGCCTCGTGGCCGGCGAAGCGCTCGTTCGCGGTTGCCCGGTCGTCACGTTCGAGAACGCCTGTCTGAATCGGGACCTGGTCAGCGGCGCTGGACTCGTCCTGCCCGGCGAAGAAGCCTTCTCAGACCGAGCAACCGAGTGGATCGTCTCGGCCTGGGCCGATCCAGTGCAGTACGACCGGATTCATGAGGCGGCCGCCGACTTCGCGCGCAAACGTGACGCCGCTGTGGAGCAAGCTCGACACTTATCACGAGCCATCGTGCACCGGACTCTGAGCGCCCGCGTCCGGAGGCTCAAGCTCTGGCGGGCGCGGCGGAGCCGGTGTTGATGGCTCTGACGATTACGGAGATCGGAACCGCAGCGATCGTAAGACGACTCTAGATGCGAGCTGACCAGAAACAAGGAACAACGAGAGGTCCCCACCCGAGCACGCTCCGGCGTTCAGGAGGGCCTGGCTTGCAATCCGCCGCCGGCAATCGGCTGCGGCGCTCAGACACGGCGTGTGGCGCCCTCGATGCTCGGGACGTTCTGCGCGCGTTCACGTTCGGCCATGTCCGCCAGCTCGACCACGTCCTTGATGTCGCATTGGCGCGCCCGTGGCAGGCGAGCGCCGGCCCCGGCGAGAGGCCGTCGTTGGTCGACGTGGACTGGCTTCATCGGCGAGGTGCACGGCGATCAGAAGCAGGGCGCCAGCTACGGCTACACCCATCGGCTGGGCTACACCCGATCGCCGCGGTCCGGGCGGACACCGGAGAGGTGCTGCACATCCGCAACCGCAAGGCAAGGGCAACACCCGGCGCGGCGCCGCCCAATTCCTCGACGAGCTGCTCGCGCGAGTCCGACGTGGCGGCCGCACGAGCCAGGTCATCATCCGCGCCGACGTTGGGGAGTCGCCAGGGCCACGCGAGCGCAAATATCCGTACCCAAGTCGCTCCGATTGTGGAAGACAACGTGATGATTTATGCTGGGCATTACGGTGGGCGGCGTCCGAATCGGCGAGGGTGCAACTATTGGCGCACAGTCACTTGGTGGATCGCGATGTGCCGCCGGGGTCTGTGCATACCGCACGAGCGGCGCCTTAATTGGCAGGAGCTGCTCGCAGGGCCTCGCAGCCGGACGTGCTCACGGTCCAACGCGACAGGTCATCATGCGAGGCCGAGATCAAATGCTGACCGCTCGCCTTCGATTGGTGTGCTCCCAGTGGCTTGAGCTTCGGCTCGCACATCATCGGAAATGACGCGCACGCGAGACGGGCTTCTAGATGGTAAGCACCATGCCCGTACCGGCCCGTAGTCGCGTGTTACATCGCAGGCCATTGGAATCGCTTGCATGTCTCGCGATTGGGATAATGATCTTAACCGTCACGTGGAACGGCGTGAAGGTTGGCGGAGGCCTGTTGGTTGATCCGCTCACGGCGTTTGCCTTCGCGTGCGTTTGTATGCACGTGACGTTGAACCGGCGTACCGTGACCTTACCTACGTGGCTCCTATTGGCGGGCGTTGGCCTTGTTCTCGCCGCGCTCCTCACGGTCATCTTTCCGCCACGTCTAGAGCTCCTTCGAAATCCCACTTTGCAGTTGGTGCAAGCAACGGGTGGCGCCGCGACCATTCCCGCTCGATCGAATATCGGCAGTGTGCTGAAGTTTGAGGTGGCGCTGATTCTGTTCCCGCTGATGATTGCAGCTGTGGCTACGACGCCCCGACGATGTTCGCGACTAGCCGACTTGTGGGCGATCTCCGCCCTGATCAGTGCGGCGACGGGTGTGGCGGACTTCGCAGGAGTCGTCCATCTCGTCCCGGTTCCGTATGCCCCACCGGGACGTGAAGCGGGACTTGCCTTTCAGGCAAACCATCTTGCTCTGACGTGCGCAATGGCGCTCCCAATTACGATCTTGTGGTCGGTGCGGTCAATGCGGTGGCGTTGCGCCGCGTGGCTGGGCGCCTCGGTTCTACTCGGCGGTGTCTATGCATCTGGGTCGCGCGCGGGAACAGTCGGCGCTGTCGGAGCGGTGGTCACTACCGTGGCAGCGGTCCCTCGACTTCGACGGTGGCTCGGAGTGACGCTCCCGGTTGCCGGCATTGGGGTGATATTGCTGCTCAGTTTCACCTCTGCCGGTGCGCAGATCATTAGCCACGCCCGCTTGAACTCCGGAAACGCCAACGCTTTGCTTAGTAACGGACAGCGCGACCTCGTCGCGCAGACAGCGCTGGACGACATTCGGGCGCGTCCGATCGAGGGGGTGGGATTCACCGTCATCGACGACGCACACGACATCTATCTTCAGCTCCTGGCTAGTGGAGGCGTGATCGCGTTGGCAGCTTTTGCCGCCTTCTGCGCTGGCCTGATCAAATCCTCGCGATTGGCGTTCGGGGGGACGCAGCGCGACGAGGCGATAGCCTTGGCGATCGCGGTCGTCGTGTGGTTGGTGAGCGGCCTCGTTGACAACCAAGTCGCGGATCGTTACTTGTACGTTGCCCCGGCGCTCCTGGTTGCCATGGCTGGCGTGGCGGTGGGGCGAGGGGGGACGTGCGCTCCGACGCCGGCACTACTTGAGCCGACTCTGATTCTGCGGCGCTTGAGGCCCCGCGAGTGGCGGCAAGTCGCAGCGCGCGGCGCTTCCCGTCCAAGTAAGGAAAGTGCTCCTGGACGCCGCTGACACCCGGCACGCCACCGTCCGGCCGATGCCTGCGCTCGGAGCAGGGTATGTGTTGTGGATTTCCCCGGTTCGGTGGACACACGGGGTTAGTTGCTGTTGATGTCGTTTAGTTGTTTCAGCGATTCATTCTGCTCCTCGCAGCGAGCTGGGGAGAGCATCCCGAGCGTGGAGTGTCGGCGGGTGGCGTTGTAGAAGATCTCGATGTAGTTGAACACCTCTCGGCGTAGCTGTTCGCGCTCGGGCCCGGGTAGACAGCCCGTCTTCCAAGATCAGTGAGGGCAATGGTCCCCGTATCGCGGATCCCGTAGACAGGCCGTAATCGCGTGATGCAGCGGAGACGTAGACGAAATTCCCGCCCATGGCGCCCGAGCCCGAGAGCCTTCGAAAGCTGCTCAGGGGGATTAAGGCTCTCCGCCGTTGAAGTCTTTGAGCGCCTGGGGGACCCGAAGAGCCTGCTCGACAGTCCGTCTCGGGTATGGCCTACTCGTAGGCATCTAAGAGACTCTACCGCCGGTGCGGAACGGCCAGCCATCGCAAACGCATCTCCTGGAACTCACCCGACTCGGTAGATGACTGACCGAATTCGTTGCAGCGACGCAAAGGAGTCGGCTAGGGTCGTCTCAGATTCCGAAGAGGAGGCAAAACTTGCCCGATCCCGCGCTCACGTCATTCAATGAGAAGGTCTACGCGGAATCGAACGCCTACGAGAAGTCACCCCATCTACGGCACCCCAGCATCAATCGCTTGCTGTTGGGGCAATTGCGCAACGCCGTAAACGACGTACGGGCGCGTGGGCTTGAAGCTGCGCTCCTCGACGTGGGGGCTGGCACGGGACCGTTCACGCCCGCTGCTTTGAACGCCGGATGCACCGTCACCGCAACCGACGTCGCACCCTCTGCTGTAGCGGGGTTCAACGCGCGCTACGAAGCACAGCCGCGCGCCACGGCGGTCCTGGATCTCCAAGGCGATCTGAGCATTCTCGGTGATCGCCGCTTCTCCGTCATCCTCTTCGCATCGGTCCTTCATCACATCGCCGATTACGAGCAGGCGATTGAGGATTCACTTCAACATCTCGTTCCCGGAGGCGCGCTCCTGACCTTTCAAGACCCGCTCTGGTATCCGAGGCTGCCTCGAGCAGTGCGCCTGCTAAGAAGCGGCAGTTACGTAGCTTGGCGCGTGACGCAGCGTCGGGACACTGTCAGTGGGATCGGGAACCGGCTGCGGCGGGCAACCGGTCGCTTAGACGAGTTCCGGGCCTCGGACATGGTCGAGTATCACGTGGTCCGTAACGGGGTCGATGACCATGCCCTGGAACGCCGCTTCGCCGACCGGTTTGAACGGTTCGCTGTAATCCGCTATTGGTCGACTCCGAGCGTGATCGGCCAGAGGCTCGGTGAACGACTGGGTGCTAAGACGGAGTTCGCTCTCGGGGGGATCGGATATCGCGGCTGACCCACCGCCGGTATATGTCACACAAGCATCGACGGCAACGGCAAGTCCACCCCGTCGGCCTCGCTTTCCGTGGCCGATATTTCGGTATTCCGTCTCACGAGACGCGCACGTTCTGCGGGTGATCGGGAGACGCTGGGGTCCCATGTTGCGACCACGCGGGACCGAATTTGGGAGTGACTCAACCCGCGTGGTCTGCAGGTTGTTACGGACTGCTTGATTACATTAGAGTTCTCCGGTCGTCTAGCCAAACGGGGGAGGAACCATGGGCCTTGTCGATGAACGCTCAGGACGCGTCAACCCAGACGCGTTGCGGATGCGGTTGCTGCGAGTAGCTAGCGGGTACTCGCCCGTCGTCCGATGGTGGCGGCACTACAGGCCCGAGTGGGCGTGGCAACGAACCAGTGCGTTCGGGCGGGTCACGACGAGATTCGTCGCTGAACATGGCCTAGTCGTGCGCCGGGGGCCGTTCGCGGGGTTGGAATACCCGCGCGAGATCATCGCGCACGCAGGCTTTGTTCCCAGCAAACTCCTCGGCTCCTACGAGTTCGAGCTTCACCATGCCATCGAGGACGCCGTCCTGTGGAACCCGGATATCGTCGCCAACGTCGGCAGCGGCGACGGCTACTTCACCGTCGGGTTCGCCAAGCGACTCCCCGACTGCGTGGCTATCGGCTACGAGACCGACACGCGAGAGCGACGATCAGCGCGCCGTCTGGCGTTCAGCAACCAGGCCTCCGCGACCTTCGTCGGAACATGCTCCCCACAATCGCTCCGGACACTCGAGCGTACATGCGACCGTTGCTCGTCGTTGACGTCGAGGGCTACGAGCGCAACCTATTAGACCCGGCCGTCACGCCCGCTCTAAAGCGGGCGATGATGATCGTCGAAGTGCACGATCGAGCACCCAGTCGCGCCATCGCCGATGCCCTGGTCGACCGATTCTCAGAGACCCATGTGATGGAGCGGATCGTCAGCCGAGACCGCAGCGTGGCTGACTACGTCGAGATGCGCGACTGGCTTCCGATTGAGGCAGCCCTGGCGGTCAGCGAAGGCCGACCGACGCCATCCCTCTGGATGATCCTGACGCCAGAGTAGCTACCGCTGGAACCATCTCCCCAGGCCGCCGGCAACGACGAGCACGGCCTGTTGGGCTGCGATCGATATCGCAGCGGAAGTGCTTGAGCCAAGCGCGTAGAGCGTGTCGGTTCCGACCCGGCGCCAACGTCACGCTGCCGCTGGTGCTGTCGGTTCGTCGCACCCATATTTCGGCGCCCACACCTAGCGTTGCTGAACTTGGCAAGATCAAAGGGACCGTCGTCGATGCGGCGCGTTGGCGAACGCACCGGCATCACCTTCGTGTAGCCGGTGCTCGTCGTAGTTACCTGGACGTTGCCGGCGATGGTCTTGAAGCTGTTGTTGCCGGTGCGGGCGCGGATCGCGCCGTTCTTCCCCCATGTCGCGCAACTGCTTAACGGGGTCGCCGTAGGCGGCGTGCCGGTCGGACCCCAGGACAGGATGCCGCCAGAACCGCTGCCCAGGCTGCCTGACGCAACCTGCACGTTCGCCATGCGAGCGGTTCCGAGCTCGGTGATCTGCCACTGAAAAGTGCCGGTCGTGGCGAACCCCTGGAGCGGGGGGTAGAAGCGCGCTGCTGCTGCGCCATCCAGCGTCCCGGTGCTCCAGGGGTGAAGAAGCGTCTGTCCTGAGGTCCAGAGCGGACGGTCCTCCTCGATTTCGCAGCCGTTCCGGATCAGGTACGCGTTGCACCGCGCCGCCCTGATCGTTGACCGTGAATGATCCAAGATGCATCCTGAGGCGACGGCAAACGCAACGGACCCCGTCGAATCGAGCCCGTGTCGGCGCCGGTGAGAAACTGACCCCCCTTCGCCGGTTGAGATTTGACCCCCCTGGATGTGGGCGGAGGCGTCCGGGGTGATGGTGAGCCTGGTGGATGAGGCGGTCGACCATCGCGGTGGCGGCCATGTCATCGCCGTCTAGTGGGGTCTCCGGTCGAGTTGGGGGTGAGGGGCGAGCGGCGTTGGCCGGTTGAGCTGGGCCTTCTCGACTGAGGGCCCGTGCGGAGGTTGCGCAGGTAGTGGTGACGCGCCGCCGCTCTCGGCGGCAGGCTGCTGGGTGTCTGAAGTTCAGCCGCCTACGAAGGAGAGCGACGTGCGCGTCACGACCGCATTGAACCGGCTGCTGCGCCTGCCCGGCGCGGCGGTGATCGATGTCAGCTTCGGTGGCGAGGGGGTGATCGTGACCGTGCGCCTGCGTCGGCGCCGGCGGGTCTGCTCGCGTTGCGGGCAGGTCGGCGGCAGCATCCACGACCGTCGCGTCAAGCGCTGGCGCCATCTCGACCTGGGCGCCAACCGGTGTGTGATCGAGTGCCGGCTGCGTCGCCTGTGGTGCCGTGACTGCGGGGTTCACCTGGAGGCGGTCTCGTGGGCCCGACCGGACGCGCATCACACCCGCGACTTCGAGGACCTGGTCGCGTGGCTGGCGCAGCAGATGGCCAAGTCCCCGATCGCTGGCCTGCTGCGGATCGGTTGGGACACCGTCGGGCGGATCGTTGAACGCGTCGTGGCCGACCACCTGGATGAGCGCCGTCTCACCGGCTTGGTCGCGGTCGGCGTGACGAGATCTCCTATCGCCGCGGCCAGCGCTACCTCACGACCGTCGTGGACCATCGCGAGGGCGCGATCGTGTGGTGCGCCCCGGGCCGCAACGCCGCCACCCTGAACGCCTTCTTTGCGGTGCTCGGTGACCGCAAGCACTCGATCCGGGCGGTGTCGATCGACATGTCCGGCGGCTACCAGCAGGCGATCCGCGAGAGCGTCCCGCAGGCCGAGGTGTGCTTCGACCCGTTCCATGTCGTGCGCCTCGCCCAGCCAGCCGTGGATCAGGTCCGCCGCGACGAGTGGAACGCCCACGAGCGCTCCCACACCCCGGCCGGGAAGTGGATCAAGGGCACCCGCTGGTCGCTGCCTGAAGTCCCCCGAGAAGCAGACGATCGACCAGCTCTCAAAGCTCGGCGAGGTCCAGCAGGCCAACCGGCCGCTCTACCGCGCCTTCCTGCTCAAAGAGGAGCTCCGGCTGCTCTACCAGCTCGAGGATCCTTCGCTCGCCCCGGCACACCTCGACGCCTGGCTCGCTTGGGCATCCAGATCGAAGCTGCGGCCGTTCGTCAAGCTCGCCCGCACGATCCGCCAGCACAAGGCCGGCGTGCTCGCCGCGATCAAGCTCGGGATCAGCAACGAGTGCACTTCATACTGCACCTCCTGGTGAGTTTGTGGTGGTAATGCCCTCGGGGGCAGGGTTGGGCTGATGATGATCGGTG
>JBPCQX010000097.1:0-23018 GCA_050997675.1 Solirubrobacteraceae bacterium
ACGTGCTCGCGCAGATGCACCGCCGCACGACGCGTCAGGGTGCCGGTGAACAAGAGTTCGAGGTCCGGGTCGGCGAGCGCCCGCCGACCCTCCTCGGGCAGCGCGATGCACAACGCGAGAAACGCCCGCTCCGAGCGCTCACGCGCGTCGAGCGCGCTGTGGGCGCCGTCACCACTGCGCTCACCCGACCTGCCGTACCGCGCGCCGCCCGCTCGCGCGGCGCCGCCGGTGCCGCCGGCGCCGTCGAGCAGCGTCCCTGCGAGCTTCTGCGAGAGCGACAGCCGCTCTCCCACCAGGCGAGCGAGCTCGTCTCGCATCGCGCTCGGCCCGAGCCGGGAGAGCAGCGGCCGCAGCTCACCAAGCATCGCATCGCGTCCCTCGGGCGAGCCGATGTCTCCGTCGGCCAGGACACGCTCGACGCGAAAGCGCACGAATGCGACCGAGCCATGCTCGACAAGGTCGCGCACCGACTGCTCGCCGTGCGCGAGCGCAAGATCCGCAGGATCCTCACCCCCGGGTAGCGGCACCACGCGCAGCTCCAGCCGACGCTTGCTCGTTAGTTCCTCAGCCTTCAGCATCGCCTTGAACCCCGGGCCGTCAGCGTCGAGCGCGAGCAGGACGCAAGGCGCGAGTCGGCCAAGTGCAGCGACCTGCTCCTCGGTCAGCGCCGTACCCATCAATCCAACGGCACCGCGCACGCCTGCCTGGTGCATTGCAATCACATCGGTGTAGCCCTCGCAGACAACAACCCGCGCGGTTCGCGCTGCCTCGGCCCGCGCAAGGTGTGCAGCGTAGACGAGCTCACCCTTGTGGAACAACTCGGTCTCCGCTGTGTTGACGTACTTTCCGCGTTGGTCCTCACGCGTCGCGCGGCCGCTGAACCCGAGCACCCTCCCACGCAGGTCACAGAGCGGAAAAACGATCCGCGCGCGAAAGCGATCGCCCGGTCCCGAACCCTGCCCCCGCGCCGCGAGACCAACGTCGAACAGCTCGCGCTCACTGAAGCCCCCGCGGCGCGATGCAACCAGCACCCGGTCCCAAGCAGCAGGCGCATAGCCGACCCTGAACTCGCGCAGCGTCTCCTCCGCGAGCCCCCGACCAAGCAGGTAGGCACGGGCGTCCGATGCCTCATCCGAGTCCCACAGGACCCGCTCGTAGAACGCACAGGTCCGCTCCAGCAGCGCCAGCAGCCGCTCACGCCGCAGGCGCCGCGCCGCCGCCTCCCGATCCTCGGCCTCGAGTTCAAGCTGCACGCCGTAGCGGTCCGCCAGCAACTCGAGCGTACCCTTGAAGTCCAGGCCCTCGGCCTGCATCACAAACGAAAACACGTCTCCCGACGCCTGGCAGCCAAAGCAGTAGAACAGCTTGTCCGACGGTTTCACGCTGAATGAGGGCGAGCGCTCGTCATGGAAGGGACACAACCCCACAAAGGAGTCCGCCCCCGCCCGGCGCAGCTCCGTGCGTGAGCCGACGAGATCAATCATGTCGACCGCATCGCGCACCCGCTCCTTGCTGTCCGCCGTGTAGAGCGCCAACTCGCCCCTCAGCTCTCGGCGGGCCGTGCAAACGCCCGCGGCACGGCGAGTTGTTCAAACGCGCGTATGCAGTAGCGGTCCGTCATACCAGCGAGGTAGTCGGTGACCCGTCGGGCCACGTCACCGCCTGCGCCGGGCAGCGCATCCGGCTCAGTGCAGTAATGCTCGAACAGCGTCCGCATCACCCGCTCGACCTTGGCGTGCTCGCGCTGCACGCTGGGGCCAAGGTAGACCTGCTCGAACATGAAGGCGCGCAGCTCGGACATCGCCTCGCCAACCCGCGCGCCCTGCACGATCTCCCCCGCGGCGTCCGAGGCCTCAACGAGGTCGTGCACAAGCGTGTCGATCCGTCTGGAGCCGGTATCGCCAAGCACAGCGAGCGGCTCCGCCGGCAACTCGCGCGAATCGAGCACACCCGCGCGAACGGCGTCATCGATGTCGTGGTTGATGTAAGCGACGCGGTCCATCACGCGCACAATCGCGCCCTCCAGACTGGACGGGCTCGGCGCGCGACCGGAGTGGCAGAGGATCCCGTCGCGGACAGGCTGCGTGAGATTCAGCCGCTCGAGCTCATCAACAATCCGCAGCGAATGCTCCCAGTGGCGAAAGCCGCCACCGAAGCGCTCGCGCAAGCACGCATCGAGCACCTCCTCACCGATGTGGCCGAACGGAGTGTGGCCGAGGTCGTGTCCGAGACCGATCGCCTCGACGAGGTCCTCATTGAGCCGCAGAGCGCGCGCTACGGTCCGCGAGATCTGGGTCACCTCCAACGTGTGCGTCAACCGCGTGCGGTAGTGATCGCCCTCCGGCGAGACAAATACCTGCGTCTTGTGTTTCAGCCGTCGAAACGACTTGCAGTGGACGATGCGGTCACGATCGCGCTGGAACGGCGAGCGCAGCGCACAATCCTCCTCAACCCGGAGGCGCACAGCGGGATAGGAGCGCACTGCCAGCGCCGACAGCGCTTCCTCCTCCCACGCACGGCGGGCGTCCGCGAACCGCTCGGCGACGACAGACATCCGCTCCATTCTCGCATCGTGCACGGTCGTGCGCCGCGGAATGAGCGGGTATTTGCGGCGAAGCTACCGCGCCGAAGCCGGGCGCAGACGCAGGTTGGCGTGATGTTCGAGCGTTTCAGAGATCGCACGCTCAGCTTGCCGCAGGCAGCGAGGCTCAGCCTCCGGGGTCTCAGCGAGCGGCATCGCCAGCGCCTGCACCATGAACGCGTGGCCCCCCGCGTCAAGCGGAAACGACGCCGCCTCACAAGCGGAGCAGACGACCCCTCCAGCCGCTGCAGAAAACCCCACGAGATGCTCCAGCGAGCCACAGGTCGTGCAGGCCGACAGCTGCGGCGCAAGGCCCGCCGCCAGCAGCAGCTTCAGCCTGAAGGCAAGGGCGTTGGCGTGCGCGGCGCGAGCCGGCTCGGAGTCGAGCAGTGCAAGCTCGTTGGCGAGCAGGTTGAAGACGCCCGGATGCGGCTCACTGGTCTCGAAGATGCGGCCAACCGCATCGCACGCCCGGGCAGCGCAGTCGAGCGCCGCTGCGCTCTCACGCAGCCGAGGGTGGGCAGCCACAGTCTCCGCTCCAGTGACAGTCAACAGCTCGCCGCGCCCCTCGTGGAGCACGAGCCGTACGCGGAAGAACGGCTCAAGCCGCGCACCGAAGCGGCTGCGGGTGCGCCGCACCCCCTTCGCGATCGCCCCGACCCTCCCGCGGTTCGGGGTGTACAGGTGCAGGATCCGATCAGCCTCGCCGTAGCGCATCGAACGCAGCACAATCGCATCGAGTTTCAGCGATCCTGACACTGCGCTATACTTTCTGAAGTAATGATCACCGTTTACACGACCGAACCTTGCGGATATTGCGCTCAAGCGAAAGCGCTGCTGCGCAAACGCGGGCTCGAATTCGAGGAGATCAACCTCACGATGGATCCCGCCGGCCGCGTCGAACTCGCAGAGCGCACAGGAATGATGACGTTCCCGCAGGTCATCATCGACGACGAGCTGCTCGGAGGCTTCACCGAGGTGCTTGCAGCCGACCGCGGCGGCCGGCTCGTCAGCGGAGAGGCTGCTTCACCGCACTGACCAGGCAGTCCAAGTGGCATCAAACGACTGGCCGCCCGGCCTCGCTGCCGCATCTCCGCTGGACTCCGCTCGGTACGCGGCGCAGCTCGCTCCTCGCCAGGCGAGCCATCAATCGGAGACGCGGAGCGCTCCGCCGCGCGACGCCCGCGGCCGCGGCCGGCGTTGGCACCGCTCGCATACGTATGTCCCTCGTCCCCCGACGACCAGCTTGCGCACCGGCGTGGCGCATACCGGACAGGGCATCCCCTCGCGCCGATGCACGAGGAACTGATCCTGAAACGACCCCCGGGCGTCGTCGAGATCGCGGAAGTCGTCGATCGGCGCTCCGCGCGCGTCGATCCCCGCGCGGAGTACGTCCTGTACGCCGCGCCGTAGCCGCGCCGTCTGCGCGCGCGAGAGGTTGCGCGCGATCCGCAGCGGGTGCAGACCCGCCCGAAACAGCGCCTCATCAGCGTAGATGTTGCCGATCCCCGCGATCCGTCGCTGGTCGAGCAGGAACGGCTTGATCGCCGTCCCCGAGCTGCGCGTCAGCGCAAACAGGTGCTCATCGGTCCATCCGGCATCGAACGGCTCCAAGCCCAGCCGGGCGTCGAGGAACTCGCGCAAGGCACCGCCGCCGATGGCGAGCTCGCCGGTGCCGAAGCGACGCGGGTCGACGAACAACAGCTCGTGCGTCACCGCCGCCCCCCCGAAGCGACCGTCCTCGAGCCGGATGCAAACCCGCGTGTGAGCCGGCGCCGCGACCGGATCGAACAGCAGCGTGCCGGTCATCCGCAGGTGCATCAGCAGGTGAACCTCGCGCTCCAGCTGCCAGATCAGGTACTTGCCTCGCCGCAGCAGACGCTCGACCATCAGCCCACGCACCGCGCCGGCGAGCGCGCGGTCCGCCCAGCGCGGGTCGAGCACCTCGATCTGTCCGATCACGCAGCCCTCGACGAGCGGGGCGAGCTGGCTGCGGACGGTCTCGACCTCCGGCAGCTCAGGCAACGAAGGGCTCCCCTGGCAGCGCGAACGCTGCCGCGACGCCGGCCCGGCCCAGCCAGCGGGCAGCGGACGCTCCGACGTCCGCGAGCGGCCCGTCGTGACGGCGCCCGCCGTGTCCCGCAAAGCTCGCGAGCAGGGGCACGTACTCCCGTGTGTGGTCAGTGTGAGGCGCCGCGGGATCGCAGCCGTGATCTGCGCACAGCACCAGCAGATCGCGCGCCTCGTCGAGTCGCTCGAGCCACCGCGTTAGCTCCTCGTCGATCTCGCGCAGAGCGTCGTGAAAGCCATGCACGTCCTTGCGGTGGCCAAAGCGCTGGTCGGTCTCGATCAGGTTGCAGAACACGAGCCCTTGGTCCAGATTGTCGATCAGCTCACTGTTGCGCGACAGCGCCTCCGTATTCGTCGCGCCTCCGTGCGATTCAGAGAACCCCTGTCCGGCGAACAGGTCCCAGACCTTGCCGACGGCGTGGACCTGCTCAATTGCATCGAGGTAGGACGGCCCGGCCGGCGCCAGCGCGAAATCCCGCCGTCCGAGCGTGCGCGCGAACGCCCCCGGAGTACCCTCGAAGGGCCGTGCGATCACCCTGCCGACATCCGGCAGCAGTTCCCGCACCGCCCTGCAAGCGCGATACAGCTCGTCTTCCTCAAGCACGTCGACGTGAGCCGCGAGCTGAACCACGGAGTCCTGCGAGGTGTAGAGGATTGGCCGGCCACTCGCAAGGTGCCGCGTGCCAAAATCGTCGATCGCAGCAATCCCGTTGTAGGCCCGGTTGCAGATAACCGCGCGTCCGATCGCCCGCTCGACCCGCACCAGCAGCGCGTCCGGCAACCCATGCGGAAACGTGGGGGCAGGCTCCAACGCCGTCAGCCCCATCAGCTCGCGGTGTCCGGCCGTTGAGTCCTTGCCGCAGCCAAGCGCATGGAGACGGCCGTGCACGACCGGCCGCTCCGACGGCGGACAGCCGCGCAGTGCCAGGATCGAGCCAAGGCCCAGTCGCTGCAGAGTCGGCAGACGAAACCCCCCAACAGCGTCAGCAAGATGCGAAAGCGTGTTGGTCCCAGCGTCGCCATAAGCCGCCGCATCGGGCAGCGCGCCCACTCCGCAGGCGTCGATCACCACCACAAACACCCGTCGACCGCTCACCGCAGCGATCTTAGGGTCTATGCCAGGAGAGGACGTGGAGCCGGGGCGGTCGAGGACGAGCCTTACTGGCGTGGACCGTTGTTGCGCGTCGAGCGTGGATGCGCCTTGAAGTAGACGTCCTTCAGGCGGTCAGGCGACAAATGCGTGTAGATCTGAGTCGTCGCAATGTCGGCGTGGCCCAGCATCTCCTGCAGTGAGCGCAGATCGCAGCCGCCCGCGAGCAGGTGCGTGGCAAACGTGTGGCGCAGCGTGTGCGGGCTCATCTTGCCTTCGAGGCCCGCCGCGCGAGCGTGGCCTTGGACGATCTTGTAAAGCCCCTGCCGGCTCAGCCCGCCGCCGCGGCGGTTGACGAAGATGTGCGTGTCGGTGCCGAGGCCGACCAGCGCCGGACGCCCGCGGCCCAAGTACGCGCGCATCGCAGCGAGCGCCTCGCGTCCAACCGGGACAACGCGCTCCTTGGCACCCTTGCCCCGCGCACGCAGCATCCCCGCCTCGAGGTCGACGTCCCCAACCTGCAGGCCAATCGCCTCCGACGCGCGCAGGCCGCAGGCGTACATGATTTCGAGCAGCGCACGGTCTCGCAGTGCCGGTGCCGCCGTACCGCGGGGCGAGGCGAGCAGCCTCAGGACCTCGTCCCGGCCGAGCACCTTCGGCAGCGTCTGGCTCTTGCGCGGGCCGCGCAGGTCCGCCGTCGGGTCGTAATCGATCGCTCCCTCGCGGCGGAGGTGGCGATAGAACGAGCGCAGGCACGCCGCCTTGCGCTGCAAAGTCGCGGCAGAGGCCCCCGCCAGCGCGAACACGGAGATGAAGGCCGCCACTTCCGTGTGGCCAACCTCCAGCGCGCCCGCACCGCCCGCGCGTCGTAGGTGATCGCCGAACTGGAGCAGATCGCAGCGGTAGGCCTCAAGCGTGTTGCGCGAGAGCCCGCGCTCAAACTCGAGGTAGGCCAGAAAGTCCAGCAGGAGCTGTTCAAACGCGGGCGCAGCATGCTGCAACGAGGCAGCCGGAGGAGCGGGCGCATGGGTGGCCACACATCGCCATTCCGCCCGCCGAGCGCATCCCCTGCGCAGTGCAACGCCCGGTGCGCAGCGGGGCGCGCGCGGTGGACGGCGCTACATCTGCCTGGCTCAGCCCACCAAGTTCCCCAGCACCGCGCCCGAGGCAAGCGCAGCGCGCAAAAACAATTCGTCCTCTCGCCCCATGCTGCGCGTCGGCAGGCCGCTGGCGCGGTAGCCAATGAGATCCGCCTCGCCGGTTCGCCAGTCGTGGCGGGACCCCCAATCCTGCGGGGCGGGCTCGCCGGGCGGCAGGGCGACAACTGCCGGAGCGAGCAGCAGGTCGAGCACCGTGCGGGTGTGGTGGGAGATCGGGCGGTGGCGCGGGCGAGGGTCGGAGTCCGACATCCGCGGCGCCAACAGGGTCGGCGCCCCCAGCGCGAGCGCCGCGTGCGCGGAGTCCAGCGCCTCTAGGCCCCCGTGGCCCAAGGCGGAGGCAGAGCCGACGATCCCGGGCCCCGGGCCGCAGACGGCAGCCGTCCAGTCAGCTGCGCCCAAACCGTGTACCAGCGCGCCCGCAGTTGTGATGCTCTCCTCGAGGCCGCCGAAAGCCGGCGCAGCCGTGATGTGTCCCACGAGCAACCCGCGATCGAGCAGCTCAGCAGCGACGCGTGAGTGGCTGCCGCTCAACGCCCCGCCTCCCGTCTGCACGTAGCCGAGGCGACCGCCGAATGCCCACGCGAGCGGGGCCAGCTGACCGTGCAGCGCCAGCACCGCCACGGGCCTCGCCAGTCGAGTGCCTGGGTCGACCCCCTCGACAGGAATCACAGCGTGCTGCAGGCTGGTGTAGTTCAGCTTCATCACGTGCGCGCCTGGGGCACCGCCTGAGTCGAGCCCGCGCGTGAGGTTGACGTGGACGACATCGAAGCCGCCGGAGCCGAGCCCGAGCAATCTGGACTGGACGTTGACCACAACCTGATCGCCGGCCTTGCATGGTCCTACTAGCGCAGTGTCGGCGATCGCCGGATGGCAGCCGCCGCCCCCGTCCAGATCGACAAGAAGCGACTGCTCCGCGGCGGGGAGCGCCCCCGCCTCCCGCACAACTCCTCGGCGCAGCAGCAGCATTCAGCGGGCCGCGCTGCCGACAAGCGCGAGTCCGACATCCAGCATCCCCTCGAGTGCGTCGACGCTCACCCGCTCGTCCGGTTGGTGGTTTCGCTCGGTCCCGTTCGCTAGGTTCACGCACTCGATCCCGCGCGGGAGCAGCGCGTTGGCGTCCGAGCCGCCGCCGGTCGCGATCTCCGACGGTGCATAGCCACACGCCGACAGCGCCCGCCGGGCGATCGCGACAGCGGCCGAGCCCGCCGGCATCCTGTAGCCGTCGAACAGCCGTTCCACCACCACATCCAGATCGCAGCAGCATTCGGGGATGTTCGCCGCATCTTGCAGCTGCTCGACCATCTCCGACACCGTCCGCTCGGCCACCGCAGCGTCGAGACTGCGCGCCTCACCGCGCACCACGCAGTGCTCTGGTACGACGTTTTCGGCGTCGCCGCCGCCGATCACGCCGATGTTCGCCGTCGTCTGCGGGTCGATCCGTCCAAGTCGCATCGCCGCGACGGCGCGGGCCGCAGCAACGATCGCGCTGCGGCCATCCTCCGGGCGTACGCCCGCATGCGCGGATGCTCCGCGCAGCGTGGCCTCTAGGCGGTAGTAGGTCGGCGAGGCGCAGACGATCTCGCCAATCGGCGAGGCGTGGTCGAACACGAAGCCGACCCGCGAGCGCAGCGCGCTGACATCGAACTGCTTTGCGCCGCCCAACGCTCGCTCCTCCTCGACGGTGAACAGCAGCTCCAGCGCGACCGGCGCCGGAGCCCGCGCGTACCTGCGCGCCAGCTCGAGCAGGACCGCGACAGCAGCTTTGTTGTCAGCCCCGAGGATGCCTTCATTCTGATTCTCCCAGCCGCCATCAACCAGCACTGGCTCGACCGGCGCCGCGAGCGGAACGGTGTCCATGTGGGCGCAGAGCAGCAGCGAGCCATGCGAGTCCTCGCGAGCGGCGTCGCTCGCGGCGGGCAGGAGCGCAAACACGTTGCCCGTCTCGTCCCGCCGCGAAGCCACGCCGAGCGCCCCGAGTTGGCCCTCGATCTCGCCCGCGAGCGGCGCCTCAAACCCGGACGGACTCTCGATCCTGCACAGCCGCTCAAAGGTCTCCCCCAACCTGCGGCGTTCGAGCTCGCCGGCCCGGTCGCTCACGAGCGCGCGGTCTGCCCGCCTGCCTGTCCGGTGCCCAAGCGACCTGCCCCCGGAAACGGTGCTCGCTCACCTGCGTCGTCCTGCCAGTGCGGCTCCGGAGCGGCCTCCGGAGGATGTGCAGCCCGAGCGCGCTCCAGAGCCGCGGCGACAAACCCGTCGAACAGCGGCGCGGGACGCTCGGGTCGCGACTTGAACTCGGGATGGAACTGCGAGGCGACGTAGAACGGATGTTCCGAAAGCTCGACCGCCTCGACGAGACGCTCGTCGGGTGAGGTGCCGGAGATCGTCAGGCCCGCCGCCTCGATCCTCTTGCGCAGGAGGTTGTTGACCTCGTAGCGATGGCGGTGGCGCTCGTAGATGACGGCCTCGCCGTAGAGCGCCCGGACAATGGTGGATTCGTGCAGCTTGATCGGTGCGGCGCCGAGCCGCATCGTGCCGCCAAGGTCGGCAACCTCCTTCTGCTCAGGCAGCAGGTCAATCACGGGGAACGGCGTCTCAGGGTCGAACTCCGTGGAGTTGGCGCCGTCCATGCCCGCGAGGTTACGCGCGACTTCGCAAACGGCGATCTGCATCCCTAGGCAGATGCCGAGGAAAGGCACGCCATGCTCGCGCGCGAACCGCGCCGCCTCGATCTTGCCCTCGATGCCGCGGCCGCCGAAGCCGCCCGGTATCAACACACCGTCCGCAGCGGCGAGCCGCGCGTCCGCGGCGCCGTTGAGCAGGGTCTCTGAGTCGACGCGGTCGATCTCCACCCGGCAGTCGTGGGCAAACCCCGCATGCTTGAGCGATTCAGAGACTGAGAGGTAGGCGTCCGCAAGTTCGATGTACTTGCCCACCAGCGCGATCCGCACGGGCTGAGTTGCCTCCTCGGCGCGCTCGACCAGCCCGCGCCAGGAGTCCAGCTGCGGCGCCTGTGCCTCCAGACTGAAGTGCTCGAGCACGTAGTCATCGACACCCTCCGCGTCAAACACCAACGGCACCTCGTAGATGTTGCTGACGTCACGCGCGGACACGACGCCCTCCACCGGCAGGCTCGCGAACAGCGCGATCTTCTTGCGAATCTCCTGCGAGAGCGCACTTTCGGAGCGGCAGACGACCATGTCGGGCTGAATGCCGATGCGGCGCAGCTCGTTGACCGAGTGCTGCGTCGGTTTGGTCTTCAGCTCCCCGGCGTGGCCGATGTAAGGCACAAGCGTGAGGTGGATAAACATGCACCGCCGCCGCCCCACGTCAACTGGAAACTGGCGGATCGCCTCGAGGAAAGGCAGCGACTCGATGTCGCCAACTGTGCCGCCGATCTCCGTGATCACGAAGTCCACGTCGCTCGATTCGCCGATCAGACACACCCGCTGCTTGATCTCGTCCGTGATGTGCGGCACAACCTGCACGGTTGCCCCAAGGTAGTCACCGCGCCGCTCGCGGCGAATCACGGTGTTGTAGATCCCGCCCGCGGTGACGTTGGAGGCGCGTGTCGTATTGGAGTCCGTGAAGCGCTCGTAGTGGCCGAGATCAAGATCGGTCTCAGCTCCGTCGTCAGTGACGAAGACCTCGCCGTGCTGGTACGGCGACATGGTGCCCGGATCGACGTTGATGTAGGGATCGAACTTCTGCAGTCCGACGCTGAAGCCGCGCGCGACCAGCAGCCGCCCAATCGAGGACGCAGCGATCCCCTTTCCGAGCGAGGAAACAACTCCCCCGGTTACGAAGATGAAGCGCGGGCCGGCGTCCGGCGCGCGGTGGCTGTCATGCATTCCTGGCATCTCGTACTCTCCCCATCCAGTCTAGTTCTCGCAGCACCGGGGTGCGCTCGATCAACGTCGAAATTGAGCGAAATTCCCCGTATACCGTGAGCGCCGCGAGCAGCACCAGCGCCACCGCGAGGCCAACGTCTGACAGCGTCATCACCAACCAGGTGCCCGCTAGCGCGCCAACAACGTTGGCGCCCGTGTCACCGAGCAGGCCCCGCTCCCGTAGGTCGGCCATCCCCACAACCAGCACCGGTCCGGCAAACACGCCGAGCGCCCACAGCGGCCGTACGTCGACCGCGCCGACGGTGAGCGCGATCCCGAGCAGCAGGAACGCCTTGATTGCCCGGCCCGGGCGCAGATCGAGCAGGTTGAACGCATTTGTCGCGAGCACCAGCACTGCGGCGGCGAGCAGAAACCTCCCGGTCGAGTTCCCAAGACTCACGTACAGGGCGAGGCCGGCTGAGCCGACGGCCTTCAGCGCGCCCGTGCTCCAGGCCCCTCCGAGCACCGCCCGCCCGTGGCCGCGCCAGCCGCGCGAGGGGCCCGCGAGCGAATCGTCGGCGAGCCCCAGCGCGGCCACACCGAGAACGTACACCGCGATCCATCCCAGCTCCGGTCGTAGGACGGTCGAGCGCGACAACTGCTGGATCAGGACGAGCGGGATCAGCGCCAGCAGCGCCGCCGCGAGCACGACGACGCCAAGCGGACAGGCAAGCACCTCGCCGCGGTAGTTCTCCCGCGCGAGCGGTCCGGCCGCAAGCGCGCGCGTGGCGGGTCCGGCGAGCGCAAGCGCGGCGAGAAAGGAGACGATCAGGGGCAGTGACTGCATCGCGCGGCCACCGTATCGCGGCTGGCGGATGCCTCACCTTGTGGATCGCGCGGCTCCCCCGGAGCGCGGATTCTCGCGCAGTTCGAGGTAGTAGAGCGTGGCCCCGATTCCGAGCAGCGGCAGCGCCAGCGTGTCGTAGAGGACGTTTCCGAGCACCACCAGCGCCTCGGCGTGCGCGGCTCGGGCAAGCGCGTCAAATGCAAGCGTAAGCCCGAGGCCAGGCACGGCGACGATCGCATAGAAGACAAGCCCGCGGCCCAGCGTGCGAAACCAGCGTCCTGCGACCAACTCCGCGCTGCGCATCAGCGTTGCGGTGCCTCTCAGGCCATCGACGACCACGGCCTGCGGCACGAAGAAACACAGCACCGCGATCCAGACACCCGGGAGCAGGAACGCGAGGGAACCCGCGGCGACGACAGCGACGTAGAGCAGGACGGCCAGCAGCAGCGGCGCGAACACGTCGAGCCCCGCCTGAGCTGCACGGCGCGCCGACGGCGCCTTGCTGGCGCGGAGATCGAGCACGACATAGGCGATCATCGCCGCCAGGAGCGGTGTCTTGACGAGACCCGAGGCAATCAGCGTGATCGTCTGCTCGCGTGCGGGAGACTGCCCGCGATAGGAAGCCGTGAGCTCGCCGAGTCCGACTGCGAGGATCCCGTCGACGACGAGCGCCACGCCGCCGGCGAGCACGAGCAGCAGCGCGACATGCGCGCGGTACAGCTGAAAGGAGTCCTCGAGGAGCTCCGCGAGCGTGCGAGCGCGGTCGAGGGATCGGCTCTCACTCACGGACGGGGGGCGGCGCTCTGAGCGGCTGGGGCGGCACCGGCGGGCGCGGATGCCTGCTGCGGCAGCAGCGTCTCTGCGGTGCTCTTGGTACCGAACGCGCCGTGCGCCCCAACGAGCGCGAAGACGAGCGCGGTGCGGCCCGCGAGATCGTCCAGGTTATCCACGCTGGACAGGTTCTGGGAGCGAAACCAGGAGACGTTCGAAGGGTTTGTGGCTGACGTCTCCGCGCCCACCACTGGGACGCCGCTCGAGGATAGACCGCTCGCGAGCCCCTGCTCGAAGGTGTCTGCAATCTTTGCCTCGGCTGCGCTGAGCGTGGGCCGGCTGCGCACCAGCACAACGCCGTCGAGCGGCTGCAGCGAGCCGTTGTAGGAGCTCAGCAACGTTCCCTGCACGCGGCCGACGAGCCGCCCGCCGAGCGCGAGCTGCTTGCCCATTCTCACGGCGAAAGGACGCAGCAGCGTTGCGTCGGACGCCAGCGTGCCGTAGCGCCCGGGCGCGGCGAGCGAGCCGAGCGCCGGAAGATCGGGCGGATCGCGCACGACTCCAACGACGACAAGCTGGCCGCCTGTTCCATCGAGCGCGCTGCGCACCAGGCGGTTGGTCGCGTCGGTCGGCTGCCCGATAAACAGCAGCCCGATCCGCTTGCCGTTCAACTTGCCGCCGACCAGTAGCGGGTACACGTCGCTCTCGAAGGCCGAGCGGAGAGCAAGCTGTGCCTGCAGTTGGCGGGTCTGGTCCTGGCTCGTCTTGAGGTTTGAGCGCAGCTGGTCACGCAGGTTCTGCTCGGCGCTCGAAACGAGGCCGGCGTCGCCGATTGCGACACCGAGCAGGATGCCAAGCGTGAGCGCGATCAGGACCGCAGCCAGCGAGAGCGCGTGGTAGCGAAAGTCGAACATCGGTGCGTCAGCCCCCTGCCCCGAAAAGGCCCCGGAGTTTCAGCCACAACAGCTCAGCCACGTCATGCAGCCCGGGGGTTGTGAGCACGATCACCACGAGCGCGAGCAGGCCGGCGGCGACCACCACAAGCAGCGGTCGCGAGCCGGGCTGGGGGCGGTACAGACGGCTCACACCCTTGGCGTCGACGAGTATCTCGCCCATTCGCAGTCGCGTCAGAAACGTGGAGGAGGCGCCGCGGCGATTCTTGTCTAGAAACTCGACGAGGTTGAACTGCGAGCCGACGCTGACGATCAACGATGCGCCTTTTTCAGCGGCGAGCAGCATCGCGATGTCCTGGCTGGTGCCGGGAGCTGCGACCTGGCGGTAGCTGAGCTCGAGCGAGTCGAGCCGTTCGCGCCCCGGAGCCGAACCATCCGCGTAGGTGTGCAGTACGAGCTCTGCCCCGGAGCGCAGCGACTGCTCGTCGGCGGAATCCATGTCGCCGACGATCATGTCGGGCTTGAAACCTTCATCGAGCAGTGCACGGGCGCCGCCGTCGACTGCCACGAGCACAGGCTTGACGTCGCGGATGTACGGCCTCAATGCCCGCAGATCGCGCTGTTGGTCGACGCCCCTGACGACGAGCAGAACGGGACGGTCGCGGAAGTCGGTGCGAAAGCGCGGCAGATCGAGTTCGCCCGCGAGCAGCTCGCGCTCCTCGAGCATGTGCTCGATCGTGTTGTGGGCGAAGCGCTCGAGCGCTTCGCCGATCTCCCTGCGGCGCTCGTCGGTGTGCGCTCGCACGCGCTCGGGGTCGAGCACCTCGCCGTGCGCCACGATCTCCTCGCCGCGGAGGATCTCGCCGCCGCGGACGGAGATCTGCTCGCCGTCCCGCAGCTCGTCGAGCAGCCTGCTGTCCGGCAGGTCCACGAGCAGCACGCCGGCGTCGATCAGCAGCTGCGGTCCCATGTTCGGGTAGCTGCCGCTGGTCGATGGGCGACAGTTCAGCACGGCTGTAACGCGCGCGGCGATCAGCTCCTCGGCGGAAACGCGATCGAGGTTCTCGTGCTCGAGCACGGCGATGTCACCGGCCCGCAGGCGCTTCGTCAGCAGCTTGGTGCGGCGTCCGAGACGCGCGGCTCCGGTGAGCGCGCTGCTCGCGTGCGGCGGGGGGCCGGCGGCCCTGCGGCCGTGCTCGATCCTGGTCTGTGGCGTTGGCACCGTCTGAGATGATCGCGCACAGACGTAAGCGTCGCCCGAACCGCATCCTTGCGGCCGGGCGACGCCCACGCTCGGGTGGTTAGCTGGTCAGCGGCACGATGCGTGCGTCAGCCCTGATGTGCGCGCCTCCGCGGAGCGTGCGGATCGTGGCCCAGAAGGTGCGCCGATTGGCTTCGATGCCGATGTAGTAGCTGCGAACGGCGGTCCGATGCTGGATCCTCAACGTGCGCAGGGTGCTGCGACCCTGATGGAGCGCTGCGCGGCACGTGGCCTTCAGCTGTCCTGGGGCGCAGGCAGCTCTGATCGTGGCGAGCGTGGTCTGCACGCCGGAGGTGAACTGGAGCTGGGCGGCACGCACGGTGCTCTGAAGCGGGCCGAAGCCACTCTGCAGCGTGTTGCAGGCAGCAACGACATTGGCGACCTGCGGCTGCAAGTGTGGCCGCAGCGTGTTGGAAGCCGCGCGGGCGCAGAGCGCGGACGCGTAGGGATAGGTCTGCTGGAAGCTTCTATCGCCGGCCTTGGCGGAGGCGACGCCCGAGACTGCGAGCGTCGCGATCATCGCGCCCAGCGTGGCGCGGCTGAGAATACGGGTGATCATCGAAGCACTCCTCCTCGTCGAATGGATGCAGTCGTACGAGGAAACCCACGTCCGCCGCCGAAGTTGTGGTGCGGCCTGGCCAGATGCCACCGGCTCACGCCGCCCTGAGCAGCTCCTTGGCGTGGCGGCGCGCAGCGACATCTTCGGGGGACGCGCCAAGCATCCGCACGAGCTCGCCGACCACCTCCGCCGTCTCGAGCCGCGCCACCGTCGTCCGGGCCGGCTCCGTGCGCGTGTCCTTGGCGATTGTGAAGTGGCGGGCGCCGAGCGAGGCGACCTGGGGCAGGTGGGTGATGCACAGAAGCTGCCGCGAGCCGGCCAGCGAGCGCAGCTGCTCGCCCGCAGCTCGAGCCGTGTGGCCGCCGATACCGGCGTCGACCTCGTCGAACACGAGCGTCGCATCACTCGCCGCGTTGGCCGCCCCCAGCAGCGCGAGCATCACCCTCGAAAGCTCGCCGCCCGATGCCACGTCCCGCAACGGCGCCGCGGGCACACCGGGGTTCGGCGCGATCTCGAACCGCACAAGGTCGCTGCCGTTGGGCCCGGGCTCGCCGGGCTCGAGGTGAATCGCGAACGCCGCCTCCCCCATCGCCAGCGAAGCCAGTCGAAGCGAAACGTCGTCCGACAATGCCGGCGCCGCATCCCGGCGGGCAGCCCCGAGCTCGCCGCTGGTCAGCTCAAATGTCGACTGTGCCGTCTCGAGTTCCTGTTGCACGGCTTCGATCGCGATCTCGGCGTGCTCGAGCTCGGCGCGGCGCTCACGGCATCGCTCGGCGTGGGCGAGCACGCCTTCAATCGTGCCGCCATGCTTTCGCTCGAGCCGTGTGATCGCCTCGAGCCGCTCCTCGACAGCCACAAGCCGCCCGGGTTCGGATGGCAGCGCCTCGCCGTAGACGCGCAGCTCGCCGGCCAGATCCTGCGCCTCAAGTACGAGCGCGCACGCGCGCGATGCGAGTGCGTCGAGCTGCGGGTCGACGCCGCCGGCAGCTTCCAGCGCCGCCCCCGCCGCCGCGAGCAGCGGGCCCGCGCCGCCATCTTCACCGCTCAGCGCGCTCTCACCCGCCCAAGCCGCGCTGCGAAGGCCCTCGGCGTGGCGCAGGCGCTCGCGCGCGGCGAACAGCTCCTCGCGCTCGACGGGATCGGGGGCCACGGCCTCGATCTCCCCCAGCTCGAACAGCAGCAGGTCGAGCTCGCGCTCGCGCGCGCCTGCAAGCTCGCCCAGTCGCAGCAGCTCCTCGCGCGAGCGACGCATCGCAGCCCACGCCGCCGTGCACCGCGTGCGCCGCTCCCGCTGGAGCGGACCGCAGAAGCCGTCGAGGATCTCGAGCTGCGCCGCCGCCAGCATCAGCCGGCGATGCTCGTGTTGTCCGTAGAAGGCCAGCAGCCCACCCGCGAGTTCGCGCAGCTCCGCGAGCGGGAGCGTTCGCCCGTTGATGTAGGCCCGAGTGCGACCGTCGGCGCCCACGCGCCGTGCCAGCACGAGTTCCTCGGCGTCGTCGGGCAATCGATCGTCGACGAGTCCGGGCGGGAGCTCGAACACCCCCTCCACGTAAGCCTCGCTCGCGCCCGGGCGCACGATTCCCTGGCGGGCACGGCCTCCCAGCAACAGGTCAAGCGCATGCGCCAGCACGGTCTTGCCGGCCCCCGTCTCGCCCGTCAGCACGTTGAGGCCAGCGGCGAGCTCGAGTCGGGCCTCTTCGATCAGCAACAGATTCTGTACGCGAAGTTCGAGCAACATGTGTACTTCACGGTGTATCACCGGGCGGGGACGGAACACCCGCGCCGAGAGCAACAAACCGTCCGCTCAGCGCGAAAGGCGGCCGAACTTCTCGCGCAGCCGCCGGTAGAAGCTCGATCCGTTGACCTGCACGAGCTTGGCGACGTCGTCGACGAAGCGGGCATCGATCTCCTCGCCAGGGCCGATCGGCTCGATCGGGCGTCCGTCGACGGACAGGTCAACCGCTCGGCGGGAGCGGTTCTTCAGGGTGAGGACGTCGCCCGGGGCGATCACGAGGGCCCGCGCCGTCAGCGTGTGCGGCGCGATGAACGAGACCACCATCCCCTCCACCCCCCAAGCCATTACCGGCCCTCCGTTGGCGAGGTTGTAGCCGGTGGAGCCCGCAGGAGTCGCGACGACCAGCCCGTCGCAGCGCACGCTGCCGACCTCCTCGCCGCCAAGCGAGTAGGAGAGCTCTGCGACGCGCTCACCGGGGCGCCGGTGCACCGATACGTCGTTGATCGCCGTCTGGGTGCCGGCCGGCGTATCCAGCTCAATCGCCGGCAGCGAAAGCATTTCAAGCTCGCCCGCAAGCGCGCGCTCAAAGCCCGAACGCAGCTCTGCCG
Organism: Solirubrobacteraceae bacterium; assembly: GCA_050997675.1. Taxonomy (GTDB): domain Bacteria; phylum Actinomycetota; class Thermoleophilia; order Solirubrobacterales; family Solirubrobacteraceae; genus Palsa-513. The sequence continues at coordinate 17,403 of JBPCQX010000097.1, forward strand.
GCTCGACCGTCGCCAGAAAGCCGACCTCGCCGAAGTTCACCGCGAACACCGGTGCCCGTGTGCGAGCGTGGCAACGCAGCGCGCGCAGGATCGTGCCGTCTCCACCGAGCGCGACGCACAGCTCGATCTCCCCCCCGGTCGCCGCGCCTGGCTCGAGCGCCGCGAGGGCACCGATCGTCTCCGCGTGCTTCTCGCGCTCCTCGACGCCCAGCCGCAGCGTCACGTCCGCCTCCACGGCCGCCGCCGACAGCGCGTGGAGAGCCTCCGCGGTCACGTCTGCACGCGCGTGCGTGATGACGCTCACGGCGCGGGGCGGGCTCATCCGGGCTCAACCTCCAGCGCGAGCTGCACCGCGCTGAGCGGGGAGTCCCGCGCGAGCGGGACGAGGTGGGCGAAGCTCTCGCGGTTTCCCTTCGGACCCGCCAGTCCGGAGGAGTAAAACGCCTGCAGACCCCGGCCAAGCTCGCGCGCCGCTTCGCCCACGCCGACCAGCGCCTCGCGTCGCTGCGCCGGCTCACGCACAACACCGCCCTTACCGACCCGCCCGCGGCCGAGCTCAAACTGGGGCTTGACCAGTGCGAGCGACGCGAATTCCGCAGCGGCGCAGGCGAGCACAGCTGGGAGCACAGTCCGCAGCGAGATGAAGGAGACATCGACCACAATCAGATCCGCAGCGTACGGCAGCGCGTCCGCGCGCAGCGAGCGGGCGTTCGTGCGCTCGAGTACCGTGACGCGCGGATCCTGGCGGATCGTCCACGCGAGCTCGCCGTAGGCGACGTCAACACAGATCACGTGCTCGGCTCCGGCCTGCAGCAGACAGTCGGTGAACCCCCCGGTCGAGGCCCCCACGTCCAGGCACCGCAGGCCAGCAACGTCCAGCGAGGCCGACGCGAGGGCGTTCGCGAGTTTGATCCCCCCCCGCGAGACGAACCGTGGACGCTCAGCGACGTGCAGCGCGACGTCCGCAGCGAGCATTTGGCCCGGCTTCGTGGCGAGAGGTCCCTGCTCACCCAGCCGCACATCCCCCGCCATCACCGCCGCCGCCGCGCGCGAGCGAGACTCGAACAGGCCACGTTCGGCGAGCAGTGCATCGAGCCTGCGTTTGGTCATGTCGCCGACGGTAGCGCCCGCGCGCTACCCGTGCGGACATCCGAGCGTGCCCAGTCAGATGCGCGTGCGGCTCAGCTCAGCGCTCGCAGAGCTCGCTACGCCGGCGCCCGCGCGGGCTCTGTGAGCCTTCTCACACACGTCGAGCCCTGCGTTCGTCAAGATTTGCTTTGAAGCATCTCTCCTCCCGGAAAAGGCCCGCCTCGGCGGGCCTTTTCTATTTCCCTCCGAGCGCGAGGAAAGCGCTTCGCTGCCGAGCGCCGCGCGCACGCGCTCCGCGATGCGCTCACCCGTGAAGCCGACCTCGACGTGGAGCAGCGCAGGTTTGCCGTGGGTCACATAGCGATCGGGCAGGCCGACGCGGAGGATCCGCGGCAGCCGGGTGCCGCTTTCGTTCAGGGCCTCCCAGACCGCCGAGCCGAAGCCGCCCTGCAGGACGCCCTCCTCGACCGTCACGAGCAGTTCGTGCTCCATCGCAAGCTGAGCCAGCAGCCCAGCATCGAGCGGTTTTGCAAAGCGTGCATCAGCGACCGTCGCCGAGATGCCGTCCGCCGCCAGCAGATCAGCCGCCTCCAGCGCCTTGCCCACACCCGAGCCGTAGCCGAGCAGGGCAACTCGCGGCAAGGAGGCCGCCGTCGCAGGGCTCTCGCGCAGGATCTCCCCCGTGCCGATCGGAATCACCTGCGGCACATCGGGCAACGCCACACCAGTGCCCTCGCCACGCGGATAGCGCAACGCGATCGGGCCGTCGTCATAGGACAGCGCAGTGTGCAACATGTGCACCAGCAGGCCCTCGTCGCGGGGTGCCATCAGAACAATGTTCGGAAGGCACCGCAGATAGGCGATGTCAAAAACACCATGGTGTGTCGGGCCGTCGTCGCCGACCAGGCCAGCGCGGTCGAGCGCAAAGACGACGTTCAGGCGCTGCAGGCAGACGTCGTGGACGATCTGGTCAAACGCCCGCTGGAGAAATGTGGAGTAGATCGCCGCCACCGGTTTGGCACCCTCGAGCGCAAGTCCAGATGCGAACAGGATCGCCTGCTGCTCAGCGATGCCGACGTCGAAATAGCGCTCCGGCATCGCTTTCGGAGGGATGTTCAGCCCCGTGCCGGAGTTCATCGCCGCCGTAATGCCGACGACACGCGGGTCGCGGCGACACTCCGCTACCAGCGCCTCACCAAACACCGTCGTGTACTGCGGCGGCCCCGGAGCGGACTTGCGCTTGACAGGCGGGCTCGGTGCGCGGTCAGAAATCGACAGCGGCTTCGCCGCATGCCACTGCTCCATCCCTTCCAGGCCGCCGTCCTCAGCCGGCGCAAAGCCCTTCCCCTTGACCGTCGCGACATGCACAACAACCGGGCGCTGAGCCGCGAGCGCGCCGCGCAAGGCGAGGCGCAGCGCCGGCACGTCGTGTCCATCGATCACGCCCGTGTACGCCCAGTCGAGTTCTTCCCAGAACAGCCCCGGCGCCCAGAAGGCCTTGATCGACTCCTTCAGATGGGGGCCGAGACGCTCGAAGGCGCTGCCGATGCCGCCGGGGAGCTTCGTCAAACCACCCTCGACGCCCTCCCGCGCGTGCCACAGACGCGGGTTCAGCCGCACCCGGTTGAAGTACCGAGACAGCGCTCCCACGTTCGGAGAAATCGACATTCCGTTGTCGTTCAGCACCACGACCAGCGGCGTGCCTAGCCCGCCGGCCTGGTGGATTGCCTCGAACGCCACACCGCCCGTCATCGCGCCGTCGCCGATCACCGCCACCACGCGTCCGGCGTCCGGTTCGCCGCGCCTGCGCATGCCCTCCTTGATGCCAACGCCATAGCCGATCGACGTCGAGGCGTGCCCCGCGCCCATGATGTCGTGCTCAGACTCGAACGTCGCACAGAACGGCGCAAGCCCCCCGTACTTGCGGATCGTCTGCAGCGAGTCGCGACGCCCGGTCAGGATCTTGTGGGGGTAGGCCTGGTGACCGACGTCCCAGAGGATTTTGTCGCGTGGCGAATCGAGCAGCGAATGCAGCGCCACCGCAAGCTCACAGGTGCCGAGGTTGGCGCCAAAGTGCCCGCCGATCTCACCGACCGTGTCGATGATGTGCTCGCGCACCTCCTGCGCCACGCGCTGGAGCTGGACATCGTCGAGCGCGTGAAGGTCGCGCGGGCCTTCGATCTCATCGAGTAAGCGGTGCGCGGTCACGAGGTCCGCGTGTAGATGAAGTTGCAGATCGCCTCGAGATCGGGCGCGCCCCCAGGTGCCGCGGCGCTCAGCCAGTCACATGCAGCCAGATGGGATTCACCGGCCAGGATCCGCGCGCGCTCGAGCCCGTACTCCGAGACGTACGTGCGCTTGCCGTGGCGCTCGTCGCTGCCACGGGGTTTGCCGAGTGCCTGATCAGTTCCGGTTACGTCCAAGATGTCATCCACGATCTGAAACAGGACCCCCAGCTCAGCTGAGAACCTGCCGAACTGCAGTCTCGCAGGTTCGGATCGTCCCTCCAGCAGGAGTACGCAGTCGACAGACGCAGCGATCAACCTGCCCGTTTTCAGCGCATGCAGGCGCCGCAAGCCCGCCGGGCCGCCCGGCGCGCGTTCCGTGACGTCGAGGTACTGGCCGCCGACCATGCCGTCAACTCCCGTGGCCGCGCTGAGCCTCCGCGCCGCGCTCAGCGTCTGCCCCGCCGGCGCGCCGCTGCAGTCGAGCAGATGCCGAAAGGCCTCCGCGTAGAGCGCATCGCCCGCCAGGATCGCCACGTTCTCGCCGAACTTGACGTGGCAGGTCGGGCGCCCGCGGCGCAGGTCATCGTCGTCCATCGCCGGTAGATCGTCATGGATCAGGGAGTAGGTGTGGACCAGCTCAAGGGCCGCCGCGAGGGCCATCACCGCATCGACGTCGCGGGCTCCAATCGCGTCCGCCGTGGCCAGCGCGAGCACCGGGCGGATGCGCTTCCCCGGCGCCAGCAGCGAGTAAAGCATCGCCTCCTCGATACCCGCCAGGTCCGGCGCGCCCGCAGCGAACGTCAGCTGCTGCAGGTACTCGTCAACCCGCACGCGCAGGTGCTCGGGGTAGCCGCGCTCGGCGTCCGTCCCGCCGCCGCCACCCGCAACCATCTAGAGGAGCGTGTCCTGCCCCGGCGCATGGGCCACGTCGCGCGCGCGGCGGTCAAGCTCCATACCCGCCTCGCCCGCCAGCGCCGCGCAGTCCTCCACGAGGCCCGCTGCGGCATCCGCCGACAGATCCCCCGAGCGAAGCTGCTCCGCTGCAAGCTGCAGGCGGGAGATCAGCGCGTCAAGGGCGTCCGGGAGAGGCGGCGGTGTGCTCATCGCGCCACATTCTCGCTCAGAATCGCATCGAGGATGCCGTTCACGAACGAGGGGGCCCGCGAGGCGCAGAAAGTCTTCGCGGTCTCAACCGCCTCGTCGATCGCGCCCTCCGGCGGAATCGGCTGCTCCGAGGGCACCGCGTCGGGGTGCAGCATCTCGATCAACGCGACGCGCATGATGCTGCGCTCCAGCGGGGCGATCCGCTCCGCAGTCCAGCCATGGGCATGGCTCTCGATCAACTCGTCGAGTTCCGCCGAGCGGTCAGCAGCCGCGTGTGCCAGCGACCGCGTGAAGTCATGCGCCTCGCCAGGCAGCGTGACCGCAAGCGGGCGCCCCGTGAGATCGTGCTGGTAGAGCGCGAACACCGCCGCCCGCCGCTGCTCCGTGCGACGCACCGCCGCTCGTCAAGCCCGCGACATGTACGTGCCGGCGCGGGTATCGACGCGAACACGGTCGCCAATGTTGACGAACAACGGGACCTGCACCACAGCCCCCGTCTCGAGCGTTGCCGCCTTGTTGCCACCGCCTGAAGCCGTGTCACCCTTCACGCCAGGCTCGGTCTCCGTCACCTCGAGGTCAACCGCACTGGGCAGCTGCAGATCACCCGGCTCGTCATCGATGAACAGGACATCGACCTCGTCGCTCGGGCGCGTCCACTTCAGCGCCTCAACCACCGTCGCCTCAGGCACCGCGATCTGCTCGTAGGAGCCGGTGTCCATGAAGTGGGCCTCGGCACCGTCGCTGTAGAGGAACTGCATCTTGCGCGCCTCCGTGCGAACCGAGCGAAACTTCTCCCCTGCCCGGAAGGTGCGATCGATCACGTTGCCGTCACTCGCGCGGCGCAGCTTCGTGCGGACAAACGCGCCGCCCTTACCGGGCTTGACGTGCTGGAAGTCAAGGATCTTGAAAACGGTCCCATCGACATCGATGTGATTGCCGCTCTTGAATTGGTTGGTGGTGACCTGCATACCCACTAGTCTGTCCTTATGGTCCCGAAGACGCCCGCAAAGATGGATGGCTACATCAGAGTTTCGCGGCGGCTTGGCCGCGAAGGGCCGGGCTACATCTCGCCCGACGTGCAACGCGAAGCCATCCAGCGGTGGGCCGATTACCGGGGGGTCACGATAGCGGCCTGGTCTTCCCCCCGTTTCGGTGGACAGTTTTGGTTAGCTGTTTGAGTCCTTGTTCTTGTTGT
>JBPCQX010000102.1:0-12400 GCA_050997675.1 Solirubrobacteraceae bacterium
AGCTCTTTGCCCACTGGAGCACACGGCCCGCAGCCGCAGGCCGGATGATGGGAGCCGGATGACGGGAGACTGTCACGTCCGGTTCTGCGAGCGCCGGGGGGTGCAACTCCCCCCGGCGACTCACCCAAACCAGCTACGGACGAACTAACGACTCAGGAGACTGGCTCGACCACCTCGTCCGCCTGCGCGAACGCGGCCTCCACGTCGCCGATCCGCTGCTCGAAGCTGTTGAACAGGTTCTCCGACGCCTGGGAGTGGATGGCGGGTGCGCCCTCGGCCAGTGCGTCCTCCATCGTCAGGAGCGCGGGCAGTGGATCCAGTCTCAGCCGAACAGCGCCCGGTCCGTCCTTGGCGTGATAGCGGTCATCTGCCAGCACCAGCGCCACCGGCTCGCCGACCATCCGCACCTTGTCGTTCGCCAGCACGGGCGTGTCGCACGGGCGGTATCCGGGAGCCCGGGAGATCGCCGGCATCGGCTTGACGGTTCTAGCCAGGTCGGCAGCAGTCAGGACCGCCACACCCGGGCGCTTCGAGCGCGGCCGAGACGTCGACCCCGAGCAGGTTTGCGTGCGCGCTGGTGCTGCGCAAGAACGCGGCGTGCAGCTGGCCGGCCAGCTCCACGTCGCTGACGTAGCGCCCCCGACCGCGCAGCAGGCGCGCGTCCTCTCGGCGCAACACTCGGGCGCCGAGCGCGCGCATCAGCTCTCCGCCCGCAGATCGGCCGACCGAAAACCGTTCCTGTCGCTGACCGCGCCCACGACCAACGGATATTGCCGTGCCCAGGGCCCGATATCACTGTGGAGGCTCCCGCTTGCCATACGGGTTTTCCCGCGGCGCCGGACGCCGCGCGCGACTCGTGGTGAGCTCAAGCTTCCGCCGGGGCGACCAGCCGCGGATCCCCGACGTCGGCCGCGGCGGGCCGACGCCAGATGTCGGCAACCTCCGCCACCGACACCACCGGCACGAAGTACTTGTCGATCGTGCGCAGCGTCGCCTCGTGGGTGTCATCGGCGTAGCTCGCCGTCCCGTCGGCGGTGAACACGACGTAGAAGTCGCGCAGGAACGCCTCGCGGGCCGTGGTCTCCACGCAGACGTTCGTGGCCACTCCGGTCAGCACCACGGTGCGAATGCGGTGGGCCCGCAGGATCGTCTCGAGATCGGTGTTGTGAAACGCGCCGTACCGATGCTTGGTGACGATCGGCTCGCCCGGCAGCGGCCGAATCCCCTCGTAGAAGTCCCCCTCCCACGAGTCCGGGCCGCACACCTCGCGCACCGTGTAGCTGCCGCCGCGACGGCGGGCCGCCTGCTCGAGGTAGACATCGGACAGATACGAGTTGGCCTCGGTGGAGTACACGTTGCGGATGAACACAACGAGCGCGCGGGCGCCTCGCGCTGCATCGATCAGGTCCGGAAGCCGCTTGGCCATCGCCTGCACCGCGCTGATGTCGGCCCCCTCCTCGTCCATCATCCCCCCGGGCGCGCAGAAGTCGTTCTGCATGTCGACCACGATCAGGGCCGCGTGACCGGGGTCAACCTTTTGCTCGAGCGTCGTCAGAAGGGGCGTGTGTGAGAGTCGCTGCGCCGCCTCCAGTGTGGCTTGTTTCTCGGTCATGGGATCTCTCCTGTCTAGTCTGCGGGAAGACTTCGTCGAAAGCTGCCGGTCGCGCGGTAGATCGCGTGCTGGAACAGGCGCCGCCGGGGTGTGCGCCAGCAGCGCAGGGAATGGTGCCCTTCGTGGCGGAGACATAGATTGCACGACGTGCAGTCGACCCTTCCGGTGCGACCACGCGCGAGCTGAGCGGCGAGGTCGGGCTCACGGATATACGGGCGCGCCATCGCGATGAAGTCGGCGTCGCCCGACTCCAGCAGCGAGCACATGGTCGCGGTCCGGCGCATCCCTCCGACGGCCACGATCGTGGTGTTGACCCGCGCGCTCAGCTCGCGCGCCCATGGCATGAAGTACGCCTCATCCGCCGGCGGCGACAGTACGCGATGAAGCAGCAGGTCGGCGGCCGCCCGGCGGCGATCGACCGCGACGTACTCCCTGGCGGAGTCGCCGATCCGGACCATCACCCCGCAGGAGACCTCGATCGCGTCGACGCCAGCTTGCACCGCGCGTTCCGCGAGCGGAATCGACTGCTCGAGGCCGAGTCCCCCGCTCGGCGCGTCGACCACGCCGAGCTTGATCGTGAGGACGCGGTCGCGCGGTACCACGGCGCGCACCGCGCGAATCACCTCGAGCGCAAACCGGAAGCGGCGCTCGGCGTCTCCTCCCCAGTCGTCGTCGCGCCGGTTGGTCAGCGGAGAGAGGGACTCGCTAATCAGATAGCCGTTCGCGGCATGGATGTGAACCCCGTCAAAGCCCGCCTCGACCGCGCGGCGCGCGGCTGCGGCGAACGCTTCAACAGCTTCCGAGATCTCCTCGCCCGAGGCGGCCGGCACCGGCCGCCCGGTCAGCGCGTTTGGGACGGCCGACGGTGCGAGCGGCTCTACGGCGCGCACTCGTGACTGGCTGCCCGCGTGCGCGATCTGGGCCGCCACCAGACCCCCGGCCCGGTGCACCGCCTCGGCGAGCCGCCGCAGCCCGCCGACGAGCTGGTCGTTATGGATGCCGGTCTGTCGCCGCAGGTACTTACCTCGCTCGTGGCAGTACAGGTGCCCGGTGAAGATCATCCCCACGCCGCCGCGGGCGAGCCTTTCGTACAGAGCAACGAGCTCCTCGGTTACCTCTCCGTCCGGTCCAGCCATCGTCTCCGAGGTGCCGGAGCGGACCAACCGATTGCGGGTATGCAGCGGACCGAGCTTGCCCTCGGCGAGCAGCGGCGCGTTCACCGCGCTGGCGGTGCTCACGCCACGGGCTGATGGTCAGCCGCGGCAGCGAGCTCACCGAGGATCTCGGGACGTCGCCACGAGAGGACCCCGGGGATCGTGCAGTACGGGGCGGGCACGATCAGCTCCTCCTCGGTGTCGCGCAGGGAGCGGATCCGCTGGAGGTCGAGGTCCGCGGTGAGGATCCCCGGGGCCTCGCTCTGGGCCAGCACGCGCTCGGGTGAGGAGATCATCGCGATCCCTCGGGTCAGCCCGGATGCGCTCGGTGCCTCGTCCATGCGCGCTTGCCGGTACGGATCCGCGAATTCGGGTGGGAAGAGGTGCACTGTGATCGCCGTGTACATCAGGTTTTCAATCGCGCGCGCCCGCACCAGCGTCCGCCAGTTGTCGGTGTAGCCAAGCTCGTCGATCACGATCCCGGTGGGGAACAGGCACAGCTCCGCGCCCTTGAGCGCGTGGAGGCGGGCCACCTCGGGCACGAACGCCTCGCTACAGGTGACAACTCCCACCTTCCCCCATCCCATATCGATCGGCTCGACCTCGTCGGCCTCCTGATAAGGCAGGTCCCAAAGGTCGCCGCCACGGTAGATGTAGGGGCCGCGCGGGTGCGTACGGCGATAGGCACCCGCCACTGACCCGTCCTTGTTGGTGAGGACGGTGACGATGTGGAAGTGGCCTGATCCCGGCTCGGTCTCGATCGAGGTGCCAAAGGCGAGCGACACGCCATGTTCCTTGGAGGCCTGGCGCATCGGCTCGACGACCTCGTAGCGATCAGAGGCCCGGTATGGGCCCGGGTAGTTCTCCGGGAACGCCAGCAGGTCGACGCCGAGTGCCGCCGCCTGCGCGACGTACTGACGCGCCTCCTTGAGGTTTCGCCGCTCCTCTTGTCCCCAATAGGTCCGCGGCTGAACCACGCCGAGTCTCACTTGTGAGCTCATGATCGCGCCTCCCGTTCGTATGGGTTGCCCAGTGCGAGGGGCATGCCCCAGTTGCGTTTCCGCTGGCGAGTCCATACCAGCGACAAGACGATCAATGTGAAGACGTAGGGCATCATCGACAGGTACTGCGACGGAATCGAGACGCCCTTCGCTTGGAGCTGGAAGTTGAGAGCGTCGATGAAGCCGAACAGCAGCGCGCCCGGCAGGATCAACAGCGGCCGCCACGAGGCGAAGATCACGAGCGCGATCGCGATCCAGCCGCGGCCGGCGGTCATCTGGTCTGACCAGGAGCGCGTGTAGACGATCGACAAGTAGGCCCCCGCGATGCCCGCGAGCATGCCGCCGACCACGACCGCGACATGGCGAACGGCGAACACGGGGACCCCGGCGGCGTCTGCTGCAGCCGGCGACTCCCCGGTCGCCCGCAGCCACAGGCCGACGCGGGTGCGAGTGATCAGCAGACCGACGATCACGACGAGGACCGGGGCGAGGTAGACCATCACGTCGTGGTGGAAGAAGATCTTGCCGATCCATGGGATCTTGTCCAGCAGCGGGATCCCTACGGGGCTGAGTGTGTGCGATAGCGCCTTGTACCCGTAGCTGTTCCCGATGTAGGACGACAGGCCGGTGCCGAGGATCGTCAGTGTCAGGCCCATCACAATCTGGCTGGTTCGGAGGTTGATCGTCATCACGCCGTGCACGGCCGCCAGGGCTCCCCCCGCCAGCGCGGCGATGATGAATGCGAGCTCGACGCTTCCGGTCTTCAGCCCGACGATGAATCCGACCACCGCGCCGATCAGCATCATTCCCTCGACCCCGAGGTTCACCACGCCCGATCGCTCGGCGATCAGCTCGCCGGTGGCGGCATACGCGAGCGGCGTTCCCAGCACCACCCCGGTCGACAGCGAATCGACCCAGAAGCTCATTCGGAGCCTCCGGCCACAGGCGCCAGCTGACGTTCGGGCCGCTGGCGTCGCTTGAGGTGCAGGCGATAGGACCCCGCAGCCTCGCCGGCGAGCACGAAGATGATGATGATCGCCTGCACGATCTGGGCGATCGAGCTCGGGATGCCGGTCGACTGAAGAGCGTCGCCGCCGTTCAGCAGGCCCGCGAAAAGCACAGCAACGATCACCGTGGGGACAACACGCTGGCGCGCTAGGAACGCGACGAGGATGCCGACGTACCCGTAGTTGTTGGTGAGTCCCTCCTGCAGCCGACCGCTCGCAGTGGTCAGCTGAATTACCCCGGCGATCCCGGCCAGTGCGCCTGAAAGAGCCAGGACGAGCACGATCCGGCGCCGGACGCCGATCCGCAGGTACTCCGCGGCTCTGACGTTGCCGCCGGCTACACGCAACGAGAACCCATACGGGGTCCGATCGAGCAGCCACCAGATGATGAGCGCAACGCCGAGCGCGATGTAGATGCCGATCGACACGCCGGAGGTCCCGATCAGTGGCAACGATGCGTTGGCGGGGAGGGGTTTGGAGTAGGCGAATCCAACGACCGTGGGGTCCTTCCACGGGCCGTTGATGAGGCCGCCGAGCAGGAGCAACCCGATGTAGTTGAGAAACAGTGTGGTGATGATCTCGTTCAGGCCGTTGAGGGCGCGGGGAATAGCGGCGATCGCTGCCCAACCGGCGCCCGCCACCATCCCTCCCGCGAACATCAACAGCAGCAGCGGCAGGATCGACGTGTGCTGGAAGTGGAACGCGACGAAAGTGGCGCCGATGGCTCCCAGGGCCATCTGGCCCTCCCCGCCGATGTTCCAAATGTTCATCCGGAGCGCAATCGTCACGGCCAGACCGGTGAGCACGAGCGGCGTGGCCTGCACGAGCGTCTGGTAGAAGCCGGTGCTCGTGCCGAAGGACGCCTGCCACATCGCGTTGTAGGCGTCGCTCACGCTGTGGTTGCCGAGCAACAGGATCACGGCGCCGATCAACAGCCCGCCCACGACCGCTAGCACCGGCACGATCAGCCGAACTAGAAGCGGGGTCTCGGTCCGTCGCTCCAGGCGCATCAGACAGCCCCCGTCGTGGCCGCTGAATCGTCTGCCACCGCGCCCGTCATGTGGCGCCCGAGCTCTTGCCGTGTCGCCTGACCGCGCGGGAGCTCGGCGACGATCCGCCCTCCGAGCATGACAAGGATGCGATCACACAGCTCGAGCAGTTCGTCGAGGTCCTCGCTCACGAGCATCACGCCTACGCCGGCGTCGCGGGCGGCGATCAGCTGTCCCCGCACAGCCTGGGCCGAGACGACGTCGAGGCCACGGGTTGGCTGGGCGGCGATGAGCAACTCGGGCGACTCCGTTATCTCGCGGGCGACGATCACACGCTGGAGTCCCCCGCCTGAAAGACTCGCGACCTGCGCCCGCGGGTTGCTCGTGGGGATCCGGAAGCGCTCGATCAGACTACGTGCGTAGTCCCGCAATCGACCCCGCCGCAGCCACACCGCCGTTGACATAGGACGATCGTCAAAGCGCCGCAGCGCGAGGTTCTCGGCGATACTCATTTGCCCCACGAGCCCGGTCGCCAGCCGGTCCTCGGGGATGAAGGCTACCGACCGAGCCGTGACCCGGCGGGTTCCTTGCGCGGGCTTGATCAACCCCGCCGCGAGCTCGGCGAGCTCCACCTGGCCGTTGCCACTGACCCCGGCGACGCCTACGATCTCACTCGTGCGGACCGCCAGGCTCACATCGTGCAGGGCTCGGCGCCCCGCCTGGGAGCTGACGTGGTCGAGTTCGAGGACGGTGTCTCCCGGCCGGCCCGGCTCGGCTCGCAGGCTGGCGGTGTGCTCGTCGCCGACCATCAACTGCGCGAGCTCCTCGGGCGTGGCGTCTGAGACCGGGCGGTGGGAGACCACTCGACCGTTTCGGAGCACCGTGACGAATGTTGCCGCGGCGGTGACCTCGCGGAGCCGATGGGAGACGAACACGATCGCGTTGTGGTCCGCAGCTAGCCGGTCCAGGGCCTCGAACAGTTGCTCACTCTGCTGTGGCGCGAGAACAGCCGTGGGCTCGTCGAGGATCAGGATCGAGGTACCACGGAACAGGAGCTTCACGATCTCCAGCTGTTGACGCTCGCCAACACTCAACCCACTGACGATCGCGCGGGGGTCGAGTCGAAAGCCGAGCTGTTCGCACAACTCCCGCACACGTTGCTCGGCGGCCGGACTGGGTCGCTCGGATGTGCCGAGCACCACGTTCTCGAGCACGGAGAAGCGCTCGACCTGTCGCAGGTCCTGGTAGAGGACGCCGATCCCCGCCCTCAGGGCGTCCCGCGGTGAGGAGAACTTCCTCGTGGCGCCGCCTACCTCGATCTCGCCGCTATCCGGGCGGTAGTGGCCGCACAGCATCGAGATCAGCGTCGACTTTCCCGCGCCGTTCTCGCCCAGCAGAGCGTGGACCTCGCCGCTGCGCACCTCGAAGTCGACCTCATCGTTGGCCGGCTTGCCGTCGAATGCCTTCGACAGGCCGCGTGCGCGAAGCACGACGGAGCCGCGTGTCTTCAGTGGTTCTCCGATCCGGTCACCAGATGAGGCCAACAGCGACAAGTGTGCCGCGCCTTATTTCTGGACTGTGCCGATGACGCCCTTGACGTAGAAGGTCATATGGGCATACACGTCGCCAGGCGTGGACCACGTCTTGCCAGCCGGCAGCATCAGCTTGCCGGTGTTGGAGTAGATCGGTCCCTTGTAGACGATCAGCTTGCCGCTCTTGAGGTTGTTCTCCGCGGCCGTGACCTTCGACTTCACCGACGAGGGCACAATCTTGTTGATCGGCCCGAGCTTGATCAGGCCGTCGGCCAGATCACCATCGAACTCGTCGTTGGTGAAGCTCCCGTGGACGACCTGCTGGAACTTCTGCTCGGAATATTTGTTCCAGTTGTAGACCGACCCCGTGAGGTAGGTGCTTGGGGTCTGGGCGCTCGTATCCGCCTCGGATCCGATGCACCACACGTTGGCGGCCTTGGCGCCGAGGCAGGCACCAATGTCGTCCATGTGCTTGGCGATCACGTCGTCCCCAGATGAAGCGAGCGTCTCAGCAGCTTGCGTCGACGTTGGCGGGTCGTACCAGCTGTTGGTCAGGACCACTTTTGTCTTGATGCTCGGGTCGACTGTCTGAGCCCCCAGTTCGAAGCCGTTGATGCCGGAGATGACCGACGACAGCGAGTGCGCGGACACAAAGCCGAGCGCCTTCTTCTTCGAAATCGAGGCGGCGACGATCCCGGTCAGGTAGCGGACCTCCCACAGGTTCCCGTACACGCTCGCGACGTTCTTGGGCCGCGGGGTCGTCTGGATCCATGGGCCCGTGACGACGAAGTACACACTCGGGTTCTGCTTGGCGACCTGGATGACGAACGGCTGGTAGCCGATCGCCGTGGCGAAGATCATCTTGTCGCCCTTTCGGATCAGGTCCTGCATCGTGCCGACGACTTGGGAGGTCTCGGGAATCGGCTGCACCACCGTCGTCTGGGCGCCGTACTTGTTCACCAGATCCTGTCTCGCCCGATCCCACGCCAGAGACCACGCGGAGCCCGGGATCGGCGAGACATAGATGAAGCCGACCTTCATGCCCTTGCCCGAACTGCTGCCGGAGGCGCTGGAAGCGCCCGACGAGGAGCTGCTAGAGCTGCCGCATGCGCTCAGCGCTCCCGCCGCCGCGCAAATGAGCACGAGAGCAGTGGACTTACGCAACCTGGTCATAAGAACCCCTCCTCCGGCCACGACAGCAGCTCTCAGCGGGCAAAACGTCCGACCGTATCGCATGCGGCCAGCCGGACCATTTGTAATGCCTTGGACGTAGGCTGTCAAGGAGCCGCAACCTGATCTCAATCCGGGTCCGGCAGCAGGTGCGTGGCGACCGCGATTCGGTTCCACGCATTGATCGCCGTGCTCGCAAAGATCAGTTCGGCGAGCTCGGTCGCCTCGAAGCTCGCGGCCGCTGCCTTGTAGACCTCGTCGGGGACCCCACGCTCATGGATCAGCGTGATCGCGTCGGTCAGGGCCAGCGCTGCACGCTCGCGCTGGTCGAAGAACGGCGACTCACGCCACGCGGCGACCGCGGCAAGCCGCCGGTCGCTCTCACCCAGCGTCCGCGCCTCGCGGTGTGCAGATCGACGCAGTACGCACACCCGTTGATGATCGAGGCGCGCAGCCTGACCAGCTCGCGCAGCCGCGGCTCGAACGAGATCGTCCGATCGAGTGCCACCATCGCCCGGTAGCCGTCCGGTACTTCCTTGCTGATCGCCATCCGGGGCTGTGGTTGTTCGGTATGCGACATCTGCCTCCCGGTTCGGGTCAAGGCACCGAAGACCCCATTCTTGCCCTAAGCGCCGTCGGGCGGACCCCGCTCTTGCTCCTTAAGCGCCGCCGGGCGGACCCCGCTCTTGCTCCTTAAGCGCCGCCGGGCGGATCCCGCTCTTGCCCGTTGTGCGCCGTCGGGCGGATAATGGCTCGACGTATCGCGCTGGAACGGAGGTGCTCCGCTGGTGGTCGTAGAGGTTTTGGGATCAGGGTGGGAGCAGTTTGATGAGTGAGTTGGACAACGACCTTCGCTCGCTTGACCCGAGTGCCGTGCTGGTGCGCCCAGTGATCGATTCAAGCGGTCTGCTCCGACTGCGTGCCCGCTTCTCAGCCGAGACGCGCCACGCAGGAAACCGTCTGCTGCGCGTCTGCTGCGCGAATACGAGCGCCGTGCAGCCGCCACCTGCGAGCTTTGCGGCGGCGCCGGCCGCGTCTACGCCGGTCCGGTCGTCGTGGTCCGTTGCGAGGGGTGCTGCGGGCCCCACGTCGACTGACGGGGCCGCCGCATCGTGCCACTGCCCTGCGAGCGGCGATGCTCCGTTGCGAACCTGGTTCTGAGTCGACGCGACCGCGTCTTGGTCCGTTACCGGGATGTGCGGATCCTGTGGGACGTGAGGTGTCCCCTCGAGGATTCACCAACCGCCGTCGACCTGCCGATGGCATCGGCATCGCAGACTCAAGCTCACCGAAGTGTCTGAGGGTTCGCCGCCCCGGTCAGTGCCGGATCTGCGATCGTGAGATCGCGGTAGGTGTGGAAGCCTTTTGGGACCGTGGCTCCCGGACCCTCACCTGCGTCGGATGTGGCCCAGTCTTAGCGTCAGAGGTGCGCGAGGGCCGGGCCGGAGCTAGTGCTCAGCGGGAGTACGACCGACGTCACGACAAACGCGAGCAGCATGCACGCGAGAAGCTAGGGCGGTTCGGGGTCCTGATGGCTCGCCTCATCGATGAGCCAGCGAGCACGCGGGCCTGGCAGCAGGGAGCCAGAGGTGAGATGCGTACTGCCGAGCGGCTGGCGAAACACCTAAAGGACCGCGGCGTGCGTGTGTTGCACGATCGACGGGTGCCTGGACATGGCAGGGCAAACATCGACCACATCGCTGTCGGGGCGAGCGGGGTCCTGGTGATCGACACGAAGACGCATCGTGGGCACATCAAGACCGAGCGGATCGGTGGGCTGTTCGCGCCTCGCCGGACGGTGTTGCGAGGACCGGTTGAGTCCGGACAGACTCATCTGATCGATGGGGTGGAGCACCAGATGGGCTACGTCGGAACCGCTCTGGCGGACGCCTCCGTCCCCGTGCGTGGTGCGTTGTGCTTCCCCCACGTCGACGACCTCTCGCTGCTTTCCCATCTCAGCGTCCGCGACATCCTGATCGACGGCCCGAAGCCGATCGCGAAGCTTGCGCGGCAACCTGGCCCGCTCACCGACGATGCGATCGAGGAGATCTGGTTGCGTCTCGGACGAGCGTTTCCGGTGGCCTGACCACAGTCTCTTGCGCGTCCGAAGCGACCGCGCGCGCTGACCGACGCGCGGTGCGTCCGCTACCCGCTCGAAGGACCGAGCGAATCGGCCGTTGACCACGCTGCGGCGGTCGCCGGAGCTGGGGTCCCCGCCTCCGGGAACACAACGACCGGTGATTCGGCGCCCTCGCCCGCGGATGCGATGGCCCCGCCGGCAACGATGGCAACGGCGCTGCCCAATGCCAGGTACATCCCCCACGCGATGTGGAAGAAGTCCCTGGTCCCGGGTCGGTCAAACCATCCGGTAGACAACCGCGGCAATACCTACCACGCCGACCTTCGCGACCACCCCTTCGGCTCCATCTGCCCGATCGCTCAGCACGAGCAGCGACAGCCGGCCCGCCACGACGCCAACCACCAACAAAACGGCCGGGACCACGGTGTAAGCCTGCCATGCAGTCACGTGTCCTCTGCGTCTGACTTCGTGATAGAGGTGGGGCCGTTTTTCAACCTAATCCTGGAAGGCTGTTCGGGCCACGGACCAGGAGGACGAAATGATGGAGAATGGCAAGCGGCGAGCTCGCCGGCAGTTGACGCCGGAGGAGAAGTGGGAGCTGTTCCTCGAGGTCACCTCTCAGGAGATCTCGCAGGCCGACGCGGCTCGCAAGTACGGGGTCGACGTGAGCGTGATCATCCGGTTGCGGGCCCTGGCCAAGGACGCTTCGTTGGCTGCGTTCGCGTCGGCGAAGCCCGTGCGCCCGGCGACCGCGGAGGCTGTCGAGCTGGAGCTGTTGCGTTCAGAGAACGACCGGCTCTCAGAGGCGCTGAAGGAGCTCGCGGTCGAGCTGACCTTGCACCGGGGAAGGCAGCGCTCGGGCTTTTCGGCCCAGGTCCCCGCGTGTGTGAGCGCCGAGACCAAGCTCGAGCTGCTGGGGCTGATCGACCGCGCTGTCGCCGACGGCTGGGCGCACGCTCGATGCTGTCGGGTGCTTGACCTCGCCGACGTCCGCGCGCACCGCTGGCGTCAGCGACTCCGAGAGACCGGCACGCTGGCGGACCACGATTCGGGTGGCGGCGCGGTCCATGGCCTGCTTGAGTGGGAGGAGCAGGCGATCCTCGAGCTGATCGAGCAGTGGGGGGGAGTTGACCGGTCGCATCGCAACCTCGCGCACCGTGGCTCCTACACCGGAAGCGTGTTCGTGTCGCCCTCAACGCTGTTGCGCGTCGCGCTCCGCCACCGGGTCACGCTGCCGGGCGAGCCCATCCGCGCCAGGCCTGTTTTGCCTGCTATGCCGCAGGTTCCGTGAGAGAAGAACCGCATCTGGATCTGGGACGCGACCCACTTCACCCGCTCAAAGCGGATCGCCTATGCGATCGTTGACGTCGTCACCCGCTACTGGATCGGGTACCTGCTCACCACCGAGCAGACCTCGACCCAAGCGCAGCTGATCTTCGCCCGCGCCCTGGAGGACCAGGACCTCCTCGACAGCGAAGGCATGCCGCCCGCGGCCCAGGACGGGCTGCCGATCCTCGTCGCGTGGTCAGACAATGGGACCGAGATGACCGCGACTGACACCCGCCAGTTCATGGCGCTGATGGCCATCACCCAGCACCACGGCCGGCCCGGCATCCCGACTGACCAGGCGCCCATCGAGAGCTTCTTCAGCCATCTCAAGGGCGACTGGCCGCATCTGACGAGCATTACCGACCCCGCCGCTCTCGACGCCGAGCTCGTGCGCATCCGCGGGCTGGCGCTTGCGCGCTGAGGCCACGAGTTCCCAGGCCGCCCGTGGACGGCGCCGCAGTCGTTTGTATTTCCGCATGGCCCATCGCATCAGGTACTCGTTGATGCGATCGAGAGAGCTGGCCAA
>JBPCQX010000129.1:0-2646 GCA_050997675.1 Solirubrobacteraceae bacterium
GATGAAGCGCGCGTCGCGCTCGTCGACGTACTCGGCACCCCACACCATCTTCAGCAGCGAGACTATCGCGGGCTTGGACTTTGGATCCTCGGGCTCGGTTCCGAAGGCCTCGAAGACCGACGAGACCGAGCGCAGGCCGCGATCGCGCACGAGGTGCACCAGCTCGAGCTTGGCAAACGGAATAGACGGAACGTAGGAGTCAGCGGCGGGATCTACTTCGAGCTGGCCGCCGGTCGTCCACTCGAGGATCTCGAGGACCTGGCACTTGCACGACCCGCAGCCGCTGCCGGCGCGGGTCGCCGCGGCCACGGCGCGCATCGTCCGCGCGCCGTCCTTGACGCACGCGCGGATCGCGCCCTCGGTCACGCCGTTGCCGTTGCAGATCTGCGCGTCGTCTGAGAGCTCGGCCACGCTCGCGGCCGCCGCCGGCGCGCCGAGGTCGAAAAGCAGCGACCGGCGATCCTCCGGCAGCACCATTCCCCGGTCGAAGGCCTGCATCAGGAAGGAGACCTTGCTCACATCCCCGAGGAGCGTCGCGCCGACAAGCTTGCCGTCACGCACGATCACCGCCGTGTACACGCGCCGTTTGGGCTCGGCGTACTGGATGAACTCGTCGTCGGCGTGCTCGGGCTCGACCTGTCCCATGGTCGCCAGGTCGATGCCTGACACCTTTAGCTTGGTGGCGACCTTCGAGCCGTGGTAGGCCGCGTGCGTGTTGGTGCCCGTGATGTGGTCAGCCAGCACCACAGCCTGCTCCCACAGCGGAGCGACCAGGCCGTAGACCTGCCCGCGGTGCTGGGCGCATTCGCCGACGACGTAGATGTCCGCTTCGTCGAGCGCCCGCATCGCGTCGTCGACGACGATCGCCCGCTCGACCACCAGCCCGGCGCTCGACGCCAGGTCGGTGTTCGGGCGGATCCCCGCCGTGACCACGAGCATGTCGCAGTCGAGCTCCGACCCGTCGCCGAACTGCAGCCCCGCGACGCGGCCGTCCTCGCCCGCGAGGACCCGGGTCGTGCTCGTCTCGAGGTGGACGTGGACGCCCAGATCCTCGACGCCCCGGCGCAGGATCGCACCGGCCTGCCCGTCGAGTTGCATGTTCATCAGCCGCGACGACCGGTGGACGACGTGGACCGCCCTCCCCTGCTCGAGCAGGCCGCGCGCCGCCTCGAGCCCGAGGAGGCCACCGCCGATCACCACGACCTGGGTGGCGCGCTCCGCCCAGTCGAGCATCTGCGAGGTGTCTGCGATGTTGCGAAAGCCGAACACCCCCCGTCGCGGGCGCTCGTCGTCGCCCAGGAGCCCGGGGATCGGCGGAAAGAACGTCCGGCTGCCGGTGGCGATGATCAGCTTGTCGTACCGATGGACGGTCCCGTCGTCTGCCGTCACCTCGCGGGCGAAGCGATCGACGCGGGTGATCCGCACGCCGGCCCGCAGGGCGATCGCGTTCTCCACGTACCAGTCGAGCGGGTTCAGGAAGATCGCGGCCGGATCCTCCAGGCCGGCGAGGACGTTCGACAGCGAGATGCGGTTGTAGTTGCCGTGCGGCTCGTCGCCGAACATCGTGATCTCGAACTGGTCGGCTCCCCCGCGCTCGAGGATCTCCTCTACTGCGCGCGCGCCGGCCATCCCGTTCCCGACGACGACAAGCCGCTTCTTCTCAGTCATGTCAGTCCTCTCAGATCTCGATCAGGCCGAGGTCGACGACGATCTGGCCGGACGCTCCCTCGGGCGCGGCCAGGTGCAGCTCGATCCTGGTCTCGGCCAGCAGGTCCTCGACAACGCGAAGGGCGACGTGCGTGCTCGAACGGGCCCCGATCGCGAAGTAGCGCATCGGCTCCCCGTCGCGCATCACGATCGCGCAAGCGAGCTCCGAGCTGACGTTGCCGCCGCGGAAGTACACGAGCTGCGCCTCGTTGCCCACCGGAACCGAGTAGGTCAGCTTCGCGTCTAGCAGGAACGGCGCGTGCATCCCACGCCCGTCAAAGTCGAGGATGCCCTGCAGGAAGCGCGGACTCGAACTCATTTCTCGTCTCCTCTGGTCTGCGGAGCGCGAACCGGCCCCGCTTGGTCGGCCGGGCGTTCGACGCGCTCGATGCACACGGCGCACACCTTGAACTCGGGCATCTTGGAGGCCGGGTCGAGCGCCGGATTGGTGAGCAGGTTGGCCCGTCCGGTGCCGCCCCAGTGAAATGGCATGAACAGCGTGTCGGGACGGATGTCGGGGGTCACCCGGGCGCGCGCGCAGGCCGTTCCCCGGCGGCTGCGCAGCCACAGCAGGTCGGCATCCTCGATGGCGAGGTGCCGGGCGAGCACGGGGTGCAACTCGACGAAAGGGTCGGGCTCACTCGCACGGAGCTCGTCCACGCGCATCGTTTGGGTGCCTGACTGGTAGTGGGCGAGTGTCCGGCCCGTCGTGAGGTAGAGGGGGAACTCCTCGTCTGGCTCCTCGGCGGCCGCGCGGTGGCTGACGGCGTGGAAGCGAGCGCGGCCGTCCGGCGTCGCGAAGCCGTCCAGGAACAGCCGCGGCGTGCCCGGGTGGCCCTCGTCCGGGCACGGCCAGAACACCCCGTCCTCGGCCACGATCCGCTCCCACGTGATGCCGGCGTAGTCGCCGTGCTCGCCGCTCTGGCCCGCCGGCTCGGC
>JBPCQX010000183.1:0-5880 GCA_050997675.1 Solirubrobacteraceae bacterium
ACGCACTTGCGGCACGCTGCAGCTACAACGCTTGCGTCAGACGACGCACCTGCGTCCTGCTGCGGCGAGAAGGTTCTCAGCGGAGGGATCCCTACAGCATCCCTACAGCAACGGCACGTCCGTTTACGCCGTCAGCTCGTCGACGCTGCCGATCGAACAGCTGCCTGGCGGATCATGCGAGGCTGATCAGCCGAGACTTGCGTGGATGGCAGCTCGGACCTGAGCGCGCTCTGCGCGCCCGGCTTGTCGCTGACGCTTGGCAGCTGCGACCCCCTGCGAGCGCCAAGGGGCGCCTTGCCGCGCCTGCGTGCGGGCTTTGGAGCCGCAGACGCGACGAACCACTAGGGACCAGCCACCGCCGCGGTGCTCGCAGCCGACGTTCTCGTAGGCGGGGTCGACGCTGACGAGCTGTGCCCCGGCGCGATTGAGCGCATTGCGCGCTCGCTCTAGTCGGCCGTAGTTGCCTACCCCAAGCGATTGCAGTGCGGGAGCCCCGAGCCCGATCGCGCACTCCTCGCGCCCGTCCAGCGACCGTTGTGGCCAGCGCGCCCACGCCTCCAGGGCGATCCACACACGTGCCGCTAGACCGCTCCCAAGCTCACGCAGAAGGTCGAGATCGAGCCACGTACAGCGGCCCGCCACGATTTGCTGGGCCGTCCAATGCCCGATCTCCACCTTGATCGATGTCGAGGCCTTAAGCGCCCCCCACTCACGATGGGTACGCAGATCAAGCCGCATCGTGGCGAGCCAAATCTCGCCGATCAGCGGCACATAGCCCGCACGCACCAGCTGCGCCGCAAGCTCGGGATCGCGCTCCACAGTTTGGACGCACGCCCGCGTGTCTGCCAGGCGGATTAGCGACCGCAGCAGCGCTCGATACTGCGTACCACCTACGTCGGCACAGACGCGTTCGGCGAGCTGATAACCGGTCGTCTCAACCGTTCTGGCGAGCGGATGCGCAAGGTCGGGATCCTGCTCGCCGCTGGCGCTCAGGTGTTGGGTATGCAGCAAGCCACACAGCGCTGCCCAGACGCGGAGGTCGAGCATCGAAATTTTCCGGCTCGCCCCTACGACGCCCGGACCGAGCAGGCAGCGGGCGACGAAGGCTGCCTCGGCCGGCTCGCTGTTGCTCGTCGGCTCGATCATCGGATGCAGGAGGCTAGCCCTGGGGGCTTGACCCTGCCAATGCCGGGATTGCGGCATACGAGAAGCTTGCTAGGCGCCTCGGACAGAAAAAGCACGGCACTTCAGTTGCCGGGCTCATCGAGGGCACCTGGGGCGCATAAAAGCACGGCACGCGAGTTGCTACGAAGCACGGCACGCGAGTTGCAATTTCCGGCAAAAAGCACGGCACGCGAGTTGCACAGGATATGTCCTACTAGATAGGTCCTAAGGGATCTGCGCGCGGGTGCGCGCGGCGCCTGTTGATAACCCTGGCCGGGTGCGGCTGGTTCTTGGCCCCACTCACCCCTTCGGGCCTCGGGGACCATCGCCAGCCGCCAAGGCCTTGCCGGCTGCGTGCTCGAGCTCCGCACGAACGTGACCGCTGCTCAACTGCCGGCACATTCGTGCCTGATCAGAAAAGACGCCAAGAAGGGAGGGGTCTGAAAATCGCACGATCAGCCTCCCTTAGACCCCATGAACCCTTCAAGCCCATCCACCGCATCTCCTCCCCATCGCATTCATCGACCTATGAACCCTCCACTCTCAAACAGGCCCAAAACCGTCCCGTCAAAGTACCCCATCCAACAGACAAGACCCTCTCCCTAGAACAACAACCGCAACAAGCGATACACTTTACGCACCTAGTGCTGGACGTCCCCCGCCCAAACCCCTCTCAGACCCTCTCTGCGGTCGCCTGCCGGGCGGCGTGGGCAGGCGGCGGGGAGGGGTGCCGGGGGCCCCTGTTCGATGCGGCTGTTTGGCTGTGTTGACGGTCGCGAAAATCGCGGGGTCGGGCGCGGCGGCGTACGGCCAGTACCTCGAGGGCCGAACGGTCGCCGCGGAGGCGGGGGACTACTACCTGGCTGCCGATGGGGAGCGGGTGGAGGCCCCCGGCCGGTGGGTCTTAGGGCAGCGTGGCGGGGAGACGCTGGGCGTCGACGCGTCGCGGCCGGTCGCCGCTGAGCAGTTCCAAGCCGTGATGGCGGTCCGCAACCCCGCGACCGGCGAACAGCTGCGGGCCGGTGGTGCGGGCGGGAGTGCGGTGGCGGCGATCGACGCGACGTTCAGCGCGCCGAAGAGCGTGTCGGCGGTGTGGGCGCTGGCCTCGCCGGAGCTGCGGGCGGGGATCGAGGCGGCGCAGGAGCGCGCCGTCGACGCTGCGCTGGCGCACGCCACCGAGTATGTGCCGATGGTCCGTCGCCGGGTGGACCGTGAGACGGTGTTGCGCGAGACCCCGGCGGAGTTGTTGGCGACGTCGTGGCGGCATACGACCGCGCGGGCCGTTTCGGGGCGGCCGCCGGATCCGCAGTTGCACTCTCATGTGGTGTTGCATGGCGCGGTTCGTCAGGGGGATGGGCGGGTGGTGGCGATCGAGTCGCGCTCCTGGCTGGTGCATCAGCGCGAGCTCGGCGCGGCGTACCGCGCGCAGTTGGCTACTGAGCTGTCAGCGCTCGGCTTTCAGGTTCAGGCGGGGACGGGGCGGGGGGGACGCTACTTCGAGCTCTCCGGCGTTCCTCAGGGGCTCCTGCAGGCGTGGTCAGGGCGTCACCAGCAGGTACGCCAGGCGATTGACCGCCGCCTGTCAGAACGCTTCTCAGAGCTCCAGGGGCAGGTCGCCGACGGCGGCCCGGGCGCTGACGCCGCGGCTGAGCGGCTCGCGGCCCTGGAGCGTTCGGGGCAGCTGTTGCCGGCTGAGCAGCGGGCGGTCGCGATGACGACTCGGGCAGCGAAGGGCGAGGGGGGGTTGCAGACCGCGGGGGATCTGGACCAGGCGTGGTGGCAGCAGGCCCGCGAGCACGGGTTTGACGCCCGATCCGTCCAGGCGTTAATCCACGAGCCCGGCCGTCAGGTCGACGTCGCTGAGCTCGAGCCGGCGATCGAGCGGCGGATCCTCTCGCGGCTGACGGAGTTTGATGCGACGTTCGCGGCCCGGGAGGCCCGGGCGGTCGCGCTTGAGGTCAGCGCCGGCGGTGACCCGGCCGCGGGGTTGGTGGCCTTGGAGCAGCTGCGCGAGCGCTCAGAGATCCTGCAGCTGGTCGACGGCCGGGAGACGACCCGCTCACACAGGGGTGCCGAGCGTGCCGCGGTCACCGCAGCGCGCGCGCTGGCCGGCACGCCTACGGAGGCGATCGACCCTGAGCTGGTCGACGCTGACGTGTCAGAGCTGCGCTCAGCGCTCGCGCTCGGCGGTGCCCAGCTGGCCGTCGAGCAGGAGCAGGCGATGCGGGTGGCGTGCTCTGACCGACGCCTCACGGTGATTGTGGGGCAGGCCGGGACGGGCAAGAGCACCGCGCTGACCGGCGTCGCCCGCGCCCACCAGGCCGCCGGGCAACAGGTGATCGTCACTTCGACCGGCGCGCAGGCCGCGGAGCGTCTCACCGCCGAGCTCGCACAGGAGGGGGTGAACGCGGCGGGGTACTCCACCGCGGCGCTGCAGGCCGCCGTCGCTCGCGGCGCGGTGCAGTTAGGGCCCGAGGTGACGGTCATCCATGACGAAGCCGTACTGGCGTCTACCCGCGAGCAGGCGTGGCTGCTGGAGACGGCCGCCGTCGGCGGCGCGCGGGTGATCGAAGTCGGGGACCCCCGCCAATCCCACGCCGTCGGCGCGGGCGGGCTGTGGCCGGCGATCGAGACCGCCGCTTCAGAGCGTGGGGGGCTGGTGCAGCTGTCACGGATCGTTAGAGCCGAAGACGCGGCGGATCGTCGCGATCAGGCCAGGTGGCGTGCCGGTGAACACGACCAGGCCCTCGCCGGTTTTTCGCGCCGCGGCCGCGTCCTGATCGCCGAGACCCAGCGCCAAGCCGAGGACCGGGCGCTTGAGGCTGCGCACACCGACCGGCGGGAGGGCAAGACCGCGCTGGTCGTCGTGCAGACCAGCAACGAGCAATTGGACGGGCTCAACGCTCGAGCCCAGGCGCTGCGCGCCCAGGATGGCGAGCTTGGCGAGCGGGAGGTGGCGTTGGCGGGGCGGCCGTATGGGCTGCGCTCAGGTGATGAGATCGTTTTGCGTGCCGCGAGCGTGCATCCGGAGGTGGGGGCGGTGCGTAACGGGACTCGCGGTCGGGTCCTCGACGTCGACGAGGACGAGCAGGCCGCGACCGTGCAGCTCACCGACGGTCGGCAGGTCGGCTTTGACCGCGCGCAGTTGGATGCCGCGAGCGCCCGGCTGGGCTATGTGTCACACACGTTCCCCGCTCAGGGACAGACCGTTGACCGCTGCCATGTGATCGCCGGCGAGCACTCAGACGCCAACGGCACCTATGTCGCGTTGACCCGCGCGCGAGAAAGCACCCGGCCGTATGCCAGCGCTGAGCGCCTCGACGTCGACGTCGAGGCGGAGGATGGCGGCGGGCGGGAGGACCGGCTGGGCCGGCTGGCTGACCGGCTGGGGCGCTCAGAGCCCGAGGTGCCGTCGATCGCGGTCGCGTTGGCGCACGAGCAGCGGGTGGCGCGCGAGCTGGCCGAGCAGAGCGTCCCCTTCCCGTCCCGTCAGCCCGACCGTGACGAGGCCGGTCCGCGGCGTCAGGCGCCTGATCAGCGCGAGCAGCAGCGCGCCCGGCTTGACCGGGCCCGCGAGCGGCGCGACCAGACCGCCGCTGAGCTTGACCGGGCGCGGGTGCAGCGCGACCAGGCGGCGCGGGTGATGGCCACCATGCCACGCGACTCCCAGCTGCCCCACGCGCTCGCCGACGCCGCCGCGGCCGGCCAGCAAGCGCACTATGCGGCCGCCCAGGGCGAGCAGCTCACCGGCCGGCTCTCAGAGCTGGGACGGTTCGCGCGGCTCGGTGAGCGCGGGCGGACGCTGCGCTCTCAGCTCGCCGCGGCCCGGGACCGCGAACGCCAGGCAGCCGAGCGCCAGCAGCGCTTTGAGCAAGAGGCCCAGGACCGGCAGGCCCAGCTTGACCGCCAGCGCCGGGCGTGGGAGGCCCAGCATCCCGGCGCCCAGGATCGCCATCACGCCGCCACGCGCGCGTATGAGCAAGCCGACGATCGCCACCAGGCCGCCGAGCAGACCTACGACACCCTGCGCGCGACTCAGCTGGTCGACGCCGCGGTCGCACCGCCCACCACCGTCCGCCGGTGGCCGCGGCGGCCCGGTGACCCGCTCGAACCCGAGCTCGAACGGCCCGCGCGCGGGATCGAGCGAGGGCGAGAAGGCCCCTCGCTCGGCTTCTAACGGGCCCTGGCCCGGGCATCCGGGCCGTTCTCCGGCTCGCTGCCGCGCCGACAAAGCCCCCGCCGCCCCCGTGCTGGGCCCGGAATCACGCTGTGGGGTCGCCGACGCGTCTCTCGGCGACCAATCGGCGCGTTCTCAGCCGTTCTGCGGCCCTCGAGAATCTCATCGCGACCGATAGGCCGTCCCGTCCGTGCCCATTCCGCCGGCCATCCATGGCCGGCGGGCGACCCCCTCGCGCAGTCACCCCGGCTCCGCCACAAGCACACTCACACCTCCCCCCACAACCCGCACCCAGCGAACGCCAGCGAACCTCGGCGAGGCCGAGGCCGAGGGCGGTCAGGGCAGGCGCCGGGGGCGTTAGGCGAGTGCGGCGGCGTGCTGCTCGATGTAGACGCCCGGGCCGGTGGGCTCGGGGACCGGGTCGCCGTCAGCGGCCAGGCCCTCGAGGTGAAACGCGATCGCCTCGCGCATCTCGGCCACGGTCTCATCGATCGAGTCGCCCAGCGCGACACAGCCCGGCAGTTCAGGCGACCAGGCGC